>JAAVZQ010000061.1 GCA_022791735.1 Clostridia bacterium
ACAAGAGAAGACCAAGCTTGATGTAGAGCAAAAGGAGGAAGAGGGCGAAAATAGTGATAAATGAAATAAAAGAAATTATGAAACATAATGAAAGCAAACTATCAGAATATGCGTGTAAATCAGAGAGTGCAATAAAGATAAGTGAAGAACAAGCAGATATAAGACCGCCATTTTTTAGGGATATAGATAAAATTATACACTCACAAGCATATACAAGATATATAGACAAAACGCAAGTATTTGCCTTTATAAAAAACGACCATATAACTCACAGAGTTTTGCATGTACAGCTTGTATCAAAAATTGCAAGAACAATAGGTAGAGCATTAAGATTAAATGAAGACTTAATAGAGGCAATAGCATTAGGGCATGACGTAGGGCATACACCATTTGGGCATGCAGGCGAAAGATTTTTAAATACAATTGCAGAAAGAGAAGATATACGGATATTTTTGCCATAATGCACAAAGTGTAAGAATGCTAAAAGACTTAGAAAATTTGAATATTACAGTACAAACTTTAGATGGAATACTAGCGCATAACGGAGAGATTTTGTTAAATAAATATGAGCCAGACAAAAGTAAAACAGCACAAGATGTACTAGACGACCTAGAGAAAGTTTTTAAGGTAAAAAATTATAGTAAACAAATAAGACCAATGACGCTAGAAGCAAGTGTTGTTAGGCTATCTGATATAATAGCATATATTGGGCGTGACATAGAGGATGCAATAATAGTAGGAGTAATAAAAAGAGAGGATATACCAAAAGAAATCACAGATGTATTAGGAGACACAAATGCACAAATTGTAAACAATCTCATAATGGATGTAATTATAAATAGCTTAGAAAAGCCATATCTTACATTCTCTAAAGATGTTTTTGATAGTTTGATAAAACTAAAAAAGTGGAATTATGCAAATATATATAATTCTGAAATGGCTACAAAAAATCTAAACATAATTGAAAAAGCATTTTATAATCTTTATGATACATATCTAAACAAAATAGATGGAAGAAAAGAAATTGAAATAAAAGACAGCATGACACAAAGTGAAAAAACACTATATTCCTTTGTAAGCAATAAATCAAATGAATATAAACAAAATACAGATATAAGAAGAATAATAATAGACTATATATCTGGACAAACAGATAAATTCTTCTTAAAAGAATGTGAAACATACTTAAAAGATTTTAATATAAGATAAAGTTGCAAAAAAAATACAAGTATGCTAAAATACAAATGCAAAAGAGGAGACGAATAAAGTGGAAGTATTAACGATAATATATATATTAGTATTTATAATATTTGCTTTAATAGCATTCTCAGTAATGCAGATAAAACAAGCAGGAATGAAAGTTAGAGATTTTGCAGAATTTATACAAGCAAACCAAATCTTAGATGACCTTTATGAAATAACAAAAAAATATGAGAAAATGGATTCAAAAGAAAAGATAATATTTTTGATGGAAGCGGAAAAAGTATTTAAAGCTTTTGATAAAGTACCAAGCATGTTATGGGAGGACGAATATCAAAAATACACAAAAATATTAGATATATATAGAGACATAAAGATAGTTAGGTGGAACGAAAGGTAAACAAATAACATAAATATGCATATAATTATACTAACAATCTTAAATCAGAATGGAGGCTAAATAGATGGAAGACATAATGGCAGTGGTACTTGCAGCCGGTAAAGGCACAAGAATGAAAAGTGATAAAGCCAAAGTAGTACATAAAATATATGGAAAAGAAATGGTAAAAAGAGTTATAGAAACAGCAAAAAAAGCAGGGATAAACGACATTGTGACAGTAGTGCGGATATAAAAGAGAAGAAGTAGAAGAAGTACTTAAAGATACTGTAAAATATGCATATCAAGAAGAACTACTTGGTACAGGGCATACAGTAATTCAAGCAATACCATACCTAAAAGATAAAAAAGGTAAAGTGGTGATTCTTTATGGAGATGTTCCAATCGTACGTCCACAAACAATACAAAAATTAATATCTAAAAGTGTAAAAGATAAAGAACATGCAACTGTACTTACAGCAATTGTAGGAAATCCAACAGGCTATGGCAGAATAATAAGAGATGAAATAGGACACGTAAAAGAGATAGTAGAAGAGAAAGACGCAAGTGTAGAACAAAAAGCAATAAATGAGATAAACTCAGGATTATACTGTTTTGATATAGAAGAATTGATTTTAGCACTAGAGAAAATTACACCAAACAATGCCCAAGGTGAATATTATTTGACAGATGTAATAAAAATAATGAACGAGAAAGGGCTAAAAGTAGGAGGATTAATAGTAGAAGACAAAACAGAAATACTAGGTGTGAATGATAGAAAACAACAAGAGATGCTAACTAGGTTACTTAGAATTAGAATTAATCAAGAGCAAATGGAAAAGGGTGTTACAATCGAAGATACAAACAATACATATATATATGACGATGTACAAATAGGAATAGATACAGTAATACATCCAAATACTACAATAAAATCAGGAGTAGTAATTGGAGAAAACTGCGAAATAGGTCCAAATGCATACATAAGAGAGGGATGTAACATAGCAGATAATGTGAAGATAGGAAGTTTTGTAGAAGTAAAAAAAGCAACTATTGGAGAAGGCACAAAAGTACCTCATTTGTCATATATGGGAGACTGTGAAATAGGAAAGAAAACAAATATAGGCTGTGGCACAATAACTTGCAACTATGATGGGTTCAAAAAGAGCAAAACTGTAATTGGAGACAATAGCTTTGTAGGCTCAAATGTAAACTTTATAGCACCTGTTACAATAGGGGATAATACATTAATTGCAGCAGGTTCAACAATAACAGATGATGTTCCAGCGGATAGTCTAAGCATTGCAAGAGAAAGACAGACAAACAAAGAAGGATGGAATAAAAAATAAAGATTAAATCACAAAGTTACATGTTTAAAATAACGTTTGTCCTGTGGATTTGGTAATTCTATCTATATTTTTTCATAACACCTTGGTGTCGTAACCTCCAAATGTACGCTACTACGTAGCTTATAATGTCGGTTACTCCATTTCGCACTCGCGAAGCTCGTTTGATCGCTTACGCGGTGTTACTCAAAAACTATAGATAGAACTACCTTATATATAATTAAAATGATATTTGTTATTAATTCAAATGTTAATAAACAAAAAATGTTAGAAATGCTATAAAAATATAGCATTTTTTTGTACTTTGTGATATAATCAAAAAATAAAAAAAGTAGCAAAGGAATGAGATAAAAATGGAAAGAGTAAGAGGATTTGAAATTGCAAAAGGATTTGAAAATGCAGGAATAAATATACCAGTACGTAAGACAAAATATTCAGCAGGATATGATATAGAAGCGGCAGAAGATGTCGTTATACCATCATTTAAAAAAGGAATGAACCCTAGCATGGTAAAAACAGGATTAAAAGCATATATGCAAGATGATGAATATCTAAAATTATGCAATAGAAGTTCAAACCCAAAGAAAAAAGGTTTAATACTTGCAAACAGTATAGGAGTAGTAGATGCAGACTACTATGAAAATCCAGATAATGATGGACACATCATGTTTGCATTTTATAATATAAAAGATGAAGATATAACAATAAAAAAAGGAGAAGCCATTGGACAAGCAATATTTGAGAAGTTTTTAGTAGCAGATAATGACGTTGCAAGTGGAGAACGTATTGGGGGCTTCGGCTCTACAACGCTCGAAAAATAAACGGCGTATTGCGGTGTCAAGCTGCGGTCAAACAATCCTCGACAGGCACCAGCCTAGTCTGCGGTTGTTTGACTTGCTTTCCTTGCACTACTTGCTTCTTTTTCAAGCTATATATTTAATGAAAGGATGAATTATCTTATGAACGCATTAGAAATTAGAAATAAATTTTTAAATTATTTTAAGAACCATGGGCATAGCATAATACCAAGTGCACCACTAATACCAGAAAATGATCCATCAGTACTATTTACAACAGCAGGAATGCACCCACTTGTGCCATATCTACTTGGAGAAGTGCACCCAGCAGGTACAAAACTTGCAGATTATCAAAAATGTCTAAGAACAGTAGATATTGATGAAGTAGGAGATAATAGACATTTAACATTTTTTGAGATGCTAGGAAACTGGTCACTTGGAGAATATTTCAAAAAAGAATCAATAAAATATAGTATGGAATTTTTAACAAAAGAATTAAATATTCCAGTAGAAAAATTATCTGTAACATGTTTTAAAGGTGATGAAGATGCACCTAGAGACGAAGAAACAGCAAAAATTTGGGAAGAAAATGGTATGCCAAAGGAAAGAATATATTTCTTTGGAAAAGAAGATAACTGGTGGATAGCAGGAGAAACAGGACCATGTGGACCAGATACAGAAATATTTTATGATACAGGAAAAGAGCCATGTTCAAAAGAATGTAACCCATCATGTGGTTGTGGAAAATATGTAGAAATCTGGAACAATGTATTCATGGAATATTACAAAGATGCAGAAGGAAATTATACAAAACTAAAACAAAGAAATGTAGATACAGGACTTGGACTAGAAAGAATAAATATGCTGCTTCAAGGAAAAGAAACACCATTTGATACAGAAATATTTAAGCCTATGATGGATAAACTAGAAAGTTTAGCAAAAAATGATAATTTATCAAGCAGAAGAATTATTGCAGAACACTTAAGGTCTAGTATGATGATAATTGCAGATGGTGGAAAACCAAGCAATATAGATAGAGGATATATCCTAAGAAGACTAATAAGAAGAATGATAAGACATTTAAATAAAATAGGAATAGAATTAGATAAACTAAAAGAATTAATAGACCTAAACATTGAAATTCTAGGTGAAATGTATCCTGATTTAGTACAAAATAAAGAAAATATCATAAATACAATTTTGGCAGAAAAAGATAAATTTATGAAAACACTTGAAAATGGTGAAAAAGAACTACAAAAAGAGTTAAGTAAATTAAAAGCAAAAGGAGAAGATACACTATCTGCAGAAGAAGTATTTAGACTATACGAAACCTATGGCTTTCCACAAGAAGTTACAAAAGAAATCTCAGAAGAAAATGGCTTCAAAATAGACCTTCGGAAACTTTGACAAGTTATTTAAAGCACACCAAGAAAAGTCAAGACTTGGTTCAGAGCAAAAATTTAAAGGAGGTTTAGCAGAACAAAACGAGCAAACAATTGCATATCATACAGCAACACACCTTTTACATAAAGCACTACAAATAGTTCTAGGAGAACATGCAACTCAAAAAGGTTCAAATATAACAACAGAAAGATTAAGATTTGACTTTGCACATCCTCAAAAAGTAACAAGAGAAGAACTTGATGAGGTTGAAAGAATAGTAAATGAACAAATTAGTAGGGATTTGAAAGTAAGTTGTGAAGAAATGACATTTGATGAAGCAAAGGCAAGTGGAGCAATAGGATTATTTGAAAATAAATATGGAGATAAAGTAAAAGTATATACAATAGGGGATTTTAGCAAAGAGATATGTGGTGGACCTCATGTAGAGCATACAGGCGATATGGGAACATTCAAGATAAAGAAGGAAGAGGCATCATCAGCAGGGGTTAGGCGTATTAAAGCCGTACTTATTAAAGCTTGAAAAAGAATTGCCATTTGGCGTTGTTGCTGCTCAGCAAATTTCCCATCAACGTGCACTAGCACGCCTCCGGGAATATTTGCTTCACGCGCCTAGCCAAATAACAATTCTTTTCCAAACATAAGAAAGGATTAAGGGAATATGTGTATATTTTGTAAAATAATAAATAAAGAAATACCAGGAAATATTGTATATGAAGACGAAGATATACTTGCATTTCGTGACATAGAGCCACAAGCACCAGTACATATACTTGTAGTTCCAAAAAAGCATATAGAAGCAATAATAGACCTTAAGGAAGACGATAAAGAGTTAGTACGGTAAGATTTTCATGGCAATAAACAAAATAGCAAAACAAGAAAACATAGACAAAGAAGGATTTAGAGTAATATCAAATTGTGGAGAAAATGCAGGGCAAACAGTAAAGCATTTACATTTTCATATACTTGCAGGAGAAAAACTCGAACCAAAAATGTTATGAAAACTTAGAAAAGCATATACAATCTGTAAAAAATATGGTATAATGAATGTATACGAACGATAGCAAAGAAAGAAGGGATTTATATGTTTAATAGTAAATTCAATAATGTATTAACAATATTATTAGTAGTCGCAATAATTGGAATTATAATATTAATCGGATATTTTGGATTTTCAGTATATAATAAATATAAAATAAATGCAGATGCAAAGAATATTGTAGATGCGTTTGAACAAGTTTCTAATTCGCAGAAAAACGAAATACCAAGAGAAAATGTAGTAGACAGAGGAGACCTAGGTTCACTTGATGGAAATAGTACAATATATCAAGGAGGTACATCTAGTGGAACTACTACTAAATATGGTGGATATGAAGTATATGGAACAATATCTATCCCAAAAATAAACATACAATATCCAATCCTTGAAAAACCAACACCACAAGCAATAAAAATTGCAGTTGCATATCTTTCAGGAGTAGGAGTAAATAAAGTAGGAAATACTGTAATTCAAGGACATAATTATAGAAATGGTATGTTTTTCTCAAATTTGAAGAAACTAACAAATGGAGATAAAATATATATAACAGATCCAAGCGGTACAAAAATAACATATTCAGTATATAATGTTTTTGAAGCATCAGCAACAGATTCATCTTTCTATAATAGAGATACAGCTGGATTAAGAGAAATTACATTGTCAACATGTACAGATGACCGGAAAACTTAGAACTATTGTGTTTGCAAAGGAAGTTAATTAATATAATTAAACAAGGAGGGATTGCAAAAAATGGAATACAGATATAAGCCAAGTGGAGTTTGTTCTAGTGAAATGATAATAGATATAGAAAATGATGTAATAAAAAGTGCAAAAATTGTAGGGGGATGTCCTCGGAAATTCAATAGGTGTAACAAAACTAGTAGAAGGTAAAAAAATAGATGAAGTAATAAAACTTTTAAAAGGAATACCATGCGGAGTAAGAAAAACATCATGTCCAGACCAATTAGCAACAGCATTAGAGCAGATAAAAGGCAAAATGTAGTAAAAAAGATAGAGCCAAGGAGAAAAAGATGGAATTAATAGATTTTAGTAGAGCAAGAGAAATATATCAAAAATATGGAGGAGCAGGCAAAAAGAAAACTCTTATATTAAATGACGTTCAATATCTAGTAAAATTCCAAAACCCAGTTAGAAAAAAAGGAAAAAATATACAAGTATCGTACGTAAATAGTGTATATTCAGAATATATAGGTAGTAAAATTTTTGAAAGCGTAGGAATTCCAACGCAAGAAGTTATACTAGGCACATACAATGATAGAATAGTATGTGCCTGTAAAGATTTCCTAAAAGAAAGAAATAAGGACGTAATTGAAGCAGTAGGAGAAGCCAAACTTATAGAATTTGAAGAATGGAGCAAATCATACGAACTAGATAATACATTAACAATGGATATAAAAAGCATATATAAATCTATTGAAAATATTTATAAATATGTTCCAGAACATATAAACGTAGAAAATATAAAAAGTAAATTCTGGGAAATGTTTGTTATAGACTTCTTTATAGGAAATACAGACAGACACAACAACAATTGGGGATTTATATACTATGAAAATCAATTAGATACATATGTTGTAAATATGGAATTTGCACCAATATTTGATTGCGGAAGTTCACTAACGCCAGTACTTACAGATGAGCAGATGAAAGAAATATTGGCAAGCAAAGGCGAATTTACAAATTACATAAAAAATGCATATTCAGCAGTAATGGAAATGGGCAAAAGGATACATTCATATGAATATCTAAAAGCCTGTAAAAATGAATATTGCAATGAAGCAGTAAAAAAATTAGTGCCTAAAATCAATATGAAATATATTGAAAATATGATATCAGAAATGCCAATAAGTGATGTAAGAAAAGAGTTCTATATTACTATATTGCAAAAACGTTATGAACTATTGCAAAAACTAGAGAAGATAATTGTGTAAGAAAGAAAAAGTCACAGTGACATCTTTAACTTAGATGTCACTGTGATTTTTTGTTAACTGTTTATATTCCATATGATATGAATATTTGAAAAACATTTGAAATCTTATTAATATGGTCAATGGGTATGGTCAATAGGGACGGAGCATTTTGACCATTCCCACAGATGTAGAGGTAATGGGATATCCGAGAGAGTTTGTATAATAACCTCTAATAAATATCGTAACTCTTAATTAAAAATGTGAATGACAACAAAAAAATCAAAATTTTGTTTGACAATTATTTGTTTTTATGATATTATTATTTTATCAAAAAATAAGGAGTGGTGAGTGTGAGTAGAAAAAAGAGCACAGTCGAACTAAATAAGAGAGAAAAAGCTATTTTAAAATTCATAGAAAAGCAAATAGCAGATGTAGGATATGCACCTTCAGTTAGAGAAATAGGAAAAGCAGTAGACCTAAAATCTACAGCTACAGTTCATGGATATTTAGCAAAACTAGAAGAAAAAGGATATATTAAAAAAGAGAACCAAAAAGGTAGAACATTAAGACTAATTAAAGGCGGAGCGGCAGTAAATCCAAATAGAGAAGGTTCAAAAGAAATTTATAGTGGAAAAGAAATGGTTGAGGTACCAGTAATTGGAAAAATTACAGCAGGAGCACCAATTCTTGCAGTAGAAAATGTTACAGATACTTTCCCTATACCAATAGATTTTGTTGGAAATTCAGAAAGCTTTATGCTTACAGTTAGGGGAGAAAGCATGATAGAAGCTGGAATTCTAGATGGTGATTACATTTTAGTAAAAAAACAAAATTCAGCAGAAAATGGTCAAATAGTAGTAGCACTAATTGGAGAAGAAGCTACTGTTAAAACTTTCTATAAAGAAAAAGACCATATTAGATTACAACCAGAGAATCATACAATGGATCCAATAATTGTACCAGATTGTCAAATATTAGGAAAAGTATCTGGTGTATTTAGAAAGATGTAAAGTTAGATATTTATTATATAAAATGGAGCATATTGCATATGCTCCATTTTTGTAGTATAATAAACAAATAAAAT
Source organism: Clostridia bacterium (assembly GCA_022791735.1). GTDB lineage: Bacteria > Bacillota > Clostridia > TANB77 > CAG-508 > JAAWPK01. The sequence continues at coordinate 9,175 of JAAVZQ010000061.1, forward strand.
GTGAAAGAGCTAGGAGGCAGAAAAGCTTGGATAAAGTACTAGATAGAGTAAATAACACAGAAGATTTAAAAAAATTAAAAATAAATGAAAAAGAGCTCCTCGCAAAGGATATAAGAGAGTTAATTATAGAAACAGTTTCAAAAAATGGTGGGCATTTAGCATCAAACTTAGGAGTAGTAGAACTTACAATAGCACTACATAGTGTATTCAATGCACCAGCAGACAAGATAATATGGGATGTAGGGCATCAAAGCTATGTACATAAAATACTTACGGGAAGAAAAGACAAAATGCCAACACTAAGACAAATTGATGGAATGGCAGGATTTCCAAGAGCCTCTGAATCAGAATATGATGCTTTTGATACAGGACATAGTAGTACTTCAATTTCAGCAGCACTTGGTATGGCAATGGCTAGAGATTTGAAAAAAGGAAAAGAACATATAATTGCAGTAATAGGGGACCGGTGCACTTACAGGAGGAATGGCATTAGAGGCATTAAACCATGCAGGAGCATCGAAAACCAATCTAATTGTAATACTAAATGATAATGAAATGAGCATTTCTAAGAATGTCGGTGGAATTTCACTGTTTTTAAGTAAAGCAAGAACAAGAAAAGTATATAAAAAATCAAGTGGGTACATAAAAAAAGCAATACAAAAATTGCCAAGAGTTAGTAATAGGATAATAAATGGGATAAGACGTGTGAAATATAGTATAAAGCAATTATTCCTTCCTAATATGCTTTTTGAGGATTTAGGGTTTAAATATTTTGGACCAATTGATGGGCATAATATAGAAAAATTAGAGAATATATTTAGACTAACTAAGGGAGTAGAAGGACCAATACTTATACATGTAGTTACGAAAAAAGGAAAAGGTTACAAGCCAGCAGAAGAAAACCCAGATAAGTTTCATAGTGCATCAAATTTTGATATAGAAACAGGAGAGAGTAAAAAGAAAAAACAAAAGGATTATTCAAAAGTGTTTGGGGATAAGCTTGTATCTCTTGCAGAGGAAAACAAGGATATAGTTGCAATAACAGCTGCAATGAAAGATGGAACAGGACTTACAAGTTTTGCAAGTAAATTCCCGCAAAGATTTTTCGATGTAGGAATAGCAGAGCAACATGCACTTCGGTTTTGCAGCAGGGCTTGCAAAAGCAGGACTTGTACCAGTTATACCAATATATTCTTCATTTTATCAAAGAGGTTTTGACCAAGTTATACATGATATAGCACTCCAAAACTTAGGAGTTATAATGTGTGTAGATAGAGCTGGAATAGTTGGAAATGATGGAGAAACACACCAAGGAGTATTTGATTTATCATTCTTTGATATTGTTCCAAATCTAGTAGTAATGGCACCAAAAGATTTCAAAGAATTAGAAGATATGCTTGAATATGCAGTTAAGTTAAAAAAGCCAGTAGTTATTAGATATCCAAGAGGAGGAGAGGGGGATATCAAGTTTGATATTCATACACCACTTGAAACAAACCAAGCCGAGATTATAAAGAACGGAAAAGATTTAAGCATAATCGCAATTGGAAAAATGGTAGAAAGAGCGGTAGAAGTTTCAAATATTTTAGAAAAACAAGGGAAGCAAGTAGAAGTTATAAATGCTAGATTTTTAAAACCAATAGATAAAGAAAATATAATAAAATCTATAAGAAAAACAAAAAAAGTTGTAACAATAGAGGATAATATAGTAAAATGTGGGCTTGGAAGTGAAATAGAAAACATTATAATAGAAAAAGGATTAAAAGATATAGCATTTAAAAAATATGGATATCCAGACGAGTTTGTAAAACATGGAAGTATAGGAGAGATAGAGAAAAAATATGGACTAGATGCAGAAAGCTTGGCAAGGGATATAGAAAAAATGTAATTGAAAATCACCGCTAAATAAATTCAAAGTCCGCATATGGTAGTTATATATAATTTTTTCAAACACCTTGGTGTCGTAACCTCCAATCTGTACGCTACTGCGTAGCTCATAATGTCAGTTACTCCATTTCGCACTCGCGGTTGCTCGTTTGGTCGCTTACGCGGTGTTCCTCAAAAATTATATATAACTACATGTGCGGACAAATAATATAAAAAAGCTGTGATTTGCAAAATCTTAATTCTTGCTTACTTTCGCATATTTTTTTAACTTCTCATAAGCAAGATAATTTATTGTACCAGCAGGGAAATTACCAGTCTTATCTTTCTTGCCAGCAGGAACACCAGTTAAGACTTCAATTCCTTCTTCAATTGTAGAAACAGCATAAATATGGAATAATCCTTCTTTTACTGCATTTACAACCTCATCACTAAGATTTAGATTTTTAACATTTTGTATTGGAATCATAACTCCATGGTTTCCATCCAATTTTCTCATTTTGCAAACTTGGAAAAATCCTTCTATTTTCTCGTTTACTCCACCAATTGGTTGTATCTCACCTTTTTGATTTACAGAACCAGTAACAGCAATAGCTTGATTTATTGGAATATCAGAAAGACTTGACAAAAGTGCATATGCTTCAGTGCTTGATGCACTATCTCCATCAACCCCATTGTACAACTGTTCAAAACAAATACTAGCAGAAAGTGAGAGTGGAATATCTTGTGCGAATAGTTCTCCAATATATCCACTAAGGATTAATACACCTTTAGAATGAGTAGAACCAGAAAGCTCAACTTCACGCTCAATATTTATAATTCCAGACTTACCAGTGAATGTATTTACAGTTATTTTAGCAGGCTTTCCAAAAGAATAATCACCAATACTCATAATAGTTAAACCATTTATTTGACCAACTTCATAGCCAGAAGTGCTAATTAAAAGAGTATTGTCTTTTATCATTTCAGAATATCTTTCATCATATTTCTTAACACGTTGAATTTTTTCATCAATTGCTTTATTTACAAAATCTTCTGTTACAATTTTTGAATGTGCAAGTTTAGCCCAAGTACCAGCTTCAGCTATAATCTGAGATAAATCATTAAATTTAGTAGAAAGTTTAGTTTTATCGTTAGCTAGACGAGAGGCATATTCGATCATTTTTGCAGTGGCATTTTTATCTAAATGAGGCAATTCCTCTTTCTCACAGAAAGAATGAAAGAACCTTGCAAGTCTAAGAATGTTTTCATCAGTCCTTGGAGCATCATCAGCAAATTCAACTTTAATTTTAAATAATTTTCTAAAATCTGGATCCATACTAAGCAATGTATGATATATATTTGCATTTCCAATTAGAATTACTTTTAAGTCTAGAGGAATTGGTTCTGGTTTAAGAGATACCATAACCATTGCATTCCTTTGCTCTAAAGAGTTGTCGATAGTGATTTCTTTAATACGTAAAACTCTTTTTAAAGTTTCATAGCATAGAGGATTTGTAAGTAAATCTTCTGCTTGAAATACAATATATCCACCATTTGCCTTATGCAAAAGCCCAGCTTTAAGCATTGTAAAATCAGTTTTTAGCATACCCATATAATTTTCATACTCAAGTTTACCAAAAATATTCTGGAAAGTATAACTTGAATCCATAACAACAGGTGCACCTTCAAGTTTGCTATTATCGACAAAAAGGTTTACCCTATAATTTAGCCATGGTTTAGGTGGTTCACGATGTGGACCAGCCACCTGCTGTGGAGTAGGGGCGGGTGGTGTGTCTAAAAACAAAGATACATTTTTAATAATATCCTTTTTTATATTATCTAAAAATTGAGAAATCTTTTTATTTCTTTTATATTTTGATTTTATATAATTTATATGCACGTTAACAGTCAAAAGAGAAATATTTGACTGCCATTCTTTTATCTTATTTTCAGATTCTTTTTCCATAAGTTTAATTTCACTTATAGTATTCATTATTTGTTCTTGAACGATGCCAGATTTTTCTTCAAATTGTTGTTTTATACTATCATCTAGTTTGTTGAATTCTTCTTCTTCAAGGGTTTTACCTTCATAAATTGGCATCATATAAATACCATTTTGTGCAGTCTTTACCTCAAAGCCATGTTTCATAGATTCTTTATTTAATTTCTCTAGGAGAATTGACCTTTTTTGCTCATATTCTTGTTTTATTAAGGCTTTTTCTTTTTCGAAATCTTCATTATTAAAAGTTTTATTAATGTCAGCTTTTACGTCTTTAATAAAACTTTCCATAGTTTCTTGAAATTCAATTCCTTGGCCTGCAGGAAGCGAAATAGCAATAGGCTCATTTGGATTATCAAAATTATATATATAGCACCAATCACAAGGCGCCTTTTTCTTTTTAGAGAGCTTGTCTAAATAATTCTTAGTGTACATTGTTTTACCGACACCGCTTGGTCCCTCTACATAAAGGTTATATCCATTTACATCAACGTTTAGTCCAAATTCTAAAGCAGTAATTCCTCTTTCTTGTCCAATACCTTTATCTGTAGGTTCAAGTTCTGCGGTTGTCTCAAAATTAAATTTAGTAGTAGAGCAATAATCTTTTAGTGCTTTATAGTTTAATTCATGTTTCTTTTGCATCTTAAGTTCCTTTCTAAAAACAAATAAATTGTTTTATTCTTATGTATATTATTTGCTTATGTATTTTGTCATAATGTATGCATCATCTTGATTGTTATAATAGTTTTTTCTTTTGCCAAGAGTTTCAAAACCATACTTTTTATATAAACAAATAGCTGGTAGGTTTTTTTCATTTACTTCTAAAGTGATAGATTGAGCTTTTGTACTGGCTTCATTTATCAAGGCTTTTAATAATTTTGAACCAATCTTTAAGTTCCTTAAATCCTTCCTTACAGCAATATTTGCAATATGAGCTTCATCTAGAACAATATTCATACCAGCAAAACCGAACTATGTCATTTTCATGTTTTGCAATGATATAGAAAGAATAGGGAAGTACTAAATCTTCACTAAGGTTATTCATATTCCAAAAATCATCAAAATTATCTAATTGTATCAATTCTAGATGTTCTATACACATTTTTTCAATTTGAATATCCATATTTAACCTTTCCTTGCAGTAACAACGCTAAATGCTAATTATTTTTGAGTGATTTCAGCATTTGATTTTTTTAGGTAAAGTGCATCCAATTCAATTGAGTTTAAAATGATATCTTGATTATACTTGTCAAAAGAAGCTATACCAACGTATTTAGAAGAAGCAAGACTATCCTCTAAAATACATATTTCATTTTTCAAATATGATTTTATCACATCTTTATAAAGTATGCCACAATTTCCTACAAAAAATATCTTTTTTTTCAAACTACCTAAATTTTTCAAAAAATCATGTATGTTTTCAAAAGAAAAATCTTTGAGCCTAGTATAATTTCCGTTTTTATATTCAAAAATTCCAGCGTAGATATTATCATGTTTTGCATCAATCAATGAACATATATAAGAATTTTCCTTTGGTGCGGTATATGCTAGAGCTTCTAGTGAAGAAACCGAAATACAAGGCTTGTTTTTTGCGTCACAAAATGCTTTTACAGTAGAAAGCCCAATTCTAATCCCAGTAAAAGAACCAGGTCCATTATCTACTGCGAATAAATCAATATCATCTAAAGTAGTATTAGTTTCTTTCAAAATCTTATCTATAAGAGGCATAAGTGCTTCAGAATGGTTTTTAGGTGAAGTCTCTTTTAATTCTAGTATTAAATTATCATCTTCAAAAAGTGATACAGAAGCTATATCACAAGATGTTTCAAGTGCTAAAATTTTCATAAAAAGTCCTTTCTATTCACAGTATTAGAAATTCATTTGTCCTGCACAGTGTAGTTATCTATGATTTTTTTCTAACACCTTGGTGTCGTAACCTCCAATTTGTACACTACTGCGTAGCTCATAATGTCGGTTACTCCATTTCGCACTCGCGGTTGCTCGTTTGATCGCTTACGCGGTGTTACTCAAAAATCATAGATAACTACACTGTGTAAATTTCTAAGTTTTATTTGCTGTGAATTGTAATTTTTCTATAATTTTCATTACTTTCATCTTTTTCGAAATTCACAAAAATTGTGTTAGGCGGAAGCACAGGTTTAATAATGTTTCCCCATTCAATAATGCAAATACCTTTTTCAAAATATTCTTCTCCGCCAATGTCAAAAAAATCATTTTCATTATTTAATCTATAAACATCAAAATGATAAATAGATATTTTATCATTTTGATATTCATTTACAATTGTAAAAGTAGGGCTTGAAATCTCTTGTTCCAAGCCAAAATATGATAAAATTCCTTCAGTAAATTTAGTTTTGCCGAGCTCCTAACTCTCCATCTAGAACAATAATATCATTTTTATTTAAAGACTTTGCAAATTTCTTTGCAAAAGAAATTGTATCTGCCTCATTTTTTGAAATATAAGTTTCCATATATAAATCCTTTATAAAAAAATATATGTTATTATATCATATTAAAATGGAAAACGCAAAAGAAATATAAAAATTTGTTCGATTTTTGTTGCAAAAAATAAAAAAGTATTATATATTCATTATACTTAATTTTAACAATTTGTCAAATAAATTTAAGAAGAGTTTGCAAAAAATTTGAAATATAATAAAAAATACATATTATAGGAAAAAATATATAAAATAAAAGAAAAAGACAAGAGGTGTATGTGTTGAAAGAAAAAATAATTATTGTAGCCTTATTTATCTTAATGATAATTTTGGTAATAATAATACTTCCTTCAAAAAAAGAAGAAAATAAAGCGCAAAGTAGTGAAAACACTATGAATACAGACAAAGTCAATAATATGGATAATATAGAAAATGAAAGTAAAGAAATATTTGAAGCTTATTATGAGAAAGCAGAAGAAAAGCTTAAAACTTTAAGCCTAGAAGAAAAAATAGGACAAATATTTTTAGTACGTTATCCAGAGAAAAATAAGATAGAAGAACTTCAAAAATATAAATTTGGAGGATATTTATTTTTTGAAAAAGATTTTAAAAATAAAAGCCAAGAAGAGATAAAAGGAGAAATTGCGAACCTTCAAGCAAATTCAAATATACCACTTTTAATTGCAGTAGATGAAGAGGGAGGAAAAATAGTAAGGGTAAGCTCAAATAATAAGCTTATACCAGAGAAGTTTAAATCTCCAAGCGAACTCTACAAAGAAGGTGGATTAGATAGGATAAAACAAGATACAATAAACAAAAGCAATTTTTTATATGATTTGGGTATAAATCTAAACTTAGCACCAGTAGTAGATATAGCAACAGATAAAACTAACTATATATATGATAGAACTTTAGGAGAAGGTACAGAAATAACAAGTGAATTTGCAAAAACTGTAATATCAGCGAGTAAACTACGGCAAAGTATCATATTGTTTAAAACACTTTCCAGGATATGGAAATAATAGTGATACACATAAAGGAAGTTCAGAAGATTACAAAACTTATGATGATATTATAAAATACGATTTGCCACCATTTAAAGCAGGGATAGAAGAGGGAGCAGAAGCAGTACTTGTAAGCCATAATATAGTAAAAAGTATAGATGGAGAAAATCCAGCATCACTTTCTCCAAAAATACATGAACTTTTAAGAAACAAACTTAATTTCACAGGAGTTATAATTACAGATGATTTATATATGGGGGCAGTTTCAGAAGACCAAGATGCAGTAGTAAAAGCAGTTTTGGCTGGAAATGACTTAATAATTGTAACAGATTATGAGAAAAGTATACAAGATGTAAAACAAGGAGTGTTAGAGGGCCGAATAAATGAACAAACAATAGAAAATATGGCAAAGAAAGTACTTGCATGGAAATATTATAAAGAAATGATGTGAAATTTTTAAAAAATCGCTAAAAACCCTTGACAAAAGCAAAAAAATAGTGTAAAGTAGAATAGCATTACACAAGAGGTGGAAATATGGATAAAAATGTTAAAATCGGTTTGTTATGTGACATATATGGAGAATTACTTACAGAAAAACAGCAAAATGTGCTAGACTTATACTATAATCAAAATCTCTCACTTGCAGAGGTTGCAGAAGAGGTAGGTATAACAAGGCAAGCCGTGAAAGATAGTATTGCGAAAGGAGAGAAGAGACTTTTTCGGATTAGAGGAAAAACTTGAAATTATGAAAAAAGTACAAAAACAAGAAAAGCAAATACAAAAGATATTATCTGAACTATCAGAAATCCAAACTAAGTACACTGACGAAGAAATCGCAAATATTTTAACGAATGTTATGCAAGAATTACAATGTATAGTATAGAGTGCAGGAAGATACTCAAAAAGTGCTTGGAAAAAGAGGCAAGTAGTGCAAGGAAAGCAAGGCAAATAACCGCAGACTAGGCTAGTGACTGCCTAAAGATTGTTTGACCGCAGCTTGACACCGCAATACGTCGCTTATTTTTTCAAACTAGAAAGAAAGGATAAACTAGGAATGGCGTTTGAAGGACTATCAAGCAGACTACAAGGTATAACAAATAAATTAAGAGGAAAAGCAAGAATTACAGAAAATGATTTGAAAGAAATTTTAAGAGAAGTAAAACTTGCCCTTTTAGAAGCGGATGTTAACTACAAAATAGTAAAAGAATTTATAACAGAAGTGGAGAAAAAAGCTTTAGGCCAAGATGTACTAAAATCACTTACACCAGGTCAGCAAGTAGTAAAAATCGTAAAAGATGAGCTTATAGAACTTTTAGGAGGAGAAGAGAGCAAAATTGCTTTTACTCCAAACCCACCTACTGTAATAATGCTTGTACGGTCTTCAAGGTTCAGGAAAAACTACTACTTGTGGAAAACTTGCAAACCTATTAAGAAAGCAAGGTAAAAGTCCATTACTTGTTGCATGTGACGTATATAGACCAGCAGCTATCAAACAGCTACAAGTTGTAGGAGCAAGCCTAAATATACCAGTGTTTGTGAATGAAGCATCAAAAGATGTAGTACATATTGCAAAACAAGCAATGAATGTTGCGATGTCTAAATTAAATGATGTAGTAATCCTAGATACAGCGGGACGTTTGCATATTGATGAAGAACTTATGCAAGAACTACAAAATGTAAAGCAAAATGTAAAACCACATGAGATTTTACTTGTAGTTGACAGTATGACAGGTCAAGATGCTGTAAATGTTGGCCAAACTTTCAATGAAAAGCTTGGTATAGATGGAGTAATCCTTACAAAATTAGATGGTGATACTCGTGGTGGTGCTGCACTTTCTGTAAAAAAAGTTACAGGCAAGCCAATCAAGTTTGCAGGTGTAGGCGAAAAGCTAAGTGAACTCGAAACATTTTACCCAAAAAGAATGGCAGAAAGAATACTTGGCATGGGTGATGTCTTATCAATAATTGAAAAAGCAGAAGAAGCTTTTGATGAACAGGAAGCAGAAGAACTTGAAAAACAACTTAGAAAGCAAGAATTCGATTTAGATGATTACTTAGCACAATTAAGACAAATTAAGAAAATGGGTTCATTCTCATCAATACTTAAGATGTTACCAGGAGCTAATAAGCTTGGAGATATAAAAGTAGATGATAGAGAATTTATAAAAATAGAGGCTATGATTTGTTCTATGACTAAAAAAGAAAGAAGAAATCCTAAAGTACTAAATGGAAGTAGAAGACAAAGAATAGCAAAAGGTTCTGGAACTACGGTTCAAGATGTAAATAAATTTATGAAATCATTTGAAGTGACACAAAAAATGATGAAACAAATGAAGAGTAAAAAAGGCGGAATGAAGAAAGCCTTGAAGGGACTCAATATGGATGATGTTGATTTGAGCAAATTCAAAATTTAATGCTAGTAGGAGAGGCGAAGAGATTTGTACCTATGGGCAATAAAAATGTTATTAAATTTTTAAATATATATAAATAAAAAAGGAGGAAAATACAAAATGGTAAAAATCAGATTACAAAGAATTGGAAAAAAGAAAGCACCTTTCTATCACATAGTAGTTGCAGATTCTAGGTCACCAAGAGATGGCAAAATAATTGAGCAAATTGGAACTTATGATCCAATGAAAGAGCCAGCAGTTATAAGCCTAGACAAAGAAAAATGTGAGACATGGATAAAAAATGGTGCAAAACCTACTGATACAGTTAAAGCTCTTATTGAAAAAGCATAAGCTGTACGAAGAAAGGATAGGTGAGCAGTTTGAAAGAAGTTTTACAAACAATTATCGAAGCTTTAGTTGATGATAAAAGTCAAATAGAAATAAACGAGTCTGAAAAAGATGGAGAAACACTATTTGAAGTAAAAGTTGCGAAAGAAGATATGGGTAGAGTAATTGGAAAAGAAGGTAGAATTGCTAAATCTATTAGAGTTCTATTTAAGTCAATTTCTGCTAAAGAACAAAAGAAAGTTTCAATTGAGTTTATAGATTAATTAAGGAGAAATCCAAAATGGATAACTTATTAGAAATAGGTCAAATTGTAAATTCCTATGGAATAAAAGGTTTCTTGAAAGTTGTACCATTTACAGATAATGTAAAAAGGTTTGACGATTTAAAAACAATATATATAGAAAAAAACAAAAAACTATCTGAAATAGAAATAGAAGAAGTAAAGTATCATAAAAATTTAGTTTTATTAAAATTAAAGGGGATTGATGATATAAACGATACTTTGGAATTCAAAAATTGCTATATCAAAATAGATAGAAAAGATGCTGTAGAATTACCAGAAGATACGTATTTTATAGTAGATTTGATAGATATGGATGTAACAACAGATGAAGGTGAAAATCTTGGAAAGATAGTAGATGTATTTCCGACAGGAAGTAATGATGTATATGTTGTAAAAGATGAACTTGGAAAGCAAGTGTTATTACCTGCAATTGGTGATGTAATAAAATCAGTTGATGTTAAAAATAAAAAAATGGTAGTACATTTGATAGAAGGGTTAATCGGAGGGAACAAAGAAAATGAAGTTTAGTGTTTTAACACTTTTCCCAGAAATGTTTGATAATTTAAAACAGAGCATAATAGGGAAGGCAATTGGGAAAAATCTAATAGAACTAGAATTAATCAATATTAGAGATTTTTCAAACAATAAGCATAAAAAAGTAGATGACACTCCATACCGGTGGAGGTGCTGGAATGGTAATGATGCCAGACGTAGTATACAGAGCTTATGAAAGCGTTAAAACCGAAAACTCAAAAGTTATCTATTTATCACCACAAGGCAAAACTTTAAATCAAGCTAAAGTAAAGACTTTAAGCAAAGAAAAACATATAATTTTACTTTGTGGACATTATGAAGGGATTGACCAAAGAGTTATAGATGAGATTGTAGATGAAGAGATATCCATTGGAGATTATGTATTAACAGGTGGAGAAATACCGGCAATGGTAGTTATAGATACTGTTTCAAGGTATGTAGAAGGAGTACTTAGCAAAGAATCCATAGAAGAAGAAAGTTTTTCAAATGGTAATTTGTTAGAATATCCACAATATACAAGACCAGAAGAGTTTCACGGAATGAAAGTTCCAGAAGTTTTGCTTAGTCGGACACCATGAAAACATAGAAAAATGGAGAAAAGAAATGGCACTTGATGCCACAAAAAAGAAAAGACCTGATTTAATAAATTAAAAAAAGGAAGGAGAAAAAATAATGGACATTATAAAAGCTATTGAACATGAACAATTAAAAGAGAAAGTACCAGTATTAGACGTTGGAAACACTGTAAGAGTTCATGCTAAAATAAAAGAAGGAAACCGTGAAAGAATACAGGTATTCGAAGGAATAATAATTAAAAAACAAGGTGGAGGAGTAAATGAAACATTTACTGTAAGAAAAATATCTTATGGTGTAGGTGTTGAAAAAACATTTTTACTACATTCACCAAACGTTGAAAAAGTTGAGGTAGTTAGAGTAGGTAAAGCAAGACGTGCTAAACTATATTATCTAAGAGATAGAGTAGGTAAATCTGCTAGAACTAAAGAAAAAGTAGGAGCAAGAATTGAGACTAAAGAGATTGTTGTAAAAGAAAACCTAGCACAAGAAGAAACTCCAGTAGAAGAAGTAGTAGAGACAGTAGATACACCTGCTGAAGCTACAGAAACAGTTGAAGCAAAGGTAGAAGAAACACCAACAGAAGTAGTTGAAGCTCCAGCAGTAGAAACAGAAAATCCAGTAGTAGAAGAAACTGTGGATACTGTATCAGAAGAGACAGTAGAAGAAGTTAAGGATAAAGAATAAACGAATAAAAGTGGCAATTCAAAGCTTAAAATATCGTTTGTCCTGCAACGGGTAGTTATTAATAATTCCAAGAAAACCTCGGAACTAGTAAGAAAATGTAATGAGCAAAGCTCAAACATTTTCTAAAGTGTAGGAGTAATCTTGATAATTATTAATAACTACCCTGCGAGGGCTTTTAGTTTGTTTAGCTTTGAATAATAACAAATTTTATCGTGTAAAAAACCTCCCTCTAGTGCAAAGCACCAGAGGGAGGCTTTTTAAGATTTACTCCTTACAAAGCTTCGGCGGAAGTTCCGCCGGTGTAAACTTCGGATTGGTTATCCTGTCGACCATAATGCAGGCGGCAATCGCAGCAGCTTCCCGCCGGGAGTCGTCGGGTACATACCCCTGATTGAGATAGTGCAGGACATCGGTTTTGACATCGTAAGAAAGATGCTTGAGTTCGGTGTAATCGATGTCACCAGGCTTGTGGACATAGTCCTTGGGAATCTCAGGTGCACAGCGGAGAGGAACAAGAGTTAACCCCTCGCCTTTGTGCGGATGTGTGAACCGAAGTCGCCATTTGTAAGCGTTTGCGTTCATAGCAAAATCTCCTTTTTTCAAAAATAGCACACGTGTGCTGACATATTAATTATATTCTAAATTATGTAAATTGTCAAATTAAATATGATATTATTTAAATCACAGCTTTTGAGTTTCGTCTGTCCTGTCATGGGTAATTATTAATAGAATTACCCTATACGGACTTTAAATACTTTAAGCTGTGATTTGTAACTAATAGTAAATTAATAAAAAATTAATGTTTCTTCTATTTTTTCTTAAGAGAAAGTATGCTATAATAGTAACATGAGAAAAAGAGGGGAAGATGAAAGAAATGTATAATATATTAGTATGTGATGATGATAAAGAAATAGTAAAAGCGATAGAGATTTATCTTGTAAAAGAGAATTACAATGTACTTAAAGCATATAACGGAGAAGAATGTTTGAAAATATTAAAACAAAATACCATACATTTAATAATCTTAGATATAATGATGCCTAAAAAAGATGGAATAGAAACCATAGAAGAAATAAGAAAAGAAAAGACAATACCAGTAATTATGCTATCTGCAAAATCAGAAGATGAGGACAAAATAAAAGGACTAAATATTGGGGCAGATGATTATGTAACAAAACCATTTAATCCACTTGAATTAATTGCAAGAGTGAATTCGGGAATTAGAAGATATACAAAACTTGGAACAATCACAGATGAAGAAAACAAAAAGATATATAAATCAGGTGAACTTGTAATTGATGATGATTTAAAAAAAGTTACAGTAGAGGGAAGAGAAGTAAAATTAACACCAACAGAATTCAATATACTAAAGTTTTTAACAAAAAATAAAGGAATAGTATATTCAATAGATAAAATTTACGAAAATGTATGGGAAGATGAAGCATATGGTGCAGATAATATAATAGCTGTACATATAAGACACATAAGAGAAAAAATCGAAATAAACCCAAAAGAGCCGAAATATCTAAAGGTCATTTGGGGGATTGGTTATAAGATAGAAAATATTTGAAACAAGGAAGGTTATAGATGAAAGAAAGTAAAGCACTAAAAGTAATTAGCTATATAGTTCTACCATTACTAATTCGGAATAATATTAGTTGCTATGTTTTATAGCATTAATAGACAAGTGTATTCAAGAGAACTTGATGGTTCATATTTTCAAAGTCAAGAATTTGTGGCATATTATATGTCTGCATTGAGAGAAGAGATAAGTTCATTAATACATAAAGATGGAGATACTTACAAAGTAAGTGAAGATGATACAAGGATATATCGTAGGACTAATTCAAAAAATATGTTTTCAGGTATAAAAAATTGTAATTTTGTTATTATTTATCATCCAAGAAATAAGGTATATACAAACTTAGGATATCCAAACATAGAAAATCTTGAGACTATGAAAGAGTATGTTGCAAATCAACCAGGAAAAAAAGTGACTATTGTAAAAGGCGAGATGAAATCTGATGCTTCAGCAATCATGGATGCTTGGGAAGAATATAGAGGGATATTTCAAGGTACATATTATTATACAGATGGCTCATATTATGATTTAAGTGATTATCAAAAACAACAATATAAAAAGAAAATAGAAGAAGACATAGGATATAGTGTAGATACAATAGAAGGAACAGCATTGACTGGGATAAACACAAGCTTAAATATGGATGAAAAAGGTTTTATCTACGTTGATTATGACATAAATGATTTTGAAGTATATATGAGTTATGAAGAGGAACTTGTAAACACTTATGACTCATTTATAATAAACTTCTTAAAGAATTTGCAAGAAAATGAAGATATGCTTTATATCTTAGTTCCAATTTGTGCAATATGTATAGCTATAATTCTTATATATCTCATAATGGCAATAGGATATAAAAAAGGCAAAGACGGAGTAAACTTAAATGATATAGACAAAATTCCAATTGAAATAGTATTAGTAATAGTGCTAAGTGTAGTTCTTTTACTATTTGCTATAGTTGAAAATGTAGATAATCATTTATATAGTTATACAAATTATTCTAAAATATATTTAAGTGCATCTATTGCAACATATTTTGTGTCATATATATTATGTATTTTGACATTTACAACAATAGTAAAGAGGATAAAAGCAAAGACATTTATAAAAAATAGTATAACATGGAGAATTTTAAGACTTATAAAAAGAATATTAATAAGAACAAAAAAGTCAATTGATGTATTTACAGAATCGATAAATGTTACTCTAAAAACGATTGGAATAGGAGTGGCTTATCTTGTAATATGTTTACTTATACTTGCTATATCACTGGATGTAGGCAATCCAAGCTTTGGAATTTTAGCAGATATAGTGATTACTGTATATTTCTTTTATGAGATTATAAAGAGGATAAACAAGTTTAAAAGAATTGAAAATCAACTTAAAAAGATTTATGAAGGAGATAACAAAGATAGATTAGTAGTAGAAGAATTTACTCCAGAATTTAAGCAGATGGTAGAATATGTAAATGATATATCAAATGGATTTGAAAATGCAGTAGAACAAGGAATAAAGAGCGAGAGATTAAAGACAGAGCTTATTACAAATGTATCACATGATATAAAAACACCGCTTACATCCATTATAAACTATGCAGATTTAATAAAACAAGAAGATGTAGAAAATGAGAAAGTAAAAGAATATATTGATATATTACTTAGTAAATCACATAGGTTAAAAAGGCTAATAGAGGACTTAGTAGAGGCTTCAAAAGCATCTTCAGGAAATGTAAAACTAAAGCTAGAACGATTGAACCTAGAAGAACTTATCAATCAGACAACAGGAGAATTTGAAGACAAATTTAAAGATAAAAATTTGGAAATAGTAACAAGCATGCCAAAAGAAGCGATAATTGTTGAAGCTGACAGTAGGTACATGTATAGAGTAGTAGAAAATGTATTTAGTAATGTTGCTAAATATGCATTAGCAAATTCGAGAGTATATGTAGATATTACTAAAAATGAAAATAAAGTAAAAGTAGAAGTAAAAAATATATCAGAAGAAAAGCTTAATATAAGTGAAGATGAACTTATGCAAAGGTTTGTAAGAGGAGATAAGTCAAGGACAACAGAGGGAAGCGGGCTTCGGATTATCAATATCGAGAAGTCTTACAGAATTACAAAAAGGTACATTTAACATAAAAATAGATGGAGATTTGTTCAAAGTAGAGCTTGAATTTGACATATCAGAATAATGCATATAATATCAAAACCTGACAAAAAGCCTCGTGTATGGGGCTTTTTGTTGTATAAATTGTTTTGACATAGAGAAGAAAAAGTGCTATAATGAAATGCAAGCAGTCAAATGGCTGTTGAATTTGAAATAGAGGAGAAATGACAGATGCCAAAAAAAGAGCGGACCGACTTCATGATTGACCTTCTTCGAGAAAATGGTTACGGGATGAGAGACCTAGTGGTGCTCGGAAAAGTGTTGACATCCAAGGAGTTTCAGCAGAGCATAACCGCGGAACAAGATAAGATGGATGAACGTATTATAGATGTGTTGTTTAGAATTGGAATTCCAGGACCAATGATGGAGTATTTGCGGCAAGCGGTGAAGCTGAAGGTTGATACTAATGGCGAAATGACAATGGGGCAGATATACTAAAAAATAGCAAATAACCTTGGTACTCGAAGTGGTATGGTGGAAACTAGAATTAAAGCTGCTATTGAAATAGTTTGGCGTAGTTCTGACAGACAACATATGAAAGAGTATCTAGGAGAAGACTTCATTAAGCAGGAACACAGACCACAAAATCGCGTATTTATTAATGCTCTTGTTCAGTACCTCATGGAAAAAGGGCTCAAATAATATCTGTAATTTCATACGCAAGCTAAAAGGACGAATAGGCATTGCCTATCCGTCCTTTTGGTATACAAATATAAGTTTTTTAGTAAAATTCAGACAAACTCTTGTTTTTATAATTTGTTTGTAGTATAATGTATAACAAGTTTTATTCAAAATCGGGGGCAAAGAAATGAATGATAAAATAGTTATAAAAGGAGCAAAAGAACATAACTTAAAAAATATAAATTTGGAAATACCAAGAGATAAATTAGTAGTAATCACAGGACTGTCAGGTTCTGGGAAGTCATCACTTGCGTTTGACACACTATATGCAGAAGGACAAAGAAGATATGTAGAAAGTTTATCTTCATACGCACGTCAATTTTTAGGCATAATGGAAAAACCAAATGTAGAATCAATTGATGGTTTATCACCAGCAATCTCGATAGACCAAAAAACAACCTCAAAAAATCCACGTTCAACAGTAGGAACAGTTACAGAAATATATGATTATATACGTCTTTTGTATGCAAGAATAGGTGTAGCATATTGTCCAAACTGTGGTAAGAAAATAGAGAAACAAACATTAGACCAAATAGTAGATAATATATTAACACTAAGTGAAGGAAGTAAGATACAGGTTTTAGCTCCAGTTGTTAGAGGGAGAAAAGGAGAATTTACAAAACAAATAGAAGGTTACCAAAAGCAAGGCTTTGTTCGTGCAAGAATAGATGGAGAAGTAGTAGAATTTACAGATGACTTAGTAATAGATAGAAAAAAGAAACATAATATAGAACTTGTAGTAGATAGATTAGTTATAAAAGAAGGAATTAGAAACAGGCTTGCAGAATCAGTAGAAATAGCTTTAAAAAATGCAGAAAATCTTGTTTTGATAGATGTAAATGGAAAAGAAGATATCATGTATAGTGCGAACTATGCGTGTCCAGACTGTGGAATTAGTATAGGTGAATTATCACCAAGAATGTTTTCATTTAATAATCCTTTTGGAGCTTGCCAAACTTGTACAGGAATTGGTTATTTGATGAGAATGGATGAGGAATTGATAATTCCAGATAAAAATAAAACACTATATGACGGAGTAAAAGCCTTTGGCTCAAGCACAATGAAAAAAGGAGAAACAATGGCAAAAATGTACTTCGAAAGTATAGGTAAACATTATGGAGTAGATATATCAAAACCAATTAAAAAGCTACCTAGAGACTTTATAGAAAAGATTTTGTATGGAACAGGTGATGAAAGTATAGATTTTGAATATACTTCATCAATTGGTACAAGAAAATTTACTGCTCCATTTGAAGGAGTTATTCCTACTTTAGAAAGAAGACATAACGAAACAAAGTCACAAGGTATGCGTGATTTCTATGAAATGTATATGAGCGAAAGCGATTGTCCAACATGTAATGGTGCAAGATTAAGAAAAGAAAGCTTAGCTGTAAAAGTTGGAGATAAAAACATAAATGAACTTACAGAAATGCCAATTTGCAATATCAAAGACTATTTAAACTCACTAGAACTAACACAAAAAGAGAAAATGATATCAGATCAAATATTGAAAGAATTAAACAAAAGATTACAATTTCTAATAGATGTAGGACTTGATTATTTAACATTATCAAGGTCTGCGGGAAGTTTATCAGGAGGAGAAGCACAGAGAATAAGACTTGCAACGCAGATTGGTGGTGGACTTACAGGAGTATTATATATCCTAGATGAGCCAAGTATCGGGTTGCACCAAAGAGATAATGACAAACTTATTGCTACTTTAAAGAAACTAAGAGATATTGGAAATAGTGTACTTGTTGTAGAACATGATGAAGACACGATGTATGCAGCAGACCAAATAATAGATATAGGACCACGGACCACGGAGTACATGGCGGTAAAGTTATAGCACAGGGAACGGCAGAAGAAGTTAAACTTGTAGAAGGTTCAGCAACAGGAGATTACCTAAGCGGTAGAAAGAGGATAGCAGTTCCAAAAAAGAGAAGAAAATCAAACCGGAAAATCGATTGAAATACTTGGTGCAACACAAAATAACTTAAAAAATATAAATGTAAAAATACCACTTGGTGTATTTACTTGTATAACTGGGGTTTCAGGTTCTGGAAAATCAACTCTAATAAACGAAGTGCTATATAAAAGTGTAGCAAAAGAGATAAATGGTTCAAATGAGAAACCGGGTAAATGCAAAGGAATAAAAGGGATAGAAAATATAGATAAAATAATAAATATAGATCAATCTCCAATAGGAAGAACACCACGTTCAAACCCAGCAACATATACTGGCGTATTTGATGCGATTCGTGATTTATTTGCAACTACAAATGAAGCCAAAATGAGAGGTTATCAAAAAGGTAGATTTAGTTTTAATGTACCAGGTGGAAGGTGTGAAGCATGCCAAGGAGATGGTGTCTTAAAAATTGAAATGCACTTTTTACCAGATATATATGTGCCATGTGAAGTATGTAAAGGACAAAGATATAACAGAGAGACACTAGAAGTAAAGTATAAAGGAAAGACAATAGCAGATGTATTAGATATGACAGTAGAAGAAGGATTAGAATTTTTTGCAAAAGTACCAAAGATAAAGCAAAAATTGCAAACACTTTATGATGTAGGATTGGGATATATAAAGCTTGGACAACCTTCAACGACTTTATCAGGAGGAGAAGCGCAAAGGGTAAAACTTGCAACTGAATTATCAAAAAAGGCAACAGGAAAGACTTTATATATATTAGACGAACCTACAACAGGGCTTCATATAGCAGATGTTCACAAATTAGTAGATATATTACAAAAATTAGTTGATACAGGAAATAGTATAGTTGTTATAGAGCATAATTTGGACTTAATTAAAACAGCAGATTATATAATAGACTTAGGACCAGAAGGTGGAGAAAAGGGAGGAACAATAGTACAAGTTGGAACTCCAGAACAAATAGTAAAAAATGAAAAGAGTCATACAGGGGAATTCTTAAAGAAATATTTGGAATAAAAAAAGCGCCGAGGCGCTTTTTTTTAATGATTGTTTTGGTTGTTATTGTTGTTGTTATTTTTGTTTTGATTGTTGTCATTGTTTTGGTTATTATTGTTATTTTTCTTATCCTTTGACATAGATATGCACCTCCATGAATTAAATCTATTTATATTATTAACAAAAAAATGCAAAATATACAATGTAAATAAAATTTATTAAAAGAGACAATTCATAGCTTTGAATACCAGCTGTACAGACTTAGAGTATTGTTTGCTATGAATTGTAATTTTACATAATTTGATTAATTTAATGAAATATGTTATAATATAAGAGTAAGAAAGGCTTAAATAGTCTTTGCAAACAAAATCCTGCAAAATTTTATTATGAAAGGATGTTAGTCATGCAAGAATGGAACAACAATCTGGAGGCCAAAGCTGGAGGAAAAAAATTGTGGAGATGGCTTATCTTGTTGGCAATTATAGTCGCTGCAATAATCTCTGCGAGTATTACAGGAATGCGGGACCAACTTGTAGAGTTAAGGACTGAGTTCGACGCCTACAAGGTGGAAACCGACGACTATGTTTCCCAGCTTAGCAAGCAACTTCAAGCCAGCAAAGAGGCACAAGATTCCAACTCAGTTCCCGAAACAGTTGAAACTTACACTATCGAAGAACTGATGAACCTGTGCGAAAGTGGCGACTACGACAGCATGATGAAGGTAGTTTCTTACCAAGACACTCCGGCGGATGTGTTATCCCTTGCAACAAGAAGCATCGATTCTAATAGGTATACAGAAAGCTATGGCAAGATGGGTACTGTTGAAAGAAAAAATAAGCTGAATAAGCTTGAGGTTCTGATACTTAACCACCCCAATTGCACAAAGGCGGTTTTTATGCACCTGATAGCATTGGACAATCCCGATTTCATGTCGATACTGTCAACATCGACTTGGAATGATGCAAACACCTTGATGCTTCTCGGAGAGAAATGTGTAGGAAGTGACAGAGATCATTATATTATTGCACTTGCAAGCAATGAAGCGGCAACAGAAGGTGTGCTTCAGTATTTGATGACCTTAACAGACATCGATGAAATCAATAATATCCTGAAGGCACAGTTAAATGAAATGCAGGTAAAGTAATACATGCCTGTTTGGTATGTAGAACACGAAAATGTAGTAGAGGTGAGTTTAAAACTCACCTCTACTACATTTTTTGATTATTACAATTCATAGCTATAAAATTTAGTACAAACACCTTGATTTTTTTGACAGAAAATGATAATATAATTACATTATAATAAAGGATGTAGAGTAAATATGAAAGAAACAATATTTTTTAGCCTAGGTCTTATATTATCATTAATAGGCGTGATATTAGTATATGATGCAAGAGATATATCAAAAAAAGTATTCGGATTTGGAGACCAAAATGAAGCAACAGCAGGTTTAAAGATACTTGGCTTCATTATGGCAATGATAGGAGTTTTAATCATATATTTTAATATATAAGGAAAAAATTATGGAAGAAAGAAAAGAAGAAAAAAACGTAGAGAATAAAGCTGGTGAAGAAGCAGAAAAAAGGGCGAAAGCAAGAAAAACAGAAAAAAATGAGCAACCAAAAAAGACAGAAAATAAATCGTCAAGACTAATAGAAATTGACAGTGCAGAACTAGAGCGATTAAATAGGAAAATTGCCCAAAACAGAATGCAAGATAGTAGACAAGAAAATGGGAAGGAAAATATCAAAAAAGAAAAAAGGATAGATAACAAAGCAGAAAGCGATAGACAGAGAAATGGAGTAGAAAGTAATCAATCAGAGAAAAGAATAGATAACATTATGGTTCAAAAGGCAGACAGTAGTAAAACAGAGAAAATGCAAAAAAAGAAAAGAAAATTAACAGCACTATTTATTATACTTGGAATACTACTTATGCTAGTAGCTGGGTTCTTTTTAGGAAAGGTGCTATATAAATATATAAAGGTGGACAATTCACAAGTAAATGAATTTATGAATACTCTTAATGGAGGAAATCACAATGAGGAGGAAAACATTTTGAATGTTATTATCGATGAACCAAGTCCATCACCTACTGAAGAGCCAACACCTACACCTACTGATAAAGCTAAAGACATACCATATTACATAAAAGTAAACTATGGTGCAAATACTGTTACAGTATATAAAAAGGATAAGAATGGAGAATACAAGACGCCATATAAAGCTTTCATTTGTTCAACAGGAACTGCAACACCTACATCAGGAGTATATCCTATTACAGACCAATATACATGGAGACTGCTAGAGCGGAAATGTCTATGGTCAATATGCTTGTAGAATTACAGGTTCAATATTATTCCATTCAGTACCATATGAGAAAAAAGATAAATCAACCTTAGAATGGTGGGAGTATGATAAGTTAGGAACTAAAGCATCACTTGGATGTATAAGGCTAAAAGTGGAAGACGCAAAATGGATATATGATAACTGTGTGCCAGGGACTAAAGTAGAATTCTATACATCGAGTAATCCAGGACCACTTGGAAAACCTACTGCACAAAAAATAACAGAAGATGAGGAAGTAAGAAACTGGGATCCAACAGATCCAGATCCAAACAATCCTTGGAAAAAATATGTAAAAAAAGATAAACCAACACCAACACCAGAACAAACAAAAACACCAACTCCAAGTTCTACACCAACACCAACTTCAAGTCTAAATGCAAATACTAATATAAGTACAGATGAGGAAGAAGGATATATTGGAGGATTAGGAGACATATAGAAAAAATTTTAAATATAGGGGCGAGTTAGATACTCGTCCCATGAAAACAAATAGAATTAATTTTGTTTGCCATAAATTATTAATCAGGGGGAATGAGAATGCTTAATAAATACGAACCAAGTGAATTTGAAGAAAAAATCTATAAAGATTGGAATGAGAAGGGATATTTTACTACAAAAGTAGACAAGACAAGAACACCTTATACAATAGTAATTCCACCACCAAATGTAACAGGAAAATTACATATGGGACATGCATTAGTTATGACACTTCAAGACATATTAATGAGATACAAAAAACTAAGAGGATTTAATACTTTGTGGGTACCAGGTACAGACCATGCTGCTATTGCAACAGAAGTAAAAGTAGTTGAAAAGATAAAAAAAGAAGGAAAGACAAAGGAAAGCCTTGGAAGAGAGGCTTTCTTAGAGGAAGCTTGGGCATGGACACGTGAATATGGAGGAACAATAGAAAATCAATTAAAAACCTTAGGATGTAGCTGCGATTGGACAAGAGAAAGATTTACAATGGATGAAGGGCTATCTAAAGCAGTGGAGCACGTATTTATAAAGATGTATGAAAAAGGTGCAATTTATAGGGGAAATAGAATGATAAATTGGTGCCCTGTTTGTAAAAGCTCTTTATCAGATATAGAAGTTGAGCCAGAAGAAGAAGCTTCACATTTATGGCATATTAGATATTATACAAAAGATAAAAAAGAGTATGTTACAGTTGCAACAACAAGACCAGAAACAATGCTTGGAGATACTGCTGTTGCAGTACATCCAGAAGATAAAAGATATAAAGATATGATTGGTAAAACTGTTGTAGTTCCACTTGTAAATAGGGAAATACCAATTGTTGCAGATGAATTTGTAGAAAAAGAATTTGGAACAGGTTCAGTAAAATTAACACCTGCACATGACTTTAATGACTATGAGGCAGGTATAAGACATAATTTAGAAATGATAGAAGTATTTGATGAAAAAGGGATAATGCTAAACTTAGTGCCAAAATATCAAGGCATGGACTTAATGACAGCTAGAAAAGAGATTGTAAAAGATTTAGAAGAATTAGGGGCACTTGAGAAGATAGAAGACTATACACATAATGTAGGAAAATGTTATAGATGTCATAACACAGTAGAACCAAGAATATCTATGCAATGGTTTATGAAGATGGAGGAACTTGCGAAACCTGCAATAGAAGCGGTTAAGTCAGGGGAGATAAGATTTGTACCAGATAGATTTGATAAAACATATTACCATTGGATGGAAAATATAAAAGATTGGTGTATATCAAGACAGATTTGGTGGGGACACAGAATTCCAGCATACTATTGTAAAGACTGCGGCGAGATTATGGTTAGTGGCAATGTACCAGATAAATGTACAAAATGTGGAAGCACAAAAATAGAGCAAGATCCAGATACGCTTGATACATGGTTTAGTTCTGCATTATGGCCATTTTCAGTAATGGGCTGGCCAGAGGAAACAGAAGACTTTAAGTATTTTTATCCTACAAATACATTAGTTACAGCCTATGACATAATCTTTTTCTGGGTTGCTAGAATGATATTTTCAGGACTTGAGCATACAGGAAAAGTACCATTTGATACAGTATTCATGCATGGATTAGTTAGAGATGCACAAGGTAGAAAAATGTCAAAAAGTCTTGGCAATGGAATTGATCCAATAGATATTATAAAAGATTACGGAGCAGACTCACTAAGATTTTCATTGGTGCAAAACATGACACTTGGAAATGATGTAAAGTATTCAGCAGAAAAAGCAGGTTCTGCTAAAAACTTTGCAAACAAAATATGGAATGCTGCCAAATTTGTAATAGCAAATACAGATAAAGAGGAGGTAGCTAATTTCAAAAAAGAGGATTTAAGTATAGAAGATAAGTGGTTACTAAATAAATTAGATAAATTAGTCCTAGATGTTACAAACCACATTGAAAAATACGAAGTTGGAATTGCAGCTACAAAGATATATGATTTTATATGGAGCGAATATTGTGATTGGTATATAGAAATGAGCAAACCTAGACTATACAATGAGGGAAGCACTACAAAGAATGCATGTGTATATGTATTAAATTATGCACTTGTTACTTTCTTAAAGTTATTACACCCATTTATGCCATTTATAACAGAAAAGATATACCAAGAACTAGATAATGAAAAGATAAGTATAATGCTAGAGAGTTGGCCAGAAGTAAAGGCTAAGTTTGAATATGAAGAAGAAGAGAAAAATATAGAGATTATAAAAAATATTATTGTAAATATAAGAAATATTAGAGCAAATATGAATGTTGTACCAAGCAAAAAAACAAATCTTATATTTGTTACAACAAAATATAAATCTCTTATAGAACAAGCTGAAAGCTTTTTAAAAAAGTTAGGTTTTGCAGAAAATATACAAGTACAAGAAGATAAAGAAGGCATTCCAGAAAATAGTGTATCAATTGTAAGCGATGGCATAGAATTATTTATTCCTTTTGAAGAGTTAGTTGATGTAGCAAAAGAATTAGAAAGATTAGAAGGGGAAAAGGAGAAGCTAGAAAAAGAGGTAGAACGCTGTGCTAAAATGCTAAGTAATAAAGGCTTTGTAGAAAAAGCGCCAAAAGCAAAAATAGAAGAAGAAGAAGAAAAACTTGCAAAATACAGAGAAATGCTAGAAACAGTAGAAAAGAGAATAAAGGAAATGAAATAATAGATGTACTATACATATATGATAAGATGTGAAGATAATTCTTTATATACAGGTATGACTAGCGACTTAGAAAAAAGAATAAATGAGCATATATCAAAAGGCAAAAATGGAGCTAAGTATACAAAATCCCATAATGCTGTTAAATTAGAAATAGCATGGAAAAGTAAAGAAAAATCACTAGCATGTAAATTGGAGTATCAAATAAAAACTCTAAATAAAAAGCAAAAAGAAAGTTTAATAAAGGGCGA
The DNA here is from genome assembly GCA_022791735.1 of Clostridia bacterium. Lineage (GTDB taxonomy): Bacteria > Bacillota > Clostridia > TANB77 > CAG-508 > JAAWPK01. Next base: position 34,437 of record JAAVZQ010000061.1, read on the forward strand.
AAAGTTATCTACATATCTAAAAGGAAAAGTAGATTGTAGGAGATATAGGAAAGTATAAATAACTATATAAATTAAATATTTCGTAAATCGCTCGGGGCGGGCTAATCATCGCAAAAATTCTAGGTATATTTTATGGCACCCTTCCACAGGTATGTGAACTCTTGCCATAAAATATACTTAGAATTTTTATTTACTAGGAAAGTTAATTCTTTCCTAGTAAATAAAAATTGCTGAACGCTAGGGCCTTTGAGCTTTCTCGCCTTTAGGCTCGAAACTCAAATTGGCAAGAACAAAGAGCGCCGAGGCGCTTTGTTCTGCTTGATTACCTTACATTCGCTCTTTTCTCAAATTTAATTTATATAGTTATTAGGTAATGTTTATATAAATTATTTGTTTTAAATAGGTAAAAAATGGAAAGAATATAAGTGGTGATAGATATGGGATTTATAATTGAAATTATAAAATTTATAATTTTTTCTTTGATAATAGTAATTGTATCAAAACAAATTTTAGTAAAACTTTTAAGAAAACTTGCAGAAATTTTAGATTTAACTCCGAAAGCAGTTGGAAATGTAGCAGGCTTTGCAACATCAATGCCAGAGCTACTAACGGTATTTTTTTCAGCGACGCAAGGATTATATGACACAAGTATATACAATATAATTAGTTCTAATGTAATAAATTTTATCCAATATATATGGTCAATAGTAATAAATAAAAATGGTAAAGTGCTTCAAAACAGAGCGCTTAAGACAGAACTTGTAATGGTTATTGTAACAATCATAATTCCAGTTTTAATGGTAATTTTTAATATAGAAGCAAGCATTGGGATAGTGCCAATTTTTATTTTGTTATTTATATTGTTATATTACATAAAAGGCAATGTATATAAGATTTATAAAATTCATGAACTAAGTGATGAAGAAAATGCAAAAATTCAAGAAGAGAAAAAATGGCTTAAAAATAAACAAAAAGTTGCACTTATAACCTTTTTAAAGCTAATTGGAGTAGGAGTTGCCTTATTTATTATAGGAAGCATGCTTGGAAATACTTTGGAGGCATTAAGTAATAGATTTAATATACCAGAAGCGGTAATAGGTATAATTTTAGGATTTGTAACAAGCATACCAGAACTTATAACTTTCATAGAAGCACAGAAACACCATAGTAAAAATACAGATGATGTGCAAGGAGTTGTAGAAGCAACAAGCAACCTATTTACATCAAATATGCTTAACTTATTTGTAATCGAAAGTATAGGTATTATTGTGTATTTTATAGTAAGCTAAGATGTCACTTGACAACTTAACATAAAATAATATATAATAATTAGGTACCTATAAACAATTTGAAGTAAGGGCCTAGTCAACCCGCAAAAATTCGTAAAATGTATTTTTATGAAACGGAGGAAAAAACAAATGGCAGAAGAAAAGAAAGTCCAAGAAGGAGAGACTCAGGGGACTGGAAGTACTGTGGAGCGGAGCACGAACAAAATCTCGGAATTGCTTGCGCAAATCATGCAGCTCATTGAAAAGTGCGAGCCTAATAAGGAGGAAGTTGATGAGTTCATCAAGAGTGCTACCGAAAATGATGCGCATAGAATAATGCGGCTGCGAATCTTATTAGACATGATGCTCGAAGCTGTGGTGCAAGCAAAGATTGAGACTTCTATCAATAACGCTAAAGCGAGTGGGATGTCTCCTATGGATATGATGACGCAGCTACAGCATGAACTGGGCGAGGTTGGAATTGAGATGGACGGAGTGATCGGTGTGATGGGATTTTAAAAGCTAACAACCACAACGCACCATAGAGCTTCGTTTAAAGCTAAATGTAGTTTCTTTCAAAAAAGACTAAAATCTGGGAGTTTTCCTAGATTACAAAGATAAGAACTCAAGTCTATTATGGCTTGGGTTCTTATCTTTAGACTTAAAGTATATAACTTCAAATTTATTTGATTTTTTCATTAAAATGTAGTAAAATATATAAGTTAAATAAAAAATAAAGGAGAAGCAAATGTTAGATATATTGCTAGATACGGTTATAGATAGCTTAAAATTGATACCATTCTTATTTATAACATATTTAATAATGGAATATCTTGAACATAAACTTAGTGATAAGTCAAAGGAAAAGATAAAGAAATCAGGTAAAATCCGGACCTTTAATTCGGAGGTCTACTTGGTGTATTTCCACAATGTGGATTTTCAGTTGCTGCGACAAACTTTTATGCAGCAAGAGTAATTACGCTTGGAACATTGATTTCTGTATATCTTTCAACATCTGATGAGATGCTTCCAATACTTATATCAGAAGCCGCACCAATAGGTGAGATACTTGGAATACTTGCAGTAAAATTTGTGCTAGGTATGATATATGGTTTTATAATAGATTTTGTAATAAGACTAAAAAACAAAAACAGAGCAGAAGAGGAAAGAATAATAGATTTATGCGAAAAAGAACATTGCCACTGTGAAAAAAGCTTGATAAAATCGGCTATAAAGCACACTGTAAGCATATTGATATATATATTTATACTTACTCTAATTGTAAATATAATAGTTCATCTAATTGGAGAGGAAACTTTAAGTAATTTCATGTCTAGCTCAAAAATACTAGGACCTATCATTACCGCACTAATTGGGCTAATACCAAACTGTGCATCATCAGTAATAATTACGGAGCTATATTTAGGAAATCTCATAAGTTTCGGTTCATTAATAGGAGGCTTGCTTGCAAATGCAGGTAGCCGGATTACTTGTGCTATTTAGAATGAATAAAAATGTGAAGGAGAATATAGGTATTATACTTTTACTTTATGTACTTGGAGCAGTTACAGGAATTATAATAAATCTAATTTAATAGAAAAGGAAGAATAATTATGAAATTAAACATAGTAATGTGTGAGCCAGAAATACCACAAAATACAGGAAACATTGCAAGAACATGTGCAGCGACAGGCTCAAAGTTACATCTAATATATCCACTCGGGTTTAGTATATCAGATAGATATTTGAAAAGAGCAGGTCTAGACTATTGGGATAAACTAGAAATAGAAGAACATAGTTCACTTAATGCATTCATAGAAAAATATAAGCCAGAAGAGAATAATATGTTTTTTGCAACAACAAAAGCTAAACATTGTTATTCAGATGTAGATTATAGCAAAATGGAAGAGATATTTGTAATGTTTGGAAAAGAAACAAAAGGACTTCCAGAAGACCTTTTACAAAAATATATAGATAATACGATAAGAATACCAATGATAGGAGATTTACGCTCACTAAACCTATCAAATTCAGTTGCAATAATTGCATATGAAATACTAAGACAAGGAAATTTTAAAGAATTAAACGAGATAAGTACATATTTTGATTAGGTTTTTTGGTTGCATTTGATATATGGCTTATGGTATACTTACAATATAAGAGTAAAGGGAGGTATATAATGACTAAAGAGATTTATTCAATTGATGATATAAAGCAAATGTTGACAGAAGTATTAAGTGATACAGAAGTAGAAAAAGCGATTTTATTTGGTTCATATGCTAAAAATAAACAAACAAAATCAAGTGATATAGATATTTTAATAGATAGTAATGGGAAAATTAAAGGATTAAAGTTTTTTGCTATTATAGATGTAATTAAAGAAAAATTTGATAAAGATGTTGATGTAATAGAGAAATCTGAAGTTACAAAGAATTCTAAGATAGAAAGAGAAATAGAGAAAACAGGAGTAGTTGTGTATGAAAAGTAAAGATAAATTAATATTACAAAAAATGTTAAAATACATTAATGAAATTGAGGAGTTTATAAAGAGTTATACAAAAGAGAAATTTAGTAATGATAGAAAAACAATAAACGCTTGTGTTTTTAACCTAAGTCAGATTGGAGAACTTGTAGGAAAGCTTAGTGATAAAATTATGAATGAAAACAAGCATATAGAATGGAGAGGGCTAAAAGGATTAAGAAATAGGATTGTGCATGATTATGAAGGGATAAATTTAGATATGGTTTGGAGGGTTTCTGGATGAAGAATTAGAAGACTTAAAAGAGCAAATTCACGAACTGTTGAAATTAGGATAGGAAATTTTATTTTTCCTATTCTTTTTTTTTGCAAGCTTCATTTAATGCCTCATTTGCAAGAATAGTTGCCAAGCTATCTCCAAGTTGAGTAAAAATAGCAGCAAGAAGCCCAATTTCT
>JAAVZQ010000007.1 GCA_022791735.1 Clostridia bacterium
ATCACCAGATGGAACATGGGCAGATATTTCTAAAATGAAAGTAGAACTTGAAAGTGGAGACGTAAATAATGACTTAAATATTTCAGGAATATCAGTAATTGATGGACATGAATACTATGTATATGTAACTAAAAATAAAATGACAGAACCACCTAAAACAAGTGCAGGTTTTCCACAAGATTATAATGGAACTCTAAATTCAGATGGAAAAGCTAGAATTTTTGTAAATAAGCAATTAGAATTAAAAGGAGCTACATATTTGTACATATATGAGAATTATAGAGATAATACAAGTAGTAGTTATAAGGGTAAATTTATCGTTAAAGATTACGAAATACAAAGACCAGAAATTAAACTAGGCTCAAGAATAAAATGCTATTTCTTTGGAAAAAGTGCAAGCTTAGAAGGATATACAAGTACATTCCTAAAAACACCACATGATAGTGATGTAAGTAGAAAGATAAAATTAAAAATAGGTAAAGTAACTGATATAAATATTTTAAGAGCAATTAAAAATGGAGATGCAAATTGCCTAGAAAGACTTTTAGATTATGCTAAAAAAGCAGACAAAATATATGAAGGAACAGTAGCATTAGGAAATTCAGATGATATTGCAAGTGGATTAAATATAGTAGATGATGAATATTACTATGTATACATGGTAGCAGAAGACGAAGGAAAATATTACCCGGTAGAAGATGTTTCTTTATACCAAGCTTTAATTGGCGAAACAGTAGGAAAAAATTTATTTGATTATCTTTCAGATGAGTTTAAATGGAACATAGGAGATGATCCAGCTCCAACTCAAAAACCAGATGATACAACAATGGACGGTAAGTTACCACAAACAGGACAAACTATAATTACAGCTATAATTGTTGTAATAGTTTCAGCAGTAGGAGTAATATTCTACATTAAAGCAAAAGAATATAAAATATAAATTATAAAAGACATGGGTTATACCTATGTCTTTTTGGTTTACATAAAAATAATATGAAAAACTAAAACTTTTTACATAATTCCTTTGACTTTTTCCAAAATTTATAGTATAATTAATATGTCGGAAAAATATGTCAAATTTGGGAGGAAGTGTATTTATGTTCAACGTAGGCGATTACATTGTTTATCCAATGCATGGTGCAGGAACAATTGATGCAATTGAAGAAAAGGATATCTTAGGACAAAAACAGGCATATTACATAATTAAAATGCCAGGGGAAGTTAAAGTTATGATACCAACTGCTCAAGCAGATAAAGTTGGAATAAGAAGTGTAATAGATAATACTCAAGCAGACAAAGTATTCGATATATTAGGTGAAGATGAAACACAGACAGAAATGAATTGGAATAAGAGATACAGAGAGAATATGGATAAGATGAAAACAGGCGATATCTATGAAGTCGCAGATGTTGTTAGAAACTTGAGCTTTAAGCAAAAAGAAAAAGGATTATCTACTGGCGAGAAGAAAATGCTTACTAATGCGAAACAAATTTTAGTTAGTGAGTTAGCGCTTGCAAAAGATTTATCACAAGAAAAAATGGAATGCTGGATAGATGAGAGAATAGCGAATTCATTCAAATCATTTAGAATAGATAATGCTATGGAAGATACAGGAGTAAATAAATTTATTCCATTTGATGAAGAAAATAATACAATAGTTGGATAATACTATTTTTAGGCACCATGAGTAATCATGGTGTTTGAATTTTTTTTGGGGAATTGTGAGGAATGTCACAGAAAACATTCACATGACATAAAATACAAAAGGGATGATATTATGAGAAAATATTTTGGAACAGATGGTATTAGAAGGATTGCAAATACAGAGCTTACACCAGAGCTGGTTTATAGAGTGGCAAAAGCAGGAGCATACGTGTTTAGCAAAAATGCAGACCATACACCACTTATATTAATTGGAAAAGACACAAGATTGTCAGGGGATTTAATTGAAAGCAGTATGACTGCTGGTTTTTTAAGTTATGGTGCAAATGTTATACATTTAGGTGTAATTCCTACACCGGCAGTAGCTTTTCTTACGAGAAAGTTAAATGCAGATGCTAGTGTTGTAATTTCTGCATCTCATAATTCTTATGAATATAATGGGATAAAGTTCTTTAGCAATAAGGGCATGAAAATTGCAGATAGTATAGAAGAAGAGATAGAATCCGTAATGGAAAGTCATGACAAAATAGATAAAGCCACAGCGGTAGGAGATAAGATTGGAAAAAATGAGAATAAAGAAGAACTTATATGTGAATACTTAAACTTTTTTGTAGATAACTTTAAAGATGAAATAAACAAAAATGTGGATAAGAATTTTATTGTACGGCATAGATACTGCAAATGGTGCGACATATAAAATAGCTGAAGATGTATTTAAAACTCTTGGAATAAACTATAAGATTATAGAGAATGAACCAAATCGGAGTTAATATAAATAAGAATTGTGGTTCAACACATACCCAGAGAATTTCTAAATATGTTGTGGATAACAAATTGAGTATGGGGATAAGTTATGACGGAGATGGAGATAGGTGTCTTGCAGTAGATGAAAACGGAGAGCTTATAGATGGAGATATTATTCTTGCAATTTTTACGAAATACTTAAAAGAGCAAAAAAAATTAAAAAGTGACACACTTGTTGCAACAGTGATGAGTAATTTAGGATTAAATAAGTTCTCAAAGGAAAATAATGTGGATTTTAAGCAAACAAAAGTTGGAGATAGGTATGTACTAGAGGAAATGATAAAAAACGGTTATAACCTAGGTGGAGAGCAATCAGGGCATGTTATATTATTAGATTACAATCCGACAGGTGATGGAATATTAACATCAATTTTATTAATACTTATTTTATTAGAAAGTGGAAAGAATTTATCAGAGCTTAAAAAGTGCATAAAAATATATCCACAAGTACTTGTAAATGCAAGGGTAAATAACGAGAAGAAGGCTACATATAAAGAAGATAAAGAGATAAATGAAGCAATATCAAAACTTGAAGAAGAGTTTAGAGATAATGGTAGAGTGCTTGTAAGGGCGTCTGGTACAGAAAATTTGATAAGAGTTATGATTGAAGGAGAAGACATAGAGTATTTGCAAAAAAAGGCAAATGAACTTGCAAAAATTATTGAAGATAAATTGAATTAAGTGAATAATTAGGGGCAGTTTCAAAAAATGTTTTGAAATTGTCCCTAAAAAATTGTTGCAATTTACAGATTTATAGTTTAGTCTGTCCTGTAATGGGTAGTTATATATTATTTTTTCGAACACCTTGGTGTCGTAACCTTCGGAATGTACGCTACTACGTAGCTTAAATTGGCGGTTATTCCATTTCGCACTCGCGGTTGCTCGTTTGGTCGTATGCTCGGTGTTGCTCAAAAATTATATATAACTACCCTACATGAACTTAAAAATATTTTAATCTATAAATTATAACAATTTTTTTGTCTTTTCGATTAATCGACATAATATTTAGAAGGATTTAAGTAATATCTGTCGAATAATATATGTATAAATAAAGGAAGGTTGAAAGATGGCGTTATATGACAGTAGTGTGATAGAGGAAATCAAGGCGAATATAAACATTGTAGATGTAATTTCTGGATATGTTGCATTAAAAAGACATGGTAGAAATTATTTTGGACTTTGCCCATTTCATAATGAAAAATCACCATCTTTTTCAGTGTCTGAATCTAAGCAAATATTTCATTGTTTCGGTTGTGGTGTTGGCGGAGATGCTTTAGGTTTTTTGATGAAAATTGAAAACATTACTTTTAAAGAAGCAATAGAAATATTAGCAGAAAGAGCAAATATCGTTTTACCTAAAGTTGAACTTGGGGAAGAGGAGCAAAAAAAGTTAATTCTTAGAGAAAAGGTGCTTGAAATAAATAGTGTGGCAGCAGATTTTTTTCACAATAATTTGTATGGGACAAATGCCAAACAAGCACAAGAGTATGTAAAAAAGAGAAGAATGGACAACGCTACTCTTAAAAAGTTCCAAATAGGATATTCAGGAAGATATGATGAGCTCTACAAACATTTAAAAGAGCAAGGATTTAAAGATGAAGAAATATTTGAATCTAAGCTTGTTTTAATGAGTAGTAATGGCGTACCAAATGATACTTTTAAAAAAAGATTGATGTTTCCTATAAAAGATGTAAAAGATAAGGTAATAGCTTTTGGTGGAAGATCATTAGAAGTCAATCCAGAGCGTAAATATATAAATTCTCATGACACAATATGTTATAGCAAGAGTAGGAATTTATATGCTTTAAATATTGCCAAAAAAACTCAAAGAGATTATCTTGTGATGGTAGAAGGGTATATGGATGCTGTATCGTTGCATCAAAGGGGTATCGATAATGCAGTAGCATCTCTTGGAACGGCTCTTACAGAAAGTCAAGGAAGACTGCTAAAAAGATATAAGTCTAAAATAATAATAGGCTATGATTCAGACGGAGCAGGCCAAAATGCTACAATGAGAGGACTTGAGATATTACAGAATTTGGGCTTTGACATTAGAGTTTTGCAAATAGAAAGAGAACTTGCAAAAGATCCAGATGAATTTATCACAAAATATGGAAGTGGAAAGTTTGAATTATATTTGAAAAATGCGATATCTTTAGTTGAGTTTAAAGTAAAAAATCTCAAAGAGACTTTAGATTTAAATCAGGCAAATGACAAAATAAAATTTTTAAATGAGACTAGTAAAATATTAGTTAGAACAAAATCAGATTTCGAGAAAGAAGTCTATATTGACAAAATATCTGAAACCTACGGTATATCTAAAGAGGCAATATATGGAGAGATAAACAAATTAGAATATGCAAATTTAAAAGGAGAAAAAGTCTTAAATAGATCAAATGCTGTCAAGCAAATAGAAACACGGTAGAAAGAAAGAAGAT
>JAAVZQ010000008.1 GCA_022791735.1 Clostridia bacterium
AAAAAAGACAGTTTTTTCCATGTGCGGAAAAATGGCAACCTTGTCCAAACACTTCACACAAAACATGCCATTTTAATTCACAAGGAAAAGCCTAAAAACAATCACTCTTTTGGTGAAACTTATGCATTCTTCCTCATCGACAATGTCAAAGTTGGCGACTCCCTGCGTAGTACGAAAGCAACCTTTGCAAATGGGTTGATTAAAACTCCCTACACGCCCTTGTCAGTATACCTGTCTTCCCACTACATCGCAATCGCTCCGCCTATAAGTTTCGATGCATCCACCTTGTATCAACAGTCCACTGTTTTAGAAGAAGTATGTTTCCTTTTGCACAAACAGGGAAAACTCATCCCAAAAAGCCGTGTCTCTTTGAACAAGCAGAAAAAAGCCATGTTAAAAAGATTTGACAGACTTTTGGCTCTTTCCCTTCCAGCACTCTTTAGCAAAGTCATCAAAGCTGATATCAGGCAGTTTGACAAAGGTTGGTTTGCAAGAAGAATGGACCTTAACCTGTATAATGAGGAAACTCCATTTTCATGGAGTATTAAATCTTTCGACAGTGCTACAATTCTTAAGAGCCATATCAAAGCTTTAGAGGCGCTTGGTAAGCATATCACAGATTACGTACCTCAAGAAACAATTGATAAGTTCTTGTTAGAGCTTATCCGTGAGTTCCAGTTCGAGCAATATATCTGTTTTGCACAGTGCCCTTACATCAAGGTCAGTGAAAAGGTTACACAGGCATATGCAGAAGCATATAGCAGATATACCTCGACGCTTGTGTTAGCAATTGGTCATCTCAAACAAAAATGCTCCTCTGGAGTTTGCCTCAACATGGTTAAGTGGAGTGGTTATGGTAATCCTGATTCGAGCAGATCAATAATGTCCGTTTATGAGAGCGATACTCCCTGTGGTTCTATACAAATTAGTGTTGACAGCAATTGTATAGTAACCTTGTCTTTGTACAATGGTACTGGGAGTTACCCTACGGCACGGTTTGACATAACAGACTCTTGTACAGACTTTAGCGGCAAAATTTATTCTGCATTTCGATTTTCAAGTGAACAGTTGTAAATATTTTTTAAACAAGTATTTCTTGTTTTAAAAAATTAATTGAAAAAGGACCAGTTCTATTGACATTCATGTCAATAGAACTGGTCCTTTTTCATTCTCTTACTAACTCACAAATTTTACATCTCTATTATCTTTTCCCAAGGTAGATTTTCTTTACCAAAATGCCCATAATTTGTAGTTTTTGCATATATTGGCTTTTTCAAATCCAAATACTTTATTATACCGGTCTGGAGTTAAATCAAATTTATTTTCAATCTTTTCCTTTATCTCTTGCTCGGAAATGGTGCTTGTCCCGAAAGTATTTACATATATAGATATAGGTTTCGCAATCCCTATACCATAAGCAATCTGTATTTCGCACTTTTTTGCATAACCATTTGCAACAACATTTTTTGCAATATGGCGAAGCATATATGCAGCACTCCTATCTACCTTGCTTGAGTCTTTTCCTGAAAAAGCACCACCTCCATGTCTTGCATATCCTCCATAAGTATCCACAATTATTTTTCTTCCAGTAAGCCCAGTATCACCTAAAGGCCCTCCAATTACAAACCTTCCAGTTGGATTTACATAGTATTTTGTATTTTCATCTAAATACTTGCTATCCACCGTCTTTTTTATAACTTCTTCAATTATATCTTTTTTCACCTGTTCTAAAGAAACATTCGCATCATGTTGATTTGATATAAGGATTGTTTCAATCCTTTTTGGAGTATCACCCTCATATTCCACAGTAACCTGTGTCTTACCGTCTGGACCTAAATATGGAAGTATTTTCTCTTTTCTAACAGTTGTAAGTCTTTTTGACAATTTGTGAGCTAAATCAATTGCAAATGGCATATAATCCTCTGTTTCATCACTTGCAAAACCAAACATAATGCCTTGGTCACCTGCTCCACCTATGTCTACACCCTGTGCAATATCTGCACTTTGCTTTGTAATATTTACATCTATCTCACAATTTTCATAATCTATATCTATGCCTTTTCCTTTGTATCCAATACCTTTTAGTACTTCTCTTGCTGTTTCCTCTATATTTACTTTTGCATTAGTAGTAAGCTGTCCAGCTATCGTAATTTTATCATTTGACGCAAAAGTCTCCACTGCAACACGTGAATTTGTATCTTGCTCTAAACACTTATCAAGTATCGTATCTGATATCAAATCACATAACTTATCTGGATGCCCTTCTGTTACACTTTCTGAAGTAAATAGATATTTGTTCATTTCTTATTTCAATTCCTTTCTTATTATCATTCACAACAAAATGTATTTAAAAGTATACATAAGGTGGTTTCATCTATGATTTTTGAGTAACACCGCGTAAGCGACCAAACGAGCTTTACGAGCGCGAAATGGAGTAACCGACCGTTTAAGCTACGTAGTAGCGTACAAATTAGAGGTTACGACACCAAGGTGTTGCAAAAAAAATCATAGATAAACTACCCATAGCTAAACAAACAATACTTTAAAGCTGTGAATAATCTTATTAAATTGCTCCTTGTTTTATTAATTCATCTAATACTATAACATACATAGCATGTGCCCACGCAAGCCCTATTACCCAAGCAGACTGCATACTCTTGTTATCCACTTGCTCTGCTAAAAAGCCATGCTTTGTGCTTGAATTTACTACAAAATCAAAACACTCTTTAGCGTGTATTATATCATGAATTTTCAAATAATACAATGCCATCCATAAAGTTGTTATAACCCAAGGTCTATCTCCAGTATAGTGGTCATCCTCAAACCTTAGATATCCGCCTGTATATGTTCTCAAATGCATATTTATTGTTTCAATCGTATTTGTAACCTTTTTCTCATTAGGAGAAAACACATCAAAAGGCACAACCAATCCTAACACGCTCATATCAATTCTTCTATCTTCTTTACTTCTTATAAAACTTTTTCTATCTTCACTATATAAATTTGCCTTTATATATTCTTTAATGTCCTCTAGCCCTTCACTTAAGATTTCCTTTTGCTTTACAATAGTTTCTTGTTTTAATCTATTTTCCATCATCTCTGTCTCTAGTTCTTCATAAACTTTCTGCATAGCAGTAAATGCCGCAAATATGCTTGCCAAAGAATATGTACCAATTCCTTCATGCATTTCCCATAAATCATAACTTACATGCATTTCACCTTTATTTTGGAAAATATGCTCTAAATACTCTTGCAAAAACTTTGTAGCCTTTTCTAACATTTTCAAATTATCCTTCAAGAACTTTTTATCCTTTGTCCTTGTATAATGGTCATACACTCCATAAATAACACTTGCAGTTTCATCTATTTGATATCCCCAACAAGGCGCAAGAGTTCCATCTGTAAAAAATCTTTGCTCCCACATGCCATTTTTTGATTGTGTATTTTTACAAAATACTTTATAAAACTTTTCTGTCTCCTTTGTCATCTTTATCAAATCTTGTGCTTTTGTAATATACACAGCATCTCTTGGCCAACAGTATTGATATCTTCCGGCATTTCGAAAATGTCTCATCTATTTCCATTGCAGCTGATACTCCTCCTGTCTTTTCATTTGTTAGCAATGGGTATAGAAGAATAGTCCTTTTATAAATCTTGTTTATCTTCTCTTTATATAATGTATCAGTACTTATCATATGGATAGTGTGAGCTTTCACATAATTTCTCCAATATTTCTTTGTACGTTCTAGTTCCTTTTTTAATTCTAACTTTCTTATCTTGATTATTTCACTTTCAATATCGTCTAAACTATTTATCTCTTTATTATCAAAAATAAAAAACTCTATATAAAATTCTTTAGTTTCTCCTGGCTTTAAAATGCCAACCTCATAACTTACAGCAACATTGTTTGACATACCAATATAATCTTTATCTTGCAAAATTCCGCTTCCAATCGCTTCATCTGCTCCATTTATTTTATAGCCATTCATTTTCAAACTATCTGACAATATTGCCATATTATATCCATGAGAATATTGCAAAATTCCATCTTGTATAACTTTTGCCGCTGTGCAGTTATTCTCATCTGTAAGAAGCTTTGAATGCACTAAAAACTTAATATCAAGAGGTATATCATGTTCATTTGTAAATACGTACTTACACACAATAACATTATTTGAATTAGTCACAAAATCAGTTTGCTCCATTTTTAAGTTAAAATAAGTATTCTTTATCTCCGTTTTTAATATATTTGTGTCCTCAATATACCCTTGTTTATATACATTATTCACATCATTATGCAAATAAATTATTCCAGAATCATTTACCTTCACTCCAACATGCAAAAACTCTATAAACTCCCTAAAATCAATATTCGGATAGCGAATTCTTATAATCTCCCCTTTATCCGTTATTGAAGCTTTTAGCTCTTTATTTCCAATAATTGCATTATTTATATATTCTTTCATTTATTTCTCCTTTTTGTTCAAAAGATAATCAGCATCTTACGTCGTTACTGCTCAGCCTTAGTCAAATCAATGTACTTAAGTAACACCTCATTGACACTCTCCTTCACGTGCCTATCAATTGACGGCATTCTCTTTTGAACTCTTATTTGTGGCTAATTTAACTTGAAGTCCGCACAGGGTAGTTCTATCTCTGGCGGGACAGACGATATTCAAAAGCTATGAACTATTACTCTATTATACTTACTATCAATTTTTCAATTTCTTTTAGTTTAAGCGTAATACTATTAATCTCATCTTCTTTTACATCCTCTGTAAGTATATCATTTTTCAAAATATCTTCCATATCTGACATCTCATCTTTTAGCATTTTTACCTTATTTATTATTTCAGTTCTTCTTACTCTTCTTACCGTTTCCAGTTCTAGCCTTCCGTCTAGCGACACCTTGTTATTTTTAAGCTCATATATCTCTCCGAAGCTTCGGTATAGTTACAGGTATATCTGTATTTTCTAATATTTTATCTTTAAGTTCTTCCTGAGCGCCTTTTTCCCCATGTACTAGAATAATCTGTTTTGGCTTATAAATAAAAGAATATATAAAATTCAAAAGCCATTCCTGATCTGCATGTCCTGAATACCCTTCAATATACTCTATCTTTGCATTTACCGCTACTTCCTCTCCAAATATCTTAATCTTTTTTGCACCCTCTACAATCTTCCTTCCTAAAGTTCCTGGCGCTTGGTATCCAACAAATAAAATCGTATTATTTTCATTCCAAATATTATGTTTCAAATGATGCTTAATCCTACCGAACATCACACATACCACTCGCAGAAATAATTATAGAAGCCTCACCAGATTCATTTAGTGCCTTTGACTCCTCCGCAGTCCTTGTAAACTTAAGCCCATTAAACTCTAGTGGATCATCTCCACTCTCAATCTCTTTTCTCACTTCTTCTTCAAATAAATCTTCATTATTCTTGAAAATCTCTGTAGCAGATATTGCAAGTGGACTATCTACATATACTGGAGTTTCCATAAGCAATTTATATTTATTTATAAAGCTTTCATCTCTTGTGTTTTCTTTTATTTTGTTTAACTCATACAATATCTCCTGTGTCCTTCCGCACTGCAAATGAAGGTATAACCACAGTTCCTCCACGTCTTACTGTATCATATACAATATCTAAGAAAAGCTCTGCTTTATCATCATTTCTAATATGAAGTCTATTTCCATAAGTTGACTCCATTATAACATAATCAGCAGACTCTATCATTGTAGGAGAATCCAAAAGTGGTATATCATTATTTCCTATATCCCCTGTAAATACAGCTTTCTCTGTTTTTCCGTCTTTCCTTTACCCATACCTCAATCATTGCTGAACCTAGCATATGTCCTGCATCATTATATCTAACAATAATATTTTCATCTATTTGCACAAGTTCATTATATTCTATCGGCTCAAATAGCTCTAAACATTTTTCCGCATCTTCTGCTGTATAAAGAGGTGGAAATTGAAGCTTCCCCTTTCTCTGTCTTTTCCTATTTTTCCACTCAACTTCCATTTCCTGTATATGTCCACTGTCTGGAAGCATTATCCCACAAAGGTCGCAAGTTGCTTTTGTAGCATAAACCGGATTTCTATATCCATCTACATATAACTTTGGAATACGCCCTGAATGGTCTATATGTGCATGTGTAAGTAGCACAAAATCTATATCTTTTACATCAAAAGCAAACTCATCAAAATTCTTATCTTCTTCCCTTTGGTTTCCTTGGAACATCCCGGCAATCTACTAAAAACTTTTTTCCGTCCACCTTCTACCAAAAAATTTGAACCTGTAACTCCTTCTGCTGCACCTAAAAATGTTATCTTCATTTATTCTCTCCTCTCTTCTATTTTTCTTATTTTGCAAACAATTTAATATTCTTCTTACATTTGACTTTCACTCTATTTAGGTTTGGAATTGTATATTCTATCTCTAATATATCTCCGTCGTACACCTCTACATCTATTCCATTACCCTCATCTCTAACTCTAATTACAACATTTGCAAAATTCATAATTCTTGTATCTAAAATAGGTTTAATTATTCCTACATCAGTCTCTATGTCTTTTGTTATTTGAGACAATACCCCTATTTCATAAAGATTAAAAAGCAGTTTTCCTTCTATTCTTTCAACATCCTCTTTTAATTCATCTACATCCTTGATAAATCTTTCATCATCAAAAGCTATGAATTTATAATACCTCACAATATACAGAAGTGAAATAGCTGGTCTTTTATCTTCCATAGCATTTATTTTGTAAATCTCATCTTCTAGGCACTTTATAAATAATTTTTGGAGTTCTATTTTATAACGTTCTTTATACTTTGGTATTTTTATATTCCTTAATAATTCCAAACTATTTTCCAGTTTATTTTTTGTTTCAACATAAGTTTTGGCATCTAATAGCTTATTACACTCATCAATATCACTTAAAGCTTTTCTTCTTTCTTTTTTCAAGGTTCCAACAAGATTGTCTATACTAAAAATTTTCTTGTACTCTGAAAGCTTGGCATTTCTTTCATCAAACTCCTGAAGCAATAATGAATTATCACTTAATATCTTATCAAGTTTTTTTATCTCAGCTGCCTTTTCTTTTTTGAGCTTTGTTAATTCCTCAACTAATTTTGTCTTATCTTGCAATTTTTCAAATTTTGCTTCACACTCTTTTTGCTCCTCTAAAAGCCTTGCTTTTTCTGTCTCATTTCTACTAGTACACACAATGATTGCTATCTTAAAAATGCAGTTTAAAAGTTTTTTTGATATATCTTCATCATATTTTTCAGTCAATTCTTCTTCTAATTTTTCAAGTATATTTTTTTGATTTCCAAGTTTCATCCAATCTTCTAAGAATTTAAAACCAAGTAGAATTAAAAGATTTTGATATACTAAATTACAATCAATATTGCTTATCTCTGATGGCACAGTATTCCAAGACCATGATGTAAATTCTCTTATTATCTCAGTATTATTTATATCATGGCCTTCGTTTAGCATTTCTGGTAATGCCACCCTTATTAAACTATATTTCTCATCTAAATACATTGTAGTATCATTTATCTTGAAAATAGCATATAACATCGCTTCTTCTGTAGGTAATACCCTAATTTTTCTTAAAAAACGGTCAAACTTACATACTACACCGTTCTTTTAAGAACTCTGTTCCTTCTTCTGAACTTGCATTGACAAGCTCTATATCTTCAAGATTTTCTATCATCTGAATAATATTTTCGGTAAATTTATTTTTGCTTTCTACATTTACCTTTATTCTTGCATATTCATTGTACGCACTATTTATATTATATTGCATACTAAGTAATAAATTCTTGACACCACCTGAAAACTTCTTTGAATTTAGTACAGTTTCAAGCTTATTATTGTTACTCTGAAATTTCAATATGATATCACTCTTTTTCATCTGTACATTCCCTTCTTTAGTTTAATGTGTTACTCTACTTCTTCTGGTATTTCCTCTTCATGTGGCATAGACTTTAACTCTTCCCATCTTTCTTTTGTCATAAGGACATCTCTTGGCTTACTTCCTTGATATCCTGAAACAATACCTCTTTCTGCCATTTGGTCTACTAATCTACCTGCCCTTGCATAACCTATTTTCATCCTTCTTTGTAAAAATGATGCTGACGCTGTTTTTTGCTCTAAAACATAGCCTATCGCTTCTTCTAACCTTTCATCTGTACCGTCTTCTACTTCTGCACCAGTTTCTTTTTCTTTGTCAGACTTGTTGGCATTTTCTATTGATTCCATTATATCTTCATTATATACTGCTTCTCCGTCTTTCTTTAAGAAATCCACGATTTTCTCAACTTCTTTATCTGACACAAAAGTTCCTTGAACTCTTGTAGGTTTTGAAACTCCTGTTGGGTAGTATAACATATCCCCTTTTCCTAGAAGTTTTTCCGCACCTGTCATATCAAGTATTGTTCTTGAATCTATTTGTGAAGACACTGCAAATGCTATTCTTGAAGGTATATTTGCTTTAATCAATCCTGTGATTACATCAACAGATGGTCTTTGAGTTGCAATAACTAAATGCATACCAGCAGCTCTTGCCTTTTGAGCAAGCCTACAAATTGCATCTTCTACTTCTTTTGCAGCAACCATCATAAGGTCTGCAAGCTCATCTATGATAATTACTATTTGTGGTAATTTTACACCTGTCTCCTCTGAAGAATCTTCTTCTAATGCCTTATTATATCCCTTTATGTCTCTTACACCTTTTGCAGCAAATTTTGCGTATCTGTCTTCCATTTCTTGAACAGCCCATGCAAGCGCGCCTGCTGCTTTTCTTGGATCTGTAACTACTGGAATTAAAAGGTGTGGTATACCATTATATACAGAAAGCTCAACAATCTTAGGATCCACCATAACAAGTTTTACTTCGCTTGGCTTTGCTTTATATATAAGGCTTGTAATTAAAGTATTTATACATACACTCTTTCCAGAACCTGTGCTTCCCGCAACAAGCAAGTGAGGCATCTTAGCAATATCTGCAATTACTCTTTCACCACTTACATCCTTTCCAAGCCCCATAGAAAGCTTAGATTCTGCAGTAACGAACTCCTCTGAATCAATTATATCTCTTAAATGAACCATTTCTGTATCTTTATTAGGTATCTCAATTCCAACTGCTTGTTTTCCAGGAATTGGTGCCTCAATTCTTATACTTTGAGCAGCTAGGTTTAGAGCAATATCATCTGCTAAATTTGCAATTTTATTAACTCTAACTCCCTCTGCTGGTTTTAGTTCGTATCTTGTAATTGCAGGTCCGTACTGCTACATCTTCTACCTTAGCATTTACACCAAAACTATGTAAAGTTTTTTGTAATTTCAAAGCATTATCTGTAAGTGCTGTTTTTGATACTAGTTTTCTTCCCTCTCCTTGTTCAAGTAATGCAATTGGTGGGAACTCATAATTTTCATCTACCTCAACTTGTGAATGCTCAAGTTGTAATTCTTGTTTTGTCTTTTCCTCTTTTTCCTCTTTCTTCTCTTTAAATAAATTTGCTTCTATAAAATCCTCTTCTGCTGGTTTTACTTCCTCTTTTGCCTTAGCTGTTTCTTTTATTTTTTCACCTTTAACACTTTCTGTACTTACTTTTTCTTCAAAAGCAAGAGGTATGTCATGTTCATATTTCTTTTTATTTCTAGGTTCATCATCATCGTCGTCAAATAAATTTTCCATGATAACTGAATGTTGTTTCTTTGGTTTTTCTCTTTCTCTAGTTCTTGCTTTTTTACGTGGTTTTATTTCCTCTTCTTCCTCATCATCTTCTTCATATTCATTTGATGCTTGCATCATTTGAGACATTTTGTCTACAAGCTCTGCTGGTCTAATTCCAAATGTAAATATTGAAAGAAGTATAGCAGTACCAATCAAAACAACATAAGATGCTGCACCTATCGTTTTACTTAATGGCACAGCAATAAGAGCTCCAACTGCTCCTCCTCCTTTATTAGTCTCACCATATCCATACGCATCATAAATTATTTCTCCAAAATCTTCATTGGCATTTAGCGCCTCATTTGAAATCTGTCCTAAACTCATTGTTCCACAAATAGCAAGCACAATAATTAAAAATTGAATAAGCTTAGGTATGACAAATTCTTTTTGCTCTTTGGTTAAAACGATACCTACTATAAATATACCTATTGGGACAATGAATTTTATCCATCCCACTAAGCCTCCTAATACTTTGCTTAATCCCTCTCCAAATGTGCCTGTTCTTCCATATATCAATACTGCAAGTACTAAGCTAAATATTATTACAATAATTGCTTGTACATATGCATCTTTCTTTACTTTCTTTTTTCTCTTTCCTGTACTTCTCCTTGCTTTTGCCATTGTTTCTTTCATTCCTTCCTAATGTTTCCCATAAATTTACTATTTTATTTTATCATTGTGACTTTTAAAATGCAACTTTTTTGAGAAATTTTTTGAAGGAAATTTGAAGAAAAAAATACCTTTTAGCTTTCACTAAAAAGTATTTTTTTCATTCTCTTAATCCTTTAAACAACCTATTGGTACTACCATCACTCCATTTTCTGTTGTATATGCCATATCTGTTCCCGTTATTATCATTAAAAACGATGGCTCTCCTATTTTTGGATTATTTTGATTTATTAACCTTTTTAATTCTAATAGATGTTTTTCAGCTTCTTTTATCATAGTACCACCTAGCTTTATTTCTACTAATGCATATCTTCCATCCTCAAATACTAAAATATTATCGCACTCTAAATTATATCTATCTCTATAATGCTTCAATGTTCCACCGCATACTGTTAATATATACACTCAAATCTCTGTTTACTAAATTTTCAAATAATAGTCCATAGGTTCTTACATCTAACATCAATTGTTTTGGTGTAATTCCTAGTGCTGCTACTGCTAATGAAGGATCTATCATGCTTTTTTTAGGTGATGTTCTTATTGCTGTTTTGCTTCTTATATTTGGGCTCCATGCTTCTATCTCTTCCACTATATACAATTTTTTTAGTGTTTCTAGATAATCTATAATTGTTCTTTCACTTACTTCTACATAATTTGATTTCACATCTTCATATAACGATTTATCTGAATTTATCGTTGATACCTGTCTTGCATAAGATTTTAGTATTGCTTTTGCTAATTGTGGGTTTCTTTTTATTCCATCTATTCTTGATATATCAGAATTGCACAATACATCTATATAGTTTTTTGGAACTTCTAGTGCTAATCCTTCTTTCATGCTAATAGTACTAGGCCATCCTCCTCTACAAAGTGCATATGCTATTTTTTCATACGTTAAATCAGTTCTTATTCCGTCTATATCTTGCTTTTGCTCTAATATTTTCCTTAATGAAATTGTTCCATTTGACTCTCCGCTTTCAAATAGTGTCATTGGCTTCATTTTTACAAATGCAAACCTTCCAACCCCACTATGTAATGTATCATCTTCTGTTGGAGTTGCCGAACCTGTTAATATATACTGATTTGGTTTTCCTATGTTGTCAACCGAATATCTAACTGCATTCCATATTTTAGGTATTATTTGCCATTCATCTATTAGCCTTGGTTTTTCCCCCTCTAATAATAACGAAGGTTTCATATTTGCTAGCTCTATATAATTTTCTTGTAAATCTGGATTTTGTATTTCTAAAATACTTTTAGCAAAATTTTTAGCACTTGTTGTTTTTCCACACCACTTCGGTCCTTTTATTAAGATAGCACCCATTATAGATAGTTTCTCTTCAATTTCTTTATCAACAATTCTTCTAATATACTTCATAAGAATTCCTCCTTATAACTATATTATACTATTTTTTTAATTTTATTGCAACACTTTGCGGTATATTGTTGCAAAGATTTGTTGTGTTTTGTTGCAAACATTTGCTACAGCCTTGTTTGTTTTAGAAAAAAATACCTTTTAGCTTCCACTAAAAAGTATTTTTCATTTATTAACTTTTTTATTTACTGATGATATTCTTCTACATTCGTTCCATGCTCTGCGCAATAATAATGTGGTCCATTTGCACCTTGATGCCCGCAATTGTTATTTTCTATTGTATAGCCATTTCCAGAGCAGACCATATGCATTACTTTTCCTGTTCCTTTGCATGTAATACAGTCATTTGAACCATTTGTGCATTCTCCACAAGTTACTGTTTTACTTACTTTTCCTGTGCCTGAGCAAGTTGTACATTGTACTTTGTTATTAGCTTCGTCATGAACTTTTTGTGCATACTCATTTTTACAGTTATCACTACAAAAACCTAGATTGTATGCTGACTTATAACTAAAATTACAATCTGCACAATTAACTGCAATTCCCCAACCTATGCCGTCACCAGCACTTTTACCACATCCATTGCTACACACACCTGCAGGTAGTGGTCTAGCTTCTGGGTCGAGTACTTGTACACTTGGTGTACTCGTACAATTCCTCTCTTTGTTTCCATTACAATCTGGACAAGTGTCAAGTACTTCTATTTTTCCATCTCCGCCACAATTATCACAACTTATTTTTCCATTTGTACAACCTGCCACTGTACATGTAACTTTTCCCGTTTGAGAACATGCTACACATGGTATTTGCACTCCTACTGTTCCTTCGCAATGTTCTCCTTTGCAATATGTACTTGCTGTTCCATCTAATGATGTTGCTTCCGTTTCTCCATTACTTACTACTACTTTATATTTATATGTAGTATAATTTTCTAATCCTGTTTTAGTTAATGTTACTGGCACCCCTTGCTTTGCCTTTGCTGTTACTAATTCGTTTGCATCTTTTGCTGTCGTTTCTATATACAATGTATATGTCAATTCTGCATTCTCGTTTTCATCTGTTGCTAATGCTGTTATAGATATACTATCATTTGTATTCTCTACTGGTTTTCCTACCAATGCTTTTATAAATTTTAATTTTCCATTTGCACTTGTACCATAATCTTTTTGTTCTGTTCCAGAACCCCCTATGTTATATTCTTCTATCTTCTTTACTATATCTTGTATATTTTTATCTAAATCGTCAAATGTCACTTGCTCCTTATTTTGTGCATCTGCATAATTTACTGCTCCATTCACTGCTGTTTCTATTATTCCACTGTTAAATGCTGCATTTATTGTCACTGCTGCCAATATTACTAATACGATAATTGTTATAATTAACGCAACCAATGTAATTCCTTTCTCTTGTCTTACTCTTTCTTTTAGGTTCATTTCTTATTCTTCCTCCTTCGTTTATTTCAATTTCATGAATAAAAAAATTTTTATTTGTTAATACTCCATATGGAGCATTATATATAAATAATAACCCAATTGGAGTATTTTGTCAACCCCATACGGAGTATTTCTATATAATATTTTTTAAGGAGGTATATTCCTATGAAAAATAGATTGAAAGAACTTAGAGAAGACAATGACTTAACCCAAGAACAATGTGCAAAAATTGCTTATATATCAAAAAATTCATATATACGTTACGAAAAAAGTGAAAGAATTCCACCATTAGATATCATCGCTATATATGCGGAATATTATCATACTTCAATAGATTATATTGCATATCTTACAAACGAACCCAAACCCTATCCAATGAAAAACAAATAAAATCTTATTGCTTTCGCAATAAAAAATACCTTTTAGCATTTCACTAAAAAGTATTTTTTATTTGTTCTATTTTCAATTAAGAATGCGACAAATATATATGTCCAAATTAGTCTCATTCAATCATTTTTTAATATCCTGGTTTTTCAAGTAATCTAAACATATTTTTCTTGTATTCCTCTACTCCTGGTTGATTAAATGGATTTACACCTAAGATATTACCTGACATTGCACATGCTAATTCGAAGAAATAAATTAAATGTCCAAGCGATCTTGCATCTAGTTTGTCCATGTTAATTACCACATTTGGTACTCCTCCTGTGACATGTGCTTCTATTGTTGCTTCCATTGCTTTTTTATTTACATATCCCATTGTCTTACCACTTAAATAATTTAACCCGTCTAAATTGTCTCCATCTTCTTTTATAGTAATATCTGAACTTGTTTCTTCTATATTTATAACTGTTTCAAAAAGATTTCTTTTTCCTTCTTGGATGTATTGTCCCATTGAATGAAGATCTGTTGTAAAGTCTACACCTGCTGGAAATATTCCTTTTGCCATTTTTCCTTCACTTTCCCCATATAGTTGCTTCCACCATTCAATAAAATAATGCATTTTAGGCTCATAATTTACTAATATTTCTATGTCCTTCAAATTTTTATTCAATATATTTCTTGCAACTGCATATTGATAGCATTCATTGTATTTTAAATCGCTATCTGCATATTTATCCTGTGCATCTTTTGCACCTTGCATCAATTCATTTATATCTACTCCAGCTACTGCTATTGGTAAAAGTCCTACTGCTGTAAGTACAGAATATCTACCACCTACGTTATCTGGCACAACAAATGTCTCATATCCTTCTTCATTTGATAATTCCTTTAATGCTCCTCTTGCCTTATCAGTTGTAACATATATTCTATTTCTTGCTTCTTCTACGCCATATTTATTTTCTAATATTTCTCTAAATATTCTAAATGCAATTGCTGGTTCTGTTGTAGTTCCTGATTTTGATATTACATTTATTGAAAAATCTCTATCTCCGATTAAATCTATTAAATCATTTAAATATACTGGACTTATGTTATTTCCTGCATATAAAACTAAAGGTGTACTTTGCTTTTTGTAACTGTAAAAAGAATTATTTAACGCCTCTATTACAGCTCTTGCACCTAAATATGAACCACCTATTCCTATACACACAAATACTTCTGAATCTTCTTGTATTTTTTTAGCTGCTTTTTTTATTCTATCAAATTCTTCTTTATCATAATTTGTTGGAAGTTCTAACCAACCTCTAAAGTCTTTTTCATCATTTGGCTCTTTACGTAAAACCCTATCTATTTCTTTAACTTCACTTTTATATTCTAAAATTTTGTCCATAGAAATTCCTGTGTTTGTTAAGTTTAATTTTATATTCGACATAATCTTTCCTCCTTATGATTTTTTATGTTTACAAAAGAATTAGTAAACTGCAAGGCATATGAATTTGAGTGTCAATGAGGCATACCTGTATACGTTGATTTGACCTCAAATGAACAGCAACTCTGCAAGATATTGATTATTTCGCAAACTCTATTAGAATTGGGAACACTTGCTTCTTTCTTGAAACAACTCCCTCTAAAAACATCCTATTATTCTCTATTTTTTTATTAAATCCTTTTTCTGCAATATCCGTCCTATCTCCTAAAACTATTGCTTCTGAATTACTATTTACTATATCTGTAATTAAAAGCACAAATAGATTTATACCATTTTCTTTCATAAATGCTTGCATAACATTTTCTAATTTGTCTTGGTCTTTTAGCACTTCCTCTATACTTGCTGTATTTACCTGTGCAACTTGCATATTTACACCATTTGCCTCCATTTTCTTTGAGTCAATATTAATTATTTCTTCTGGTGAAAAATCGCTTAAATCTGTTCCTGCTTTTAACATTTCCATTCCATAAGTTTCTATATCTATTTCTGCAATTTTTGCAAGTTCTTTTGCAATTTGTACATCTTTTTCTGTGCATGTTGGTGATTTGAATAATAATGTATCTGAAATAATTGCACTTAGCATAAGTCCTGCAATAGTTTTATCTATTTCTACATCATGTTGTTTATATAATCCATAAAGTATTGTTTCTGTACATCCTACTGGCTCTGCCATATAGAATAATGGATTTGCTGTTTCAAACCCTGTAATACAGTGGTGGTCTATAACTTTTAGTATGTTTGCCTTTTCTATTCCATCTATACTTTGTGAAAATGTATTGTGGTCAACTAAAATTACATTTGCCTTCTCTTCAATGCTCTCTAGTGTTTCTGGTTCTGCTACTTTAAAATAGTTTAATACAAATTCTGTTTCTTTATTTACTTTTCCAAGTTTATACGCCTTTACTTCATTGTTTCCTAGTTTTCTTTCTAAGTGTTCCATTACGATACTTGATGTGATTGAGTCTGTATCTGGATTTTTATGTCCAAAAATTAATGTTTTTTCCATCTCTTCATTCTCCTTACTGTTTGTAAAATAATCATCATATTACGTCATTACTACTCAGTCGATTTCTAAAGACACACTAGTATGTCTTTTGGAATATCTCCCTCATGCACCTAGCACGCAACAGCTTCTTTTACAAACTTATTAATAATTTTAATTTAACTATACTTTTATAATAGAATTAAGTGCAAGTTCTATCATTTGATTTAAAGACTTTTCTCTTTCCTCTGCTGAAAAGCCTTTTTCTTCTTTTGGCACATCTACTACTGTAAGCAAACATGCTGCTTTTTTGTTTTCCCTTTTAGCATTATAAAATAGTGCAAAAGCTTCCATCTCTGATGCAACAAGCTCTACATCTTTTGGTGCTCTATTTACTATCGCATCTTTATCTGGTTGATATAAATCAAAACAGTCATTGCAAAGTGTATCTTCTTTTACATATTCTACACCAGCTTCTTTTGCAGTATTTTCTATTATTTCATTTATCTCCTCACTCGATTCTGCTATATGCAATGGTACATTATCAAAACTATATGCATAATTTCCTTCTGTATATGACCTTTGTACTAAAATTAAGTCTTTCAAATCTAGTTTATTCACTAATGCTCCACATGAGCCCACTCGTATAATTACTTCTACACCATAGTAGTGAAAAAGTTCATACGAATATATTCCCATGCTTGGTATACCCATACCATGTGCCATAACCGATATTGTTTTTCCTTTGTATTTCCCAGTATAGCAGTACATCCCTCTTATGCTGTTTACCAATTTGCAGTCTGTAAGATATTTTTCTGCAATAAGTTTTACTCTTAAGGGATCTCCAGCCATAATTACATGTTTTGCAATATCTCCTATTTTTGCTTCATTATGTGCAGTCATAAATATTGCTCCTTTTCTTAAATTTTCGTTTTTATTATATATCATAATATATATCTTTTTCAAGTATATTGATAAAAAATATAAGTGAATTTCGTGAAATAATTGTTGTATATTCTGAACAACCTTCAAAAATTAGACATCAAGGCGACACCTTTACACCTCTATAACTTTCCTATTCTAGTATTATATATTTGCCATCTCGATTTATTTGAGAGAACTCCCAAAGATAATTTTTCGCATATACTTAAGTTGTAATTTAAAAAAAATTGATTTTAAATATGTATTATTTTTTTCATTCATGATATTATTATATTTTATTGATGTAATCACTTTTACACTCTTCTGTAAACTCTACTTCATATTCTTTGTTAATATCCATATTTTTCCCTCAGCTCCTTGAACATTTCTTCTGCTGGTATAGTTCTTCCGTTTTCTATGTCTTCTTCTGACTTTTGTAAATGTTTTATTATATCCATTTCTAACAACTTCTCTTTGTATTCTTTTAAGCTTAATATAACTACATCACTCTTATCCTTTCTTTTTACAATTATTGGTTCATCTATATTTTCGCATTCCTCTAATGTACTTTCAACTTCTTTTACTGAAATTTCCCTTTGCATAATATTATCCTCCTAAAATCTTTTTGTTTATTATATCACATATTTTTTATGTTATAAATATAATTTTTTAATACCATTAATATACCTTACTTCCTAGGAGAGTTCCCAAAGATAATTTTTTGCATATACTTAAGTTGTAATTTAAAAAATTTGATTTTAAATATGTATTATTTATATAACGTTTTGCTAGATATGTCAAGGAAAATCGTTCGACATAAAGAATAAAAAAGACAACTTGATACTATAATATGAAAATTTGTTAAATAGCCAAAAAAGCAATACTGGATGAAATAATCCAATATTGCTTTTTTGATACATGACGTGGTCAAAATGCTCCGTCCCCTTTGACCACATTTATGGTTGTTCTTCTAATGTTACTTCTATATTCTTATATTCTTTATTTCTATATATTTTAAAGTTTAGTTTGTCTCCTATTTTGTGCTGATTTTTTATCTCTTCTATATTTTCAATAGATTTTACTGCTTTGCCATCTACTTCTGTTATAATATCTCCAACTTTTATCTCTGCTTTTTGTGCTGCTGAAAAGTCGTCAACTTCTCTTACATAAACTCCCTCAATCATTTTATATTGTTTTGCTAAATTCTCATCAATTGTAAGTCCTGTAATTCCAATATACGGTCTAAGTACTTTTTGGTGATCTATTAACTCTGCAATTATATCTGTTGTTGAGTTTATTGGAATTGCAAATCCAATTCCTTCAACACCTGTTCCAGAAAGTTTTAATGTATTTATTCCTATTACTTCACCTTTACTATTTACTAAAGCTCCTCCACTATTACCTGAATTTATCGCAGCATCAGTTTGAATTGCTACATATTTTCCGCCATCAGAAGTTGTAACAGTTCTATTTACTGCACTTATAATTCCTGATGTAGCTGTTGTATTTAATCCAAGTGGACATCCAACTGCCATCGCAAATTCTCCTACTTTAACACTATCAGAATTGCCTATTTCTGCTTTTGTAAGACCTGTTTTATCTATTTTAATAACTGCAAGGTCTGTTTTATCATCTTTACCTATAATCTTTGCATCATACACTGTTTCATCATTGTATAATGTTACTTTTACTGATTTTGCATCAGATACTTCATAATATGAATTATTATTGTTATTATTACTTATGACATGGTTATTTGTCATAATATATCCGTCTTCTGATATTATTATACCTGAACCTGTTGCAGATTGTGTACTCTGTCCAAAGAAAGAATTTACACTATATTCTATTTGAATTCCAACTATTGAAGGCAATACTTTGTCTGCAACTCCCATTGATGTCTCTGAATATCCTTGCAATGATATTGCTTGCAAATTAACCCCGTTTGTATTTACTGAAGTTGTACTATTGTTATTATTGTTAGAAGTTACATTTGATTGCTCTAATTTGAATATATTGTCTCTTATCCCAGGTACTCCAAAGCAAATACCTATAACTAAGCTAGCTCCTATCACTCCTGATACAAAAGGTAAAAATATTGATTTTGTGAAGCTATGTTTTTTTGTTTTTACAGTAGCTACACTTTTAAAAGAATTTTCATTTTCATCCATTTCAAATTCCTCCATTATTTATTTTCTATGGTATTATTTTACACTTCTTTTGTGTACCAAATGTGAAATAAATGTAAAGTTTTTAAAACTTACTTACTTATTTTCTACCTTTTTACGTTTTTTTATGAAACTGATTTTATGCTTTCTAGCTTCAATCTTTCTTTTTGTTATTAAATTCTTTATAAGTATTTTCTTCAACGCTTCTTCCTTTACATCTGCAATCAAAGTTCCGGTCTTTTGCAATAGATACTTTTCCTGTTTCTTCTGATACAACAAGTGCAATTGCATCTGATTCTTTTGATATTCCAATTGCTGCTCTATGTCTTGTACCAAGTTCTCTCGCAATATCTTTGTCTCCTGCAAGTGGAAGCATACAAGCTGCTGCTTTTATTCTTCCTCCGCTTATTACCACTGCTCCATCATGAAGTGGGGTTTTAGGTACAAATATATTTACTAAAAGCTGTGGTGTTACTTCTGAATCTATTGCAATTCCACTTGCAATTATGTCTTTTATTTCTATATCTCTTTCTATTACAATTAATGCTCCTGTTTTTTCTTTTGAAAGTTCAAATGCTGCTATTGCTAATATATATATTTCTTCTTTTGTTTTTGTTTCTATGTCTTTATCTAACCCGAAAAATCTTGTTAATTTGTTACTTCCAAGTTCTTCTAATGAACGTCTAAGTTCTGGCTGGAATAGTACAACAAATACTGTTCCATATGTTACAAAAGAGGTAAGTATATAATTAAGTATATTCAAATGCAATAGTGAGCTTATTCCCATTGCTATTACAAGGAGGCAAATTCCTTTAAGAAGTTGCCATGCTCTAGAATCCTTTACTATTTTAAACAACTTTATAAATAACAATATTACTATTACAATGTCAATAATCATTGTGATAAATTGCCATGGATTATCGCATAAGCTTTGCGCATACGAAGTTATTACTCCCATTAAATTATTAGGCACTGCTGTTATAATGTTACCATTCATATACTTTTTCTCCTTTTACATGTTTAATAAATAATATATAAGTGTTGCCGCAACTGATAATAGCATTGCTGCTATTAATATTATTATTACTATACTTTGTATTAATTTTCTTTTGTCCATTGGTTTCTTTGCTTTTTTCACTTTATCTTCTTTATTTGCCATTTTTATTCCTCCTACTACTTTCATCTTTTAAATTGAAAAAGAAGCCGTTCCGTGCTAGGCGTTCGAAAAAGAAATACCGGAGACATACTTGTATACGCCCAAGGATTTTCTTTTGATGAACAACGACGCAATATACTGATTGTTTTCCAATTTTATCAAAAAAAGCCCATTATGTAAGGGGGGCTTTTTTAATAATTATTAAAGTAATTCAAGTAAAACTATTTCTGCTGAATCTCCTCTTCTTTTTCCAAGTTTTACTATTCTTGTGTAGCCACCAACGTTTTTCTCGTATTTTGGTGCTATTTCATTAAACAATTTTGCTGGTAAATCTACATTTTTACCTTCATTGTCTTTTACTTTATTTATTTTTGTCATTATTTTTCTTCTAGCATTTAATCTTGAAGGCATATCTTTTTGTCTTTTTTCTGTAACTTCTTCTTTAACAACTTTTAAGAAATCTTTTCCATTTTTACTTTTTGCTACTTCTGTTACTTTATTACCTTTGCTATCAAGTTTAGCACGAATAACTTTAACATCTACTTCTTCAAAGTTGTCCTTTTCTTTGATTGCAAGTGCTATTATACTATCTACTATCGCTTTTACCTCTTTAGCTCTAGCTTCTGTAGTTTTGATTTTTCCATTTAAAATCAAATCTGTAGTTTGAGTTCTAAGCATTGCTAATCTTTGGTCTGTTGTTCTTCCTAACTTTCTGTTTCTAGCCATTTTGCCTTTCCTCCTTTTTATTCTATATATTCACCTTTATTCTAACAAGAATTATTTATCTTTATTGATTGGAACAAGAAGTGGTATATTGCTAGGCAAATTTGTGAAGAAACACTGGAAACGTACTAGTGTACGCCCAAGGATTTTCTTTACAAATTTAACGACGCAAGATGCTACTTACTGTTTCAATCTACTCTTCTTGGGCGAAATCAAGTCCTAGTGAGTGTAACTTGTTTGTTACTTCATCTAATGACTTCTTTCCTAGATTTCTAACTTTCATCATATCAGCTTCTGTTTTATTTGCTAAGTCTTGAACTGTTGATATACCAGCTCTCTTTAAGCAATTAAAGCTTCTTACAGTAAGCTCTAAATCTTCTATTGACATCTCAAGCACTCTAGCTGTCTTAGATTCTTCTTTTTCTACCATTATTTGAGTATTCTTTGCTATTTCTGATAAATCAATAAATAAGCTTAAGTGTTCTGTTATAACCTTAGCAGCAAGTGATAGTGCCTCATAAGGTTTTAAACTTCCATCTGTCCAAACTTCTATGATTAATTTATCAAAATCAACCATTTGACCAACTCTGGTATTTTCTACTTGATAATTTACTTTCTTTACAGGAGTAAAGATTGAATCTATAGGTAGTACTGATATGTCTTGATTATCTTTTTTGTTTTTGCTTGCTGTATTATATCCTCTGCCTTTTTCTACTGTCATTTCTGCTTTAAAATGACCACCTTCGGCAACAGTTGCGATATGTAACTCTGGATTTAACACTTCTATTGTACCATCTGTGACAATATCAGATGCTTTAACTTCTCCTTCACCTTTGAAGTCGATAGTTATAACTTTATCCTCGTTGTCATATGATTTGAATCTAACACCTTTTAAATTTACTATTATTTCTGAAACATCCTCAACTACATTTGGAACCGTAGAAAATTCATGTACTACACCATCAATTTTTACACTTGTGATTGCACATCCTGGAAGTGATGAAAGTAAAATTCTTCTTAGCGAATTTCCAATTGTTACACCATATCCACGTTCTAATGGTTCACATACGAATTTTGCATAGTTATTCTGTTCATCCATATTTGTACATTCAATATTTGGCTTTTCAAATTCTATCATTTATAACCTACCTTTCTAGATGTCAGAATGTTAGACAATTAGATGTTAGAAATTATAACTCTATCTTTAATTTCTAGTAACTAATTTCTAAATTCTTACTATCTAGTATTTCTATTTTCTAAATTCTAGTTTCTAGCTTCTAAATACTATTTAGAATATAATTCGACTATTAAATGTTCCTCTACTGGAATGTCTACATCTGCTCTAGATGCTAGTCTAACTACTTTACCGCTTAAATCTTCTGGATTTCTCTCTAACCATGCTGGCATAGGTCTTGAAGCATTTACTTCAATATTTTCTTTTAAAACTTTTTTATCTTTTTTATTTTCTCTAACTTTTACTACATCTCCTGGTTTTACTAAATAAGATGGAATACTTACTTTTCTTCCATTTACTTCAAATAAACCATGATTTACAAGTAGTCTTGCTTGTGGTCTTGAACTACCATATCCAAGTCTATATACTACATTATCTAATCTGCTTTCCAATAAAACAAGTAAGTTTTCACCTGTTATACCTTTTTTAGCAGAAGCCATTTCAAAATATTTTCTAAATTGGTTTTCTCTTACTCCATAAAAAGCTTTAGTTTTTTGCTTTTCTCTTAATTGGATACCGTATTCTGAAAGTTTAGCTTTCTTTTGTCCATGCTCTCCTGGTGCATAGTTTCTTCTTGAAATTGCACATTTATCTGTGTAGCATCTTGAACCTTTTAAGAATAGTTTTTGTCCTTCTCTACGACAGATACGACATTGTTCTTCTTTATATCTTGACATGTGTTTTTTACACCTCTTCCTTTCTAGAAATTATACTCTTCTTCTTTTTGGTGGTCTACAACCATTATGTGGTATTGGTGTTACATCCTTAATACTACTTAATTCTAGACCTGCTGTTTGAAGGGCTCTAATTGCTGCTTCTCTACCTGAACCTGGACCTTTAACATATACTTCAACTGTTTTTAATCCATGTTCCATTGCAGCTTTTGCAGCTGTTTCAGCAGCTTGACCTGCTGCAAATGGTGTACTCTTTCTTGAACCTTTGAAGCCTAATTCTCCAGCACTTGCCCAAGAAATAACATTACCTTGTACATCTGTAACTGTAACTATTGTATTATTGAAACTAGAATGAATATGAGCAGAACCTTTATCAATGTTCTTTCTATTTCTTCTAGGTGTTTTTCTTGTTACATTTTTATTAGCCATTTGGAATTTCCTCCTCCTTATTTCTTACTCTTGCTTACTAATTTTCTAGGACCTTTTCTTGTACGTGCATTAGTTTTTGTTCTTTGTCCTCTAACTGGTAAACTTCTTCTATGTCTTAATCCTCTATAACAACCAATTTCTGTAAGTCTTTTGATATTAAGAGCAACTTCTCTTCTTAAATCACCTTCAACTTTAAAACTTCCATCGATTATTTTTCTGATATTATTTACTTCATCGTCTGTCAAATCTTTTACTCTAGTGTCTGGGTTTACTCCTGCCTCTTTAAGAATTTTATTAGAACTTGCAACACCTATTCCATAAATATATGTTAGTCCTATTTCTACTCTTTTTTCTCTAGGTAAATCAACTCCTGCTATACGAGCCATGTATTTATTCACCTCCATTTAATTTTTTATTAAATATATATAAACACAAATTTGATATAAAAAGTAATATATACCCTTTACAGCCGCATCTAATTTGTGTTAATACCATGATTAATAAATGTTATCATTTGGATAATAATTATCCTTGTCTTTGTTTATGTTTTGGATTTTCACAAATCACTCTGATAACACCTTTTCTTTTTATTATTTTGCATTTTTCACACATTTTTTTAACTGATGGTCTTACTTTCATTTTGTAACCCTCCCTTTTATGCTTTGTTATACTTCTTTTTTGTAGATTGTTTATTTCTCACGCCATGTGATACGTCCACGACTTAAATCATAAGGCGAAAGCTCTAATTTTACTTTATCCCCTGGTAATATCTTAATGTAGTTCATTCTAAGTTTACCTGAGATATGAGCTAAAACTTGATGTCCATTTGTAAGCTCTACTTTAAATGTTGTATTAGGTAGTGTCTCTAAGACTGTTCCCTCTACTTCTATTACATCTTCTCTTGCCAATCTACATTCCTCCTATTTTTTTCTATCGTTGGAATTTTCACTTTGAAAAAGTGAAAAGCTTCATACGAGAGAATTATGCAAATGTTACAATATCTTAATGTGTTTATTTAGATATTGTTCATTTGTTATTTTTTGTTTCCTTGTATAATTAACTAATCAATTATATCTTATTTTTAAAGCAATGTCAATACTTTAGGTTCATTTTCTGTAACTAAAATTGTATTTTCATAATGTGCGGCTAAACTTCCATCTTCAGTTACAATTGTCCAGCCATCATCAAGTTCACATATATCAGGGTTCCCAGCTATTACCATAGGTTCTATTGCAAGTGTCATACCACTTTCTATTCTTGGACCTTTACCAGGTTTTCCATAATTTGGTATGCCCGGATCTTCATGCATTTCACGGCCTATTCCATGTCCTTGAAATTCTTTTACAACAGAAAATCCATTTTTTTCTACAAATTCGCCTATAGCATTTGAGATGTCCCCAATTCTATATCCAGGTTTCGCAAATTTTATTCCTTCAAAAAAAGCTTTTCTTGTTACTTCAACTAACTTTTCTGCTTCTTTCGAACCTTTTCCAACTATATATGTCCTTGCTGCATCTCCATTATACCCATTCTTTAGTGCAACTAAATCTACACTAACTAAATCTCCGTCTTTTAGATGTACTCTTTCTGACGGGATACCATGTATCACTTCATCATTTATAGATGCACATATTGAACTTGGAAACGGCATAACACCTTTTTGATAACTTGGATATCCTTTTTGTGCAGGAATACCACCATTTTCTTTAATTACTCTCTCTGCTATGTTGTCTAATTCTTTGGTGGTTATCCCTGGCTTTATTGCATTTTCAATTGCCTTATGCACAAGTGCAACTATTTTGCACGCTTCTTTTATTAATTCAATTTCACGTTTAGATTTAATTTCTATCATTTCAATTTCTCCACTAAATCACGTGCTACATCTGCTCCCATTCTGTTTACTGCTGTACTAACTGTCTCTGTTTGTAATATTCCTTTTTCCTCATAGAAGTTAACCAATGGACTAGTTTTTTCTTCATATATGTCTAGTCTTCTTTTTATAGCTTCTGGATCAGAATCATCTTCTCTTTGTTTTAAAGGTGCTCCACATTTATCACAAATTCCTTCTACTTTTGGTGGATGTAATTTTGTGTTATATGTGGTTTTACACTCTTGGTTAGTACATACTCTTCTTGTAAGCATTCTATCTATAATTTCTTCTTTTGGTGTAACTAAGTTTACAACCAAATCTACTCTTTTTCCCATTTTGTTTAACATTTCATCTAGCTTTTGTGCTTGTTCGATAGTTCTTGGGAACCCATCTAATATAGCACCATTTTTTGCATCTTCTTCTTTTAATCTACTTTCTAGCATTGGTACAGTTATTTCATCTGGAACTAAATCACCTTTTGATATATACTTATTTGCTTCTATACCAAGTGCTGTTCCTTCGCTAATATTTTTTCTAAAAATATCTCCTGTTGAAACTTGTGGTATACCAAGCTCTGTGCTTAATATTCCAGCAACTGTCCCTTTTCCAGTTCCTTGAGCGCCTAACATCATTAATATCATAACTTCTCCTATCCATTCGAACAATAATCATCATCTTACTTCGTTACTGCTCATTCAAAATCAATTCAACGTACACCAGTACGCCTCATTGATATTTGAATTCACGTTCCTTGTAATCTAATAATTCTTGTTCGAATTCTTCAACTTATGTTTTGACCATCCTTCTCTTGTACGTTGATTGCTGAGGCTGTTAAGGCTTTGCCTGTTACAGCGTCAGTATGCAGAGCTGGAAAATTTATCGAGCAACAACGCTGCAAGATGCTGATTCTTGTTTGAACTCTATTCTAAGAAGCCCTTATAGTGTCTCATAACAAGTTGAGACTCTAATTGGTTAACTATTTCTAGTGCAACACCAACTACGATTAATATAGATGTACCACCAAACGCAATATTTAAACTTGTAAATCTAAGTAACATTGGAAGTATAGCTATTATTGCTAAATAAAATCCTCCAAACCATGTTAATTTAGATATTATTGAAGATAAATAATCTGTTGTTGGTTTTCCTGCTCTTATTCCTGGAATAAATCCACCTTGTCTTTTTATATTATTTGATACTTCTGCTGGATTAAATGTTGCAAGTGTATAAAAGAATGTAAATGCAACTATTAATACTAAGTATACTATGGCATTTACAATTGCATAGCTAAGTGGAACATTTGATGTAGATGTCGCTGCTGAAAATGTATATATTACGTTCCAAAATCCAGTTTGTGAAGCTATTTCAGGGTTAAACATTGGTATTATTTGTGCAGGGAATGTTAAAAATGATGATGCAAAGATTATAGGTAAAACTCCTGCCATTGCTAATTTCAATGGTATATGAGTGCTTTGTCCACCATACATCTTTCTTCCTACTACTTTTTTAGCATATTGTACTGGTACACGTCTTTCTGCTTCTTGTACAAATACGACTGCTCCTACTAATATCATTGCTCCAATGATAACTCCTAATGCTGTTATCAATCCTGTTGTTGAAAATCCAGCTCCAGCTCCCATTATTAAGTTATATAAAGTTATAGCTGTACTTGGTAATCCTGCTAAAATACCTACGAAGATAATTACTGAAATACCGTTACCAATACCTTTTTCAGTAATTTGGTCTCCTAACCACATAAGTATTGATGTACCACCTATTAGTGATACTACAAAAATAGCTGCTGTTAAGAAACTATTATCTACAAATATACCTGAATTTTTGTATGCAAAGTAAATTCCTAAGCTTTCAATTAATGCTAGAACTACTGTAAGCATTTTTGTATATTTGTTTAGCTTTGCTCTACCTTCTGCCCCTTCTTCTTTAGAAAGTCTTTCTAAAGCTGGAATTACCATAGCAAGCAATTGTATAACAATTGATGCTGTGATATATGGGCTTATGCTCATTGCAAATAATGAAAGTCTTGAGAAAGCTCCTCCTGATATTAAATCTATTAGTCCTGTTATACCATTATTTCCTCCAAGAGCTTCACCTAGTGCAACACTGTCAACTCCTGGTACTGTGATATAGCATCCTAATCTAAATATTACTATAAGTAATATAGTATATAATAATTTTTTTCTAACATCTGGCGTCTTTAAAGCATTTTTTATTGTTTGAAACAATTAAACCACCTCAATCTTTCCGGCCTGCAGCTTCAATTTTCTCTTTTGCTGTTTTTGTAAATCTTTTAGCTTTTACGTTTAATTTTTTGTCTAGCATGCCAGTTCCTAATATTACTATTCCGTCATTTATTTTACTGATTATTCCTTCTTTTAAAAGGCTTTCTGCTGTTACATCTGTACTTTCAGATTTATTAAGCATTGTAAGAGTTACTTCTATATGGTTTTTAGCATGAATGTTAGTAAATCCTCTTTTTGGTAATCTTCTATATAATGGAGTTTGACCACCTTCAAAACCACGTCTAACTCCTCCACCTGATCTTGCTTTTTGTCCTTTATGTCCTCTACCAGATGTTTTACCAAGTCCAGAACCAACTCCACGTCCTACTCTTGTTCTTTTTTCTTTCTTTACAGCTGGTTTTAATTCTCCTAGTTTCATTTTATGATTGCACCTCCTATTTCCTTTCTATTATTCTTATTCTTTTATTTTTTAGGGAAATGAATTTCCCTAAAAAACAAGGTTAATTTACGTTTAGCTGTGCATATTTGCTTTCGCTAATACACAATTTTCTTATAATATTTCTTCTACTTTTTTGCCTCTCTTTTTAGCAACTTGCTCTACAGTAAGCATGCTACTTAAAGCATTTATAGTAGCATAAACTACGTTTCTTGGATTGTTTGTTCCAATAACTTTAGTTCTAATATCTTTATATCCTGCAAGTTCAAGTACTGGTCTTACGCTTCCACCAGCTATAACTCCTGTACCTTTTGCAGCTGGTTTAAGCATTACTCTAGCTGAACCTGCTTCTCCTATAAATTCATGTGGTATAGTTGTTCCAACTATTGGAACTTCTACTAAGTTCTTCTTAGCATCTTGAATAGCTTTCTTTATAGCATCAGGAACTTCTGCTGCTTTTCCAGAACCTACACCGATATGTCCTTTTTCATCACCAACAACAACTACTGCACTAAATCTAAAAGTTCTACCACCTTTAACAACTTTTGCAACTCTGCTTATGGCAACTACTTTCTCTTTTAATTCTTGAGCGTTATTTTCTTCCATAACCTTGGTTTTCCTCTCTTTCCTTTAATTTTAGAATTCTAGTCCTCCTTCACGTGCAGCTTCAGCAAGTTTTTTAACTACACCGTGATATATATATCCACTTCTATCAAAAACTACTGTCTTAATTTTCTTTTCTGTGGCTCTTTTAGCAATTAGTGTTCCTACTTCTTTTGCAGCTTCTTTATTTGAATGTTTTGTTTTTACTTCTTTATCCATTGTAGATGCAGAAGCTAAAGTCTTTCCTGCTACATCATCAATTATTTGTGCATAGATATTTGTATTGCTTCTATACATACATAATCTTGGACGTTCAGCTGTTCCAAAAATTTTTGTACGAACTCTTTTATGTCTTCTTTCTCTTTCCATTTTTCTATCTGACTTAGATACCATTTTTTATTCTCCTTTCTTCAAAACTAATGAAAAACTTCGTCCTACTGCGTCAAACTTCATTCAAAACCTTTCGACAACCACAAGGTTAGTCTCAAGATTTTTCACTTGTTTTCCTTATATTGCTCGTTTTTGATTAGTTTTAACTTCTAATCAAGTTTTCTAACTTCTCACTTCTAAATATTATTTCTTACCAGTCTTACCTTCTTTGCGACGTATAACTTCGTAGCTGTACTTAATTCCTTTTCCACCGTAAACTTCAGGTAATCTCTTTGTTCTTATCTCTGCTGCTGTTTGACCTACTAATTCTTTATCAATTCCTTTTACAATGATTGTATTTGGGTTTGGTACATCAAATGATATTCCTTGTGGTGCTTTATATACTATATTGTGAGAATATCCAAGTACTAAATTTAGGTCATTTCCTTGTTTTTGTACTCTGTAACCAACACCATTTACTTGTAATTCCTTTGTAAATTCTTCTTTTACACCTATTATCATGTTAGCAATTAATGTTCTTGTTAAACCATGTAAGCTCTTCATTTCTGTTTCATCGTTAGGTCTTTTAACTGTAACTTTTTTATCTTCAATTGTAACAATTAGGTTCTCATTTATATCTCTTTCTAAAGTTCCTTTTGGTCCTTTAACTGAAACATGACTACCTTGAACATTAATTTCAACGCCTTCTGGTATTTCAATAGGATTGTTACCTATTCTTGACATTTTATATTCATCTCCTTATTCTAATCTCTAACTTCTAGTTTCTAACCTCTAGATTACCATACATAAGCTAGAACTTCTCCTCCTAGTCCTACTTTTCTTGCTTCTTTATCTGTCATTATTCCTTTTGATGTAGATACGATAGCAATTCCTAAACCGTTCAAAACTTGTGGTAAATCTTCCTTAGAAGCATATACTCTTAATCCTGGTTTGCTTATTCTCTTTATACCATCGATAACTCTATTTCCTTTTTCATCGTACTTAAGAGTTACTCTTATTGTACCTTGAACATCATTTGATAGTTCTTCATAAGACTTTATATATCCCTCTTTAAATAATATATCGGCAATAGATAGTTTCATTTTTGATGCTGGTACATCAACTGTTTTATGTTTGCTACTATTTGCATTTCTTATTCTTGTTAGCATATCTGCTATTGGATCAGTTGTGTTCATATTTCTTTTTCTCCCTCCTTCTCTCAAAACTAATGAAAAACTTCGTACTACTGTGTCAAACTTCGTTCAAAACCTTTCGACAGCCACAAGGCTAGTCTCAAGATTTTTCACTTGTTTTCCTTGTATTACTCGTCTTTGATTAGTTTTATTTCTTAATCAAATTAAATATTTATTTTTTAATACTCTTTAATTTTTCTCTTAAATTGGAATTAAAATTAGTTAGATGCTAGGCAAACAAATAAAAATTTTTGAAACTGTACTAGTGTACGTTGATAAAATTTTTATGCAGTTTAACGACGCAGATGACTGATTTTAATTCTAATTCAACTACCAGCTAGCTTTTTTCACCCCTGGAATTTCTCCTTTATGTGCTAATTCTCTAAAGCACACACGGCAAATTCCATATTTTCTAATATATGCATGTGGTCTACCACAAATCTTGCATCTGTTGTATTCTCTTGTTTTGAATTTCTGTGGTTTTTGTTGTTTGATTATCATTGACTTTTTTGCCATTTAGAATTTTCCTCCTTCTCTATATTTCTATTCGTAAAACTAATCAAAAGCGAGTATTGCTAGGAAAGCTAGGAAAATAACCGCAGACTAGGCTACCTGCCTGCCTAAGGATTATTTTACCGACGCTTAACAACGCAAGACAAAGCTTTTCATTAGTTTTTAAAAGGCATACCTAGAAGAGTAAGTAACTCCTTTGCTTCTTCGTTTGATTTAGCAGTTGTAACAAATATGATATCCATACCTCTTAATTTATCGATTTTGTCATATTCTATTTCTGGGAATATTAATTGTTCTTTAATACCCATAGAGTAATTTCCCTTTCCATCAAATGATGTACCAGATACTCCTCTAAAATCTCTTATTCTTGGCATTGCTACATTAAATAGTTTGTATGCAAATTCATACATTTTTGTACTTCTTAAAGTTACTTTGCATCCTACATTTGCACCTTCTCTTAATTTAAATGCAGCTATTGATTTTCTAGCTTTAGTAATGATTGGTTTTTGTCCTGTTATAGAACTTAAATCAGCCATAGCATTATCTAATGCCTTTGGATTATCTCTTGTGTCTCCTAATCCTATATTTATAACTATCTTTTCTAATTTTGGAACTTCCATAACAGATTTATAGTTAAATTTTTTCATTAATGCTGGAATTGCTTCTTTTTCATATTGTTCTCTTAACTTTTCCATAATCTTACAAATTCCTCCTTTCTAAATTACTTATTTTAGTTTTGCACCGCATTTTCTACAAACACGTACCTTTTCATCT
Source organism: Clostridia bacterium (assembly GCA_022791735.1). Taxonomy (GTDB): domain Bacteria; phylum Bacillota; class Clostridia; order TANB77; family CAG-508; genus JAAWPK01. The sequence goes on from JAAVZQ010000008.1 coordinate 31,413, forward strand.
TTTTCTATTTCATAACCTATTCTTGTAGGCTTATTACATTTAGGACATACCACGCTTAATTTACTACTATGAATAGCACATTCTACTGGTATTATTCCTCCCTCTTCGCCTTGCTTTTTAGGTTTTATATGTTTTTTTCTAATATTTACACCTTTTACGATGGCTTTTTCAGTTTTTGGTATAATCTCTAATACCTCTCCTTTTTTTCCTTTATCATTTCCTGATAGGACTTGAACTGTATCGCCTTTTTTGATTTTCATATTTATTCTCACCTCTTTTTTCTATAAGCGCATTTATAGCTACGTATTACTGCATTTTTAATGTGCTTTAATATACTTAGAATAACTTTCAAATTTTCAATTCAAACAAGAATTGTTATTTGGCTAGGCATTCGAGAAAGAAATACCGCAGGCGTGCTTTTTGCACGTTGAGGATTTTCTTTCGATGAACAACAACGCCAAATGGCGATTATTGTTTGAATTATAATACCTCTGGAGCTAATGAAAGAATTTTCATATACTCCTTCTCTCTAAGTTCTCTGGCTACTGGACCAAATATACGAGTTCCTTTTGGTGTTCCATCATCACGGATTATAACTGCTGCGTTTTCGTCAAATTTGATATAAGATCCATCATGACGTCTTACACCTTTTTTGCTTCTAACTATAACAGCTTTTACAACATCACCTTTTTTTACAACTCCGCCTGGTGTAGCATCTTTAACAGAAGCAACTATTACGTCTCCTATTCCTGCATATCTTCTATATGAACCACCTAGACATCTAATGCACATTATCTCTTTTGCACCAGTGTTGTCGGCTACTTTTAATATACTTTGTTGCTGTACCATTCTTTTTTCCTCCCTTCCTTAAAATCAAATGAAAACCTTCGCATTACGGCGTCAATCTTCATTGTCAAATCCTCGATGTACAAACGTACTATCTGCGGTTTTCCAATTTTGATTTCCTTGTACTGCTCGCTTTTGATTTGATTTTCGTTTTTTTATAATACTATCGATTTGATTTTCTATTATTTAATAATCTATTTTTCTGCTTTTTCAAGTATTTCTACAACTCTCCATCTTTTTTGTTTAGATAAAGGTCTTGTTTCCATTACTTTTACTTTATCACCTATATGACATTCATTTTTCTCATCATGTGCTTTTAATTTGTATGTTCTTTTCATAGTCTTTCTATAAGTACTATGTCTAACGCTTGTTTCAACTGATACAACAACAGTCTTATCCATCTTATCAGAAGTTACTGTACCAATCATAACTTTACGAAGATTTCTTTCCATTAGTCATTATCTCCTTTCTTAGTAGCTTCTAATTCACGTTTTCTTAGGACTGTATTTATTCTAGCAATGTCTTTTTTTACTTCCTTAATTTTCATAGGATTATCAAGACCGTTTGTTGCTAGGCTAAATCTCAACTTAAACAATTCTGATTTTAATTCACCTAATTCTTTTTCAAGTTCTGGTGAAGACATTTCAGTTATTTTATTCATCTTCATCTACTTCTCACCACCTAAATCATTTTCTTTTGCTACAAATTTTGTACTTACTGGTAGTTTATTTGCAGCAAGTCTTAAAGCTTCTTTTGCTACATCTTCAGGTATACCAGATATTTCAAACATTACTCTTCCTGGTTTTACTTTTGCAACCCAATATTCAGGTGCTCCTTTACCTTTACCCATACGAGTTTCAGCAGGTTTCTTTGTAATCGGCTTATCTGGGAATATTTTTATCCAAACTTGCCCACCTCTTTTGATGTAACGTGTCATAGCAATACGGGCAGCTTCTATTTGGTTTGACTTAATTAGAGCTGCTCCAGTTGCTTGAAGACCATATTCTCCATTAGTTACTGTTGTTCCTCTTGTTGCTTTTCCTCTATTTCTACCTTTTTGCATTTTTCTATATTTTGTTCTTTTTGGCATTAATGGCATTATTCTTCCCCTCCTTGTCTAGCTTCAGTTTTTTTAGTTGGAAGAACTTCTCCTTTATATATCCAAACTTTTACACCTATTTTTCCATAAGTTGTATTAGCTTCATAGAAACCATAGTCTATATCAGCTCTTAAAGTTTGAAGTGGTATTGTACCTTCTTTATAGAATTCTGTTCTTGCCATATCAGCACCAGCAAGTCTTCCTGATACAGATGTCTTTATTCCTAAAGCACCTGCTTTCATAGCCTTTGCCATTGCTTGTTTCATTGCTCTTCTAAATGAAATTCTCTTTTCTAGTTGAGCACAGATACTTTCTGCAACTAATTGTGCATTAGTATCAATATCTTTAACCTCAATTATATCTAACTTAACATCTTTTCCTATCATCTTTTGTAAGTCTGTTTTTAATGTCTCTACTAAAGCTCCACCTTTTCCTATTACTAAACCTGGTTTTGCTGTATAAACATTAACTTTAACTAATTTAGTAGTTCTTTCAATAACAACTTTTGAAATACCACTAATAAATAATTTTTTCTTAACATATTCACGGATTTTGTGGTCTTCTACTAAGTAATCAGAATAATTTTTCTTATCAGCATACCATTTTGAGTCCCAATCTTTGATTACACCAACTCTTAATCCATGTGGATGCATTTTTTGTCCCATAGTCTAATGTTCCTCCTTCCTAATCTCTTTCCTTTAATACTATTGTAATGTGACTTGTTCTCTTTCTAATTCTTACTGCAGAACCTTTTGCTGCTGGTCTAATTCTCTTTAGAGTTGGACCTTGATTTGCATATATTTCAGCAACATATAAATTTTGGCTTTTCATGTTATGATTATTTTCCGCATTTGCTATAGCTGATTTTAATAGCTTTTCAATTGTCTCTGATGCTATTTTTGGTGTAAATTTAACAATTGCTAATGCTTCATTTACATCTTTTCCTCTTATTAAATCTGCAACGATTTTTACTTTTCTAGCAGAAATTCTTGCATATTTAAGAGTAGCTCTAGCTTCAATGTTTACGTTCTCCTCCATTTGCCCAAAACCTCCTTATTTAAACTTAATCTCTCTATTTTTTAACATTTGATGCTTTTTCTCCTGCATGACCTTTAAAAGTTCTTGTTGGAGCAAATTCACCTAATTTATGTCCTATCATTTCTTCAGCAATATATACTGGTACATGTTTTCTACCGTCATGAACTGCTATTGTGTGTCCTACCATTTGTGGATATATTGTTGATGCTCTTGACCATGTTTTTAATACTTCTTTTTTGTTTGCTTCATTCATTGCTTCTATTCTTTTTAATAGTTTAGGAGCAACAAATGGCATTTTTTTACTTGATCTTGACATCTTTTACCTCCTTTATTTACGTCTCTTAACAATAAACTTATCAGATTGTTTATGTTTCTTTCTTGTCTTGTATCCAAGTGCTGGTTTACCCCAAGGAGTAAGTGGACCTGGTCTACCTACTGGAGCTCTACCTTCACCACCACCATGAGGGTGATCTACTGGGTTCATAACGCTACCACGAACTGTAGGTCTAATCCCCATATGTCTTTTTCTACCAGCTTTTCCAATCTTAACATTTTCATGGTCTGTATTTCCTATAGTTCCGATAGTTGCTCTACATCTAACTTGAACTAATCTCATTTCTCCTGATGGAAGTCTTACGTGAGCATATTTTCCTTCTTTGGCCATAAGTTGTGCACTTTGTCCTGCACTTCTTACCATTTTTGCTCCTTGACCTGGATTTAATTCAATATTGTGTATTAATGTACCTACTGGAATACTTTCGATTGGCATACAATTTCCTGGTTTAATATCAACTTTTTGTCCTGATATAACTTTGTCACCATCTTTTAATCCTTGTGGTGCAATTATATATGCTTTTGTTCCATCAGTATATTCGATAAGTGCAATGTTACTGCTACGATTTGGATCGTATTCTATACCAATAACTGTTGCTTCCATATCATCTTTGTTACGTTTAAAATCAATTATTCTATATTTTTGTCTATTTCCTCCACCTTGATGTCTAACTGTTATTCTTCCATAAGAGTTTCTTCCTGCATTTTTCTTTTTCTTTGCAAGTAGAGACTTCTCAGGAGTTTTCTTTGTTATTTCCTCATAAGTAGAAACTGTCATGTTTCTTCTTGAAGGGGTGTAGGCTTTAAAATGTTTCATTCCCATATTCTCTTCCTTCCCGGACTTATGAAAAACTTTGTCCTTTGCGTCTAATTTTCGCTTCGTAACTCCTCAACGTACCCTCGTACGCCTCCGGGTTCCTCGCTTAATTATCCACAAATTACTCGTTTTTGATAACTCCTCTTCTCTATAATTTTACTTTGCGGATTTTTTCCTGCTCCGCCTTGCAGCTATTCTTTATTATCCCAGTATTTTCTGGTTAATCTTTATCTTACTTTACGATTTTTACAAGAATTAGTATATTGCTAGGCAAATTTGTGAAGAAACACCGGAGTCGTACTGGTGTACGTCGAGGATTTTCTTTGCAAATTTAACGACGCAAGATGCTGATTATTGTAAAAATCTACGCACCCATGAATTCGTCAATTGAATCCTTATACTTCTTAGATACTTTTACTTCTTTTCCGCCTTTTCCAAGATATGTCTTATCTGCTGGGTTTGTATCTATTGTAACGATTGCTTTTTTCCAATCTGGAGTCATTCCTGCATGAGCTCCCATTCTCTTCATTTTACCTTTTACAGAAATTGTATTTACTTTTAATACTTTAACTTCAAAAAGCTTTTCAACTGCATTTGCTATTTGTATTTTTGTAGCTTTTTTGTTAACTTCAAAAGTATATCTTCCGTTTTGTATGTTTTCACTACTCTTTTCTGTTATTATCGGTGCAATTATAATATCCTCTGGTCTCATTATGCATACACCTCCTCTAACTTCTTTATAGTATCAACTGTAACTACAAGCTTTGTGTATTTTAATAAATCATAAACATTTATTGTATTTACTAATGTTGTCTTTACACCTTCAATGTTTCTTGCTGATTTTTGAACATTTTCATCTTTTTCTGGTAATAGTATTAAAGCTTTCCCTTCTACTTTAAGGTTATTTAAAGCTTCAACCATTTGCTTTGTTTTAATCTCTTTAAAAGGTATTTTGTCTACTACTATTAATTCGCTCTCAGCAACTTTTGAACTTAGTACAGATTTAATTGCTAGTCTCTTTTCCTTCTTATTTACTTTATAAGTATAAGAACGAGGTTTAGGTCCTAAAGCTATACCACCTTTAATCCATTGTGGAGAACGTGTACTACCTTGTCTAGCTCTACCTGTTCCCTTTTGTTTCCAAGGTTTTTTTCCACCACCAGAAACTTCTGCTCTTGTCTTTGTACTTTGTGTTCCTTGTCTTTGATTAGCTTGATAGTTCACAAGTACACTGTGTACTATATTTTCATTTGGAATAATTCCAAATATCTCTTCATTTAAAGTTATGTCACTAACTTTTTTACCTTTTATATCATAAACATCTACTTTTGGCATTTTCTATTCCTCCTTCCTCTATTTTGCAGATTTAACTGTTTTCTTTATTTTTAGTATAGCTCCCTTAGGTCCTGGAACGCTACCTTTTATTAATAATACATTTTTATCTGTGTCAACTCTTACTACATCTAAGTTTTGGATTGTAACTGTTACACATCCCATATGTCCTGGAAGTTTCTTTCCTTTGAAAACTCTTCCTGGTGTAGATGTAGAACCCATTGAACCTGGTCTTCTATGATACATAGAACCATGTCCCATTGGTCCTCTTGATTGACCATGACGTTTAATAACACCTTGGAAACCTTTTCCTTTAGATGTACCTTGAACATCTATCTTATCTCCAGCTTCAAAAACGTCTAATTTAATTTCATCCCCAACTTTAACATCTGCTAAATCATCAGTTCTGAATTCTCTTAAATGTTTCTTTAAAGCTAATTTAGATTTTTGGAAATGTCCCTTTAATGGTTTATTAACTCTTTTTTCTTTTACTTCTCCATATCCTAATTGGATACTGTTATATCCGTCTGTCTCAACAGTTTTAACTTGAGTAACTGTACAAGGTCCAGCTTCTATAACTGTTACTGGAATAACCATACCTGTTTCATCAAATATTTGTGTCATTCCAACTTTTTTTCCTATAATTGTTTTATTCATCTTATCTCCTAACTATTGGCTGATATTTTATATTTCATTTATACATTAAATGTTATACCAGCTTGGTTTTTACTAATTTATAATATCTGAATTCTAGATACTATAATTTCATTTCAATATCAACACCAGCAGGTAAGTCTAATTTCATTAGGCTATCAACTGTTTTTTGTGTTGGGTAAAAAATGTCAATTACTCTTTTATGTGTTCTCATTTCAAATTGCTCTCTTGAGTCTTTATATTTGTGAGGACAACGTAAAATTGTAACTACTTCTTTTTGTGTTGGTAATGGAATAGGACCTGATACCTTAGCTCCTGTTCTCTTAGCAGTATCTACTATCTTTTCAGCAGACTGTTCTAATACAACATGATCATAAGCTTTTAGTCTTATTCTAATTTTTTCACTACCTGCAACATTATTTTTTACTGCCATAGTATAAATTCCCTCCTTTTTAGATAAAAAGATGAAGCTAGTTTGCTATCGCAAACTGCCTACTTACGCTGTAAAGAGCAAAGCTCTAACAGCCTAAGCAACCTTGGCAAGTTTTAAAACGCATCCTGGTGTTTCTATACACTCTATTATATAATCCCAAGTTTTATAGTACTTTCTTGGGATAAGCGTTCATTATTTAATAAAAACTTATCGCCTTGGTCTTAGCCACGACATGCTCCATAGAAGTTCCCTCCATCACTTACGGGAGTAAGCGTGTAGCCACATTCTACTTCAACGCAAATTTTCGTACTTAATTATTATACAATGCTTCTCTCCGTATGTCAAGCAGTTTTGTAATTTTTTTTTAATTATTATAAATTGCAATAATAAATTTCCGTTTTTTAAGCACATAATTTTTCCAAGATTTGGTTGGTGCTTTTATATTTAAACATAGCTCTTGGATAATTATTTATCCAATCTTCTACACGCTGTATAAATTCTTCTGTAATTGA
>JAAVZQ010000062.1 GCA_022791735.1 Clostridia bacterium
AGACCAATTGGTTCATTTATGTTTTTAGGTCCAACAGGAGTACGGAAAGACAGAGCTTGCAAAAGCACTTGCAGAAAGTTTATTTGATGATGAAAAGAATATTGTAAGAATAGATATGTCTGAATATATGGAAAAGTTTTCGGTATCTAGATTAATTGGTGCACCTCCTGGATATGTAGGCTATGAGGAAGGTGGGCAGCTTACAGAAGCAGTCAGAAGAAAACCATATTCAGTAGTTTTGTTTGATGAAATAGAAAAGGCACATCCTGATGTATTTAATATTTTACTCCAAGTTTTAGATGATGGCAGAATTACTGATTCTACTGGTAGAACAGTAGATTTCAAAAACACAATAATAATTTTGACATCGAATTTGGGTTCTGACTATATACTAGAGCGGAATTACAAAAAATGGCGAAATATCAGATGAAGCGAAGGAAAAGGTAAATAATTTGCTAAAACAAAGCTTTAGACCAGAGTTTTTAAACCGTTTAGATGAAATAGTGTTCTATAAACCACTTATGAAGGATGAAATAACTAAGATATTAGACTTATTAATTCAAGACTTAAATAAAAGGCTTGAAGATAAAAATGTAGGAATAGAGCTTACAAAGGATGCTAAAGACTATCTAATAGATAATGGTTATGATGAAGTATATGGTGCAAGACCACTAAAAAGGTTTGTGCAAAAGAAGCTAGAAACTCTTATAGCAAGAAAACTTTTAACAGGCGAAATCAAGCCTAATACAATAGTTAAAGTAGAATGCAGAGATAATGAATTGATAATTTGATGTAAGTAAAAACTTCTAGTGATTAATCATTAGAAGTTTTATAATATATATAGAATTATGACTAGTTTACTACAAAATATGGCAAAAGTAAAAAGAATATGTTATAATATAAATTGAAGAGGAAATGAGAGGAAAGAGGAATATGGAACAAGACTTTAGAAGATCTTTAATTGAAAAAGCGAAAGAGAAAACTTATTTAGGAAAATTAGTTATTTTATCTGGAATTTCAGGTTCAGGTAAAAACTTTATAGCAGACATATTATTAGATAGATATAATTATGTCCTTATAGATAAATATGTAACAAGACCTTTTAGAGATAAGGAAGTTACTGAAATGTCTTTAGGGAAAAATATTGGTATCAAGGCAGTTAATGGAGTATATAATGATGGTGAAAAGAGTGTAGAAGAACAAGAAAGAAATGCTAATATTCGAAAACAGGCTTTCCTTAATTTGAGATTACCATTTTCATATATAAATTATGGAGAATATTATGGATTTTCAGCTACTGAAATTAATAATTATTTAGAAAGTGGAAGAAATGTGACAATTATAGTTAATGATATTGGAATTGTACGTGATTTAAAAAGTATATATGGTGAAAATTGTTTGGCTTGTTTTGTATATAGAGTTAATCCAAATAACAAAGGTATATTTATGCAAATTGCTGGACAAAGACATGATACTCAAGAAAGTGCAGAGGCAAGACATAAGCAAGCTGTAAAAGATTTTAACACATATACAAATAATGTAGCATTATATGATTATACTATTCTTAACACAGGAATAGGAAAAGATGATATATCAAAAATACTAGAAGATTTAACTGCTAGAGAGTTTGAAAGTATTCAAACTGAAAAAAGTACTAAATGTGGAAGTCCAAAGATATATGCATATATTGGAAATCCAGGGTCTGGTAAAGATGATGTTTTAGAAATAGCAAGAGTTCAAGGAATGCTTCATTCTCTAATTGTTCCTAAACACACTACAAGGGCAAGAAGAGAAGACGATGGGGAAGAAATGATTTGTCCAGGTGATTTAGGTTTTGATATAGATTCATGTGATATATTATATACTAATTATGGTACAAGATATGGGATAAATTCTAATGAAATACGTGAAAGACTAGATGATGGGATTTCATCAAGTATTGTAGTTAGCAATGAATATGCTTTGGCTGAATTAGCAAAAAGATTTCCAGAAGAATTAGTAAAAGTATATATTCAAGGTTTATCAAAACAAGAATATATAGCACAGCATCAAGAGCATTTAAGTGAACCATATGTACAGCGTCGTATTCTAGAATATGAAAAAGCAGATAATTTATACCAAAGAAATTTATCTACAATTAATCATGTTATTATAAATACAGGAGATTTAAAGGACTTAAAAATGCAAATGGATAATATTATTGCTTTATATGAAAATGGTAGAAAATTATCTTTAGGGGAGTTTAGAAGTTACATGAATGTGACACAAAAGTATATTGCGCGATTTGAACGAAAATTACCTCAACAAGAACAATTTAAGTAAAACTATATTAAGGAGTAGAAAATATGAGTAAAGAATTGATAGATGTTTTAGATGAAAATGGAGTAAAAACAGGTGAAATTTTATCAAGAGAAGAAATACATAAAAAAGGGTTATGGCATAGAGCAATTGTTGTTGCAATAGTTAATGATAAAAATGAAATTTTATTACAACAAAGGTCTTTGGATAAAGAAAAAAATGCAGGAATGTGGGATATATCTGTTGCTGGACATATTTCAACAGGTCAAGATGCAATATCTGCGGCAGCAAGAGAAATAAATGAAGAAGTCAGTGTTAGCTTAGGTTATAGTGTAGATATAAAGGATTTCAGATATATGTTCTCTTACAGAGATATAAAAAAGTTTTCTGATGATTTTACTGAAAATCAATTTTATGATTTCTTTATACTAAGAAAAGCAGGAATTAGTATAAAAGATATAAAAATGCAAGAATCTGAAGTGAAAGCAATCAAATTTGTGAGTATAAATGAATTAGCAGAAATGATTGATAGGAATATTATAGTAGATAGAAAAGCTGTATATGATGAATTGATGAACTATTTACATAGATATTAAATTAAAAGTTTTACAAAGAATAGTGAAAAGCTATTCTTTTTTGTATGTTAATTTAATATATAGAGAAAAATTTAGACATAAGAGTTGATACATTTTAATCTTTGGTGTATAATGAATATGTAATTTTAAGAAAGGGGAGCCAAGTACATGAAAAATAAGATTTATACGTTTGAAGAAATAAAAGAAATTACAAAAGCAATATTTGAAAAATATAAAATTAAAAAAGCTTATCTATTTGGCTCTTATGCTAGAGAAGAAGCAAAAGAAGATTCAGATATAGATATAATGATAGTAAAAGGAAATTCTAATATAATTACATTATTAAATTTAGCAGAATTTGAAACAGAATTAGAAAGAGCATTAAATAAAAAGATAGATGTAATAATAGAAGAAACATATACAAAAGAAATTGATAGTGAAAATAAATATGGAAAACTTGCAAAAGAATTATTTTATAAACAAGTTATAAAGGATAGGAATGTGTTATATGATTAATTTAGATAGAAAAACAACAATTTTATTACATATTCAAAAGTATTGTACAGAAATAGAAGAAAATTTTAAATTCTTTGGAACACATTTAGAGGTTTTTAAAGAAAATAATATTTTTAGGGACTCAATATCAATGAAAGTTTTTCAAATAGGAGAATTAGATAAATATATAGTAAGATTATGAGTAGTTTAAAAGCTACTCTATTTTTATATAATAGGAAAGTTCTCCGAACTTCCTATTATATAAAAATAGAACCACTAATACACAATTAGTAGTTCTTTTTTTTATATAACTTCATACAATTAAGTAACTTGTTTTTTGGGGGAATAGAAAGTGTTTTATGTGTTTAATAAACAAAAAATATGCTCATATTTAATTGCATCAAGTACAGTGGTTATTTTGCTTGCTGTATCTATATTTTTTACAGGGAATACTGATACAATGCAGATGTCGGCGGGAACTTCGAAACTTGTTCCAATATATAATGTGGAAACAAGCAAAAAAGCAGTTTCAATTAC
>JAAVZQ010000063.1 GCA_022791735.1 Clostridia bacterium
CCTTTTCGATATATTCTGTATAGATTATATCTTTTTTATTTTTATAATTACTACTTAAAGAATAAGTATCTTTAGTATTTTTACCTATTTTTTGGTTACTATCATTTCTTCTGTATACTGTAAATTCTACATCTACATAATAGTCCATATATTCTAAATCATCTGAATATTCTCCAAATTCTACTTCATATCTTCTATTATTATCTATTGCTTTATTTAGTACACTTATTATATCTGTACCATACATTATTTTTTTGTTATATGCTGTAAAACTTTTATTAAAGTCCTCTAACTCTTTTTGCTGTGTATCTGTTGTTGCCTCTCCTACTAAATCTCCTGTTTGATTAAAAACAAAGTAGAATATAGATATTGTAATAATTGCAATTAAAATTCCTCCTGCCATAAGTATTGCTTTTGTTGCATTTTCCATATTCTACCCTCCTTTACTACATCATAGTTCCCATTGTGCTGAATGATGATGTCATACTCATTATACCAATTGCAACAAGTGGTACAATTAGGTATCCAACAAATAGTGTAACCATTGGTGCAAATCCTATTACCTTTCCAATCATTCCTTTTCTTGAAATTAATCTTTCATTTGAGTCTTTTCTCTTTTCTTGGTAATATCCTCTTTCTGTATCTAGTTCGTCAAAAGCTTCCCTTATTGGAATTCTTTCAACCGCTGCTTGCATACTTTCTACTATTGTAATTAATGGCTGATATGATATATCATTTTTTAATTCATCTAAAGCTTCCCAAGCTCCTGCCTCATAGTTATTTACACACTTTGTGATTGGTTCTTTAAATATGTTTGCATATCTTTCTAGCCATTCAAGTATCATTTCTACATTTACTCTTTCAATCTTCATAAGCATTAGTATGATTGTCTGATATTGCATAACTTCATCTTCCATTTCAAGTTGTCTTAACTTCTTTTGGAAATGTAAAATCCAAGTTGGTGCCATATATGCTGCTGTACAGAATACTAATGCAATAAGTACTTCAAACCATTTTATATATTCACTATTAATTGTTTGCAATTTTGTATAAATTCTGCTTACTGCTGTATTTATATCTTCATCTGTTGCAGTTTTAAAATCAGCAGAATATTTTACTTTCAATCTTATATCATTTTCTGTAACTCCACTTTGTCCTCTAAACATATCTAAGAATTTATTGTCTAGTTCTGTTGTTTTCATTGCCTCTTTTTCTTGTTTTCCAGACATAGATATTAAATCATAGTCATTTGTTGGCGAAGTATATATGTAATTTATTGAAACTTTATGTAACTGGTTCATTAAAAATAGTGATACAAAAAATACAACTACAACTAGGCATAATTTTGTTACATACATCCATTCCATTTTTTGCTTAGATGCTGCATCTTTAAAAAGTTTTGTAAGTGTTCTATATTGCTTTGTTCCTTTTTTTGGTATAAATAAATCTACAAATTTTTTAATAGGCTTTTTGCTATATAATTTTTGTTGCCACGGGTTTTGCGAGTTAGTCACATTACTATTACTTGTCGTATCTTTTACTTTTCTAACTAGTAGATAACATATTAAAGTTAAAACTACTATTAATATTTGCATAACTAGTCCTAGCTTTCCATTATAAAAGCTAGTTGTAAAACTAAAGTTAGCTATTGCCCAATTTTTTAACATTTCTATAAATAATACTGGTAATACCGCTATAATCGATAAACTTTGGAACACATAGTCTAGTTTATCTCTTTTTAATATTTCTATTTGCATTTCTTCTGTGATGTTATTCAAGTTCTTTAAATAAAGTGATGCACCTTCTGGTGTTTTTCTATCTCCAAATTCACGTGTTAAATATGAAATACCTGCAAATTCTTTTAAATAGCTATTTGGAGCTACATCATAATATTTTTCTAGTTCTTCTTCTGGATCGTCTGATATAAGTATGTCATATATTTTCTCACCTTGTCTTGATACCTCTAATTCATCATTTTGTGATACTTCATATATCGCTTCTTCTACCATGTTAAATTCATGGTAAGCATGTCTTATTTCTGAAAAGAATTCTACTTGTTGTTTTAAAAGTTTATTATCAAGTTTTCCTGCCATACCGTCTATAACTGTGTCTATCATAAATACTTCAAATATTAAAAGTATTCCAAGTAGTAATGGATTTGTCCTTGCAAATAGAATAATTAGTATTGTAAGTGGTACAACTATAAGTAATGCTTTTGTAATTATTGATGATGCTTGTCTTCTTGTTTTATACTCATCTTCTATATTTATTATTTCTAGCTTTCTTCTTAATTTAAGTAAGTATCTTTTTACTCCAGGTATTTTTGTATATATTACATAGAGCTTTTGATATAATACTTCTGATGAATATTTACTTGCTTCTGTTCCTTTTCTTAGTTCTCTTGCGTATTTTCTTTCGCCCTTATTAAGTGCTTTATTAATTAATACATAGGCAATAATTAATATGAACAATACTGCCACTGAACCGCCCATTATATATATCATAATATTATTTGACATGGATTAGTAAAGCACCTCCCTTTTCTTAAGATTAGTTTTTATATTTCTATTTTGTTTTTGTAGTCTTTTTTGCTCTAGCTTTTGTTTCTTTTTCTGTTTTCTTTGGTTTTGATATTTCTTCTACTCCTGCATATCCGTCTTTAATTTTAACTCCCCAATGTTCTTCAACAAATCTATCAAACCCTTCAATATCAGAATCGTCCATATTGTTTCTCATTTCAATTAGGTTGCTATCTGATATTTTATTTGTTATTACATAGCTATCGTCTACATATTCTAGGATATTTACATATTTATATGTTTCTCTATCTGTTATTTTTCCAAAATAACGTGTTGCATTATCCATGAATTTATCAAGTTTTCCTTCAAGTGTTTTTTCATTTCTATGGTCATATGTATAGTCATTTTTAGCTTCTATTGGAATACATTCTGTTATTCTCTCTATATATCTTCTACCTCTAAAGTCTTTTACTAAGTGTATATCGAAGTTTAATACTTGTATAACCTGTTCTTCTGCTGTTTTTTCATCATTGAATACTCCTGTTCTAAGCATTGAGTTTCTAAGTGCTGTAACTAAGTTTGGAAATGTTTTAGCGTGGTGAGTAAACAATGTAAATTTAGATGCAACTTGGGCTGCTTGTATCATCCAAGATGCTACGGGATCTGTTGCAACCTCTCCGAATGATGTTTACAGAACCGTCAGTTTTCTTTTGAACATCTAGTCCTTCCTGTCCTGAAACTGTTTCTGTTTCTCTAAATGATAATATGTTTCTTGTTGGATATATTTTTCTTAAATGAAGCTCGAACGCAGTTTCCTGAACCCTTATGTTCATTGTTTCATATATATTTTCTATCATCGCCATAAGCATTGTTGTTTTACCACAACCTTGCTCACCTGTAAGTGAAATAATTCTTGCTCCTTTTACTAAATATTTTAATAAATCAATTGCATCTTCTTTTCCATCATAAGTAATTATCTGCTCTAGTGTTGCTCTCTTAACATCGAATTTTCTTACGAAGAATGCCCATGTTTCTGACATTGATGGTCTAACTACAACGACACGAGAACCGTCTTTCATTTCATTGATTTTATATCCATTTGAATCTGATAATTGTCCTGGATTATTATATTTATATATGTTTTGGCATACTCTTTTTAGTTCGCTTTCTGTTCCAAAGCTTAAGAATGCAAGTCTTATTGATTTTCCTTGGAAGAATATCCATATTGCATCACATGCTCTTGGTACTTTGTTGTCAAGTATTTGGTCTAAATAGTCTCCATCTGTTTGTGCAACTTGGCTTAAGAAGCTCTCAGGAAGTCCTGATACACCTCCTGATACACCATCTATATTCATATCTCTTATTTCATCTATACTGCTATATCCTTTATAACTTTGATATATTCTTTGTGTTACTATTTTTAGCTTGTCCTCGTAGTTAAGTAGTATATCTTCTTTTTCATATATATCATCAATTTCTTCTGGTGTTATAACATAACAAGGTTTTGCTTCTCCTGCAACATATTTTAATGCTGCTAAGTTGTATTTTTTTATTAATTCTGTCAATGCTTCATACCCAAATTGCTGTTTATATATGTATATTAATATGTCGAATTTGTCTTGTGATGTAAGAAGTGAAGGTATATCAAATGGAATAGCTTTAGAAATATTAGTTTCATCTGCCCCATATTCTTTTGAAAGCAAATCAAAAATTAACTCTTTTACATATTTTTTGTCGTTTACATCTCCATATGTACAACCTTTTAGAGCCTTTTTCAATTCGTACTTTTTATTTTTCCTTCTCCTAAGTTCTTCTTCTGATAATCCTATATCATATAAGTTTATCTTAGTAATTTCATCTAGTCTTCTTCTTACAAACTCCTCCATTTTCTCTAATGAATAAGTTTTGTCATCTTGTTCTACATCTTCTTCTACTTCTTCATTTTTTCTTGCCTTTAGTACTCTAAATACTAGAAAGCCCGCTATTGCTAAGACTAGTAATATTGCTAACATGTTAATCATATTCATTGTCTTTGGATTCCTCCTTCTCTTTAAAGTTTATTAAATCCTCATTTGTAATTCCTGCATTTTATATACTATTGCATCTGTATCTCTTTTTAATTCTCTAATAAAAAATGCGGTTCTGTCTTCGACATCATCTAGTCTTTTTATTCTTGTATTTAAGAAAAATTCTGCTGCTGTTCCTTCTTGTACTGCTTCTGCAAAAAGATTTGCATAAGGTACTGTCATTATTTCTTTCTTTTCGCCCATTTCTCTTGAAATATTTTTGCTTGAATATTTTGACTTTCTATCATAATTATTGATTAAATACATTATCTTTTTAGCATCAAATAATTCTTTATTTTGCTTAAGTTCATATATTTTTTGCATTTCTGATGGTTTTTGTTCCATATTTAGAATTATGATATTTGACATTTTTAGTATTTCTTTAGTTGTTTCATTTTCTAATCCATTATTTAAATCCACAAATACTATATCGTAATGTTGTCTTGCAATCATTAATATGTCTTTACAAGAATTATACAATCTATTAAAATCTAAGTCATCACGTTTTTTTGGTGCTGTAACTACTTCTAATCTATTTTTATAAATAATCTTTGTATAGTTTGGCACCATATCTGGTGATAATCTTTTAGCTAGAACCAATTTTTCCATTCCTTCAAGCCCTGATTCTAAATCCATTGATTGCTTATTTCCTGTAACTAATCCTACTGTCTTTGCTGTTCCCTCATATCCAAATGCTTTAAGTGCAATTTGATCATCATATCTTGTTGTCATAAGCAATGTCTTGTAGTTGTGTTCTGTTCCCATATATGAAGCTATTGCCATTGCAGAGTGTGTTTGACCGATTTTACCTGTATTATCATTCCAAAATGTAACAATTACCATATGTCTAATCCCTTTCCATATTCTTAATTATTCTTTTTATTTCCCCTGATGTTATGTCTTCATCAAAAATATATGATATCAAATACATTAAGCTGTTTTTATAATGATCACTTAATTTTTTTATTTTTATCCTTGATATTACTTGGTTTATAACTTCAACACTATAATTTCCAAGTTCTATTGGGAAACTTATTATTTCCTTGTCCCAAGCTATTTTAGCTCCTAATGTTAGATAGTCTAAGTACTCATTTTCTTCTTTTAATAAATTTTTTGATATAAGCACTTTGACCATTCTAACTGGCTTTTGGAATATATTTAATATCTCTACACCTTTTTTAAGTGAATATACATCAAATGCTGTTACAAAGCAGTTTTTGTAGTTTCTTTCAATATCATAATTTGATGCTGCTACTTGGTTATCTACATCAAGTAAAGCTATGTCATAGTCTAGTTTATCTACACCTAGATAATCTTTAATCATATCCATACTTCTAAAACCTACTGCTACATCAAATCCTTCAAATTCTGTTACATAACTTTGTGTTGGACTTATTGTTGGTATCACATATTTTGTTTTTTGAAGTGTTGTTGCATCTATTACTAATACTTTTTTGTTTGAAAGTGCTAAAATTCTTGCTATATATAACACTAGATTAAGTTTATCATATCCCCCTATAAAACCTACTGTTTTCATAAGTTAAAGTACCTATACCTTTCTATATAATATCATGGTTCCTGTTGAAAAATAATTAGATATTTGGCAAGGCGCACGAGATAAATATTCACAGAGGCGTGCTCCGCACGTTGATGTGAAATTTACCTAAGTAGTAACGCCGCCAAATGCTAATTATCTTTTAACTTCTAGTATGTTGATAATCCATCCACATATTGTTGTCTAGCTGTTTGCATTTTTTCAATTTCTTTTCCAACGTCTGTTTCTACATTTGTTAATGCTTGGTCTCCATAACCTTGAAGTGCTTCATTTATTACTGTTCTATGTGATGAAATATCTCTACCATATATCTCTTGTAATGCACTGTAAGCTTCTGTTACGATATTTATATCTCTACTCATTAAGTGTCTAACTCTTTCACTTGGTATGTATGTAGTGCTTGATTCTCCTTGCATTCCTGCATCAGCATAAGTTGTAGCATATAATAATGAACCTTCTACTACATAGTTTTCTACTATTGCATTACTCATTGTTAGTATTTCTTCTTCTGCAACTTTTATCCAGATTGTATCTGAATTTGCTTGTTCTATCATTTTTTTAGATAATACTATATAATCTTCTCCAGTTGGTAATCTAAATCTTATATCTACACAATTTCCTTCTTCTAATTGAGTTGGTAGTACAAGCATATTATATTCTTGTATTCTAACATCTGCTGTGATTGCTTTTCCTTCTATATTTATCATATCTGTTGTAAGAACTGTACCTCTTCTTATTGCTATTTTAGCATTTGATACATCGGTTATAAAATTCACAAAATTTTTGTCTGTAATTGCGTTGCTTGGTACATTTTCTGCTCTTACTTCTTGTTTTGCTATTTTTCCGTTTATTACTTCACCAGATTGTATATCATTATTTACTACATAAACTGATTGGTATACAATTGATGCCTGTTCTTCTTGTATTTTTGATAATTGTAAAATTAAAAATCCTATAATAAGACCTGTTATTATTAATGTTAAAAACATTCCAAGTAAAAATGATGTTCTTGCTTTTTTTTGCATTGGATTCATTGCCATAAGTCTTTTCCTCCTTTGTATTCTGCGTATTTTAGTCTTTGAGGCAGAATAATTTATCTTATTTTATTATACAGTATTAAATATAAATATACAATATTTTTTGTATTTTGTAATATATTTGTTAATTATTTGTAATATTTTTGTAATCATTGTCTTAATATGTATTTTTCTATCGCTTCTGCTACTCCATTTAAGTCATTTGAACTGACTATTATTTTATCTGGATTTTTATTTGCAAGTGCACTATTTCCAATAACGATACCCATTCCTGCATTTTGTATCATTTCCATATCATTTATATTATCACCAATTGCTACAATCTCTTTTGTATCAATTTCAAGATATTCTGCAAGCTTTTTCAGCGCATTCCATTTGTTTACACCATCTTTTGTTATTTCTGTATAATAGTAGTTTATTTCTGATATTTCAGTACCTGATTTTATTACTTTTCTGGACATGTTTGAAACTTCTAATGCATTTATTCCCTTTACTTCTGCTATTTTTTTCATTATCCCATTAAATATTAATTTGCTTTCATCACTAATCGTAATTTTAGCTACTTGTCCTATATCATTTTCTTCAATATATTTAGATATATCTTCTACTATGTTTATATTTGTAGTTCGCTTTTCTGATTTTTTGCTATTTTCATAATAATAATACATCAAGTTATAGTTTAATTTTTTAGACAATATGTATTTTTCAGTATTGATTGTGTAATATATATTATTTTCGTCACAAATTTTTACTAATTTTTTGACTTTTTCAATGTCTATACATTCATTACTTACTATTTTTTCTTTTTTTAAATCATATGCTATTGCACCATTTCCGACAGATTACATAATTATCTGATTCTATTTCCTTTGCAATTTCTTTTACTGAACTAAACATTCTTCCCGATGTAAGTACAATTTCTATCCCATTTTGCTTTGCTTGTTTTATAGCTTCTTTATTTTCATTTGATATATCTCCATATGAATTTAATAATGTACCATCTAAATCTATTGCTACTAATTTATACATTTATACTCTATTCCTTTCTCATTGGTTTGCTTTCTCATTATATATTAATCTATTTTTTTAATCAATATTTTTTTGACAAAATTTTCTTGTTTTATTTTTGTATTTTTCGTGCATTATATATATTGAAAAACGAATTACTTTGTTTTTCAAATGATTATGGTAATATTTTTGACTTGGAGGTGAATTAATATTATGGCAACATCAAACAATAATAGAAAAGTAGTTCCAGAAGCTATGGACGCTTTAGATAAGTTCAAATATGAAGTAGCTAGTGATATTGCTGTCAAAAATATATTTGAACGCAATTATCTACTAGCTACTGTTTATTTATGCTATTTTTTTGTTAACTTCTTTCATTTCGTTTAGTTCATTAAACTTGAAATAAATATTTATTTCTTTATTTTCAGATATTGTAATCTTCTCAATTAATTCATTTAGTAATTGTTTTGTAGGTTTTTCTAAAGATAAAAACTCTTTCGCTAGTTTTTCTATTTTTAATGTATCATCTTGCCTCACTTCTTGATTACTTATAACTGCTATTAGTTCTTCTTTTTCTTTTACTAGCTTGTCTCTATCCTGTGTAAAATCAGCTACTAATGCTATATAATCATTTTCACTAACTACACCTTTTACTTTGTCCATATATAGATTTTTAATGTATAATCCGATATCTGTTATTTTTTGTTCTAATGTTTCTAATCTTTTTTCATTGTTCATTTGCTTTAGTTCTTGCATCTTTTTTCTCTTTGCCATACTTATTAGTTCATCAGCTAAGTTTTCATTTACATATTTTGTGCATACTTCTTTGATATGTTTTATCAAAACTTCTTCAAGCTCTGGAATACTATTTGAATGTCTTGTACATACATCACTATATAATCTTGAATAACTATAACAAATAGTCGTGTATCTATATTCGCCATATCTTTTTAATGCATAATTTGAATATGTCACATTTAGTCTAGCGTTGCATTCTGCACAGTATAGTAAACCTTTAAATAGATAATCATGCTTGGTACCTTTAAAAGATTTGTTTTTCTTTAATATGCTTTGAACAACATTAAAGTCATCTTCGTCAATTATTGCTTCATGTGTTCCTTTGCAAATATATCTTTCTTCTTCTGGTACTGTTATTCTTCTTTTTGATTTATAGTTTATTTTTCTTCTTTTAAATTGTACAAGTTCTCCAAGATATACTCTATTATCTAGTATTCTTCTAATTGTCGTTTGTTTCCAAGAACTGTATAATGCTGTTTTTCTTGTTTTTCCTATGTCTCTTGCTTCTCCTGGAACAGGCACTCCATCTTTTGTTAGAATTTGTGCAATTCTTGTTAAGCCTTTTCCTTCTAAGTATAAGCTAAACACTCTTTTTACAATTTCTGCTTCTTTTTCATTTATGATTAAATGGAATTTGTTATCCGGATCTTTTTGGTAACCATAAGGTGCTGTTACTCCTAAAAAGTTTCCTGCCTTTCTTCTTTCTGTTAGCGAGCTTCTTATCTTTTTAGAAATGTCTCTTACATACATATCATTTATTACACCTTTAAATGGAGCCATATCATTCATTCCAGAATCAATATAAGTATCAATATTATCAAGTAATGCAATATATCTTACATTATGCTCTGGAAAATATATTTCTGTATAATGCCCTACTCCTAGTCTTTCCCTTCCAAGCCTTGATAAGTCTTTTGTAATTACTGTGTCAATTATTCCTGCCTCTATATCTTCTATCATTTCTTTAAATTTTGGTCTATCAAAATTTGTTCCTGTCCAACCATCATCAACATATTCTTTTACAACGAAAAAATTTTCTTGTTCTGATACATACCTTTTTAGTATTTCTCTTTGATTTGTTACACTAGAACTTTCTTCTTTATCTCCATCCTCTCTCGAGAGCCTTATATATAGCCCTACTCTAAAACTTTTTGTCTTCTGATTGCTTATTGGTAAATTCATATTCCACATCCTTCCCTTTAAGCAATCGCCTAAAGTAATTATACCATAAATTTTAAATTTGGGTTATAATTTTAGGCGATTTTTTCTAAATTCTTACATTATTTTTCCCTTAGCTTTTAAAGACAATATAAATGACTTTTTTAAGATCTCATTTATGTTTGTTTTAGAATTTTTATCAAAGATATAATTTACTTTATATTCTTCTTTTGTATTTTCTTTTTTACCATTATTCATAAGTTATCACCTGCTCTTATTATTCCCTGCCTAACAAGGAATATATACATTTATTGGTAAAAGTATAAAAAAATGTAATCAAAAAGAATGCCAAACTTTTACATTTAGCATTCTTTCTTTATGATTATTTTTTTATTATATTCCAAGTTCCTTTTCTGTCAGATCCAATTCTTTCTATAATTCCCTTTTCTTTTAATTGCTTTATGTTTAATGCTATTGCTGGTCTACTAAGTTTTATCTTTTCTGTTAACATTTTTTGTGTTATACTTGGATTATTTTGAATAAATTCAAGTATTTTTCTTTGAGTATCATTTAGATTTTCTGTATAGTTTTCTGTATAGTTTTCTGTATAGTTTTCTGTATAGTTTTTATCATTAATTATCGGCGATTTATCGGCGGTTATTTTAGACTTACGATTATAATTTTCATTCATTAAAGTAACTACAAAATCAGTCCTATTTGAGAAAAATTTTATTTTTTCCATATCCCCGAATAGCTTCATATATTTTCTTAAATCCACTTCCTCTTCTTTCCATAAAATCTAATCTTTGAAATACATCGGCTATTATTGGATTTCTTCTTTTTGATGGAATATTTAAAATATCTTCATTCTGTATAATGCTTCCATCATACATTCCACCAGGAGATGATATTTCTAATCTGTCATCATAGATATCAATATGAATTTCTGCTCCTATTATGTCATACATTCTATGTATTAGTGCATTTACAAGTACCTCAGTAATAACTCTTTCATTATAATCATAATATTCTACTCTTGTTCTAGGTAATTTTTTCCAAGCCTTTGTATTATGATTCTTTATAAAATTGAATCCATTTTCCAAAAGCATAATCAAGTTTCCACTATATTCTCTATCATCTACTGCATCTTCAAATATTGATGTCTTGTCTAATCCATTCCATCTTGTACAAAATATTCTTGATTGCAATAATGGGCATTGATCTGAAAATAAGACTCCTGCATAAGTTAGTTTTCTACTATCATCCATTAATCCAAATGATATAAAGTCACTTTCTTCTAGCTTTTTACCTGTTTTTTGTAAGTATGTTGCTTTGAATAATGTAAAACTTAAATCTTCAAAATTATATTTAGATATTCCTGCATCATAAGTTATTTTTTCTCCTTTGGCAACTAACTCACTAATAATATATGTTGGTGCATTTACACTTTCATTCCCTATTCTTACAAAAACAATTTTATTTCCATCGCCCACATAATAGTATGGTGTTTTAGTTCCTTGCTTTACTTCTAGTCTAATAACATTTTTACCATCTTGTGTAATTACCGCAATATTAAAATTTGCAAGCGGTTCTATTCTAGATTTAATTAGTTCACTTATTTTTTCTACATCTCCTTGTGTATCTTCTAACCCAACTATTTCTCTATCATTATTAACTCCAAAATATATTGTTCCACCTATCCCATTACTAAATGCAGATACTGTTTTTAGCCAACTTTTTGGTTTTTTCAATTCCAAATTTTCTTTAAATTCTATTTCTGTCGTCTCTGCTACTAAGTTTATTGATAATTTTTTCATGTTTATCACCTCTATTTTTTCTTCTTACTATATTTTTCTAGTATTACTGCTACTAAACCTAGAATAATTACTGTAATACCTATAAAAATATAATATATATTTTGTTTATTTTCCTCTTTCTCATTCACTTGATTATCAATATTTTCTTGTTCTCCATTATTATTTTCTACTTTATCGCTCCAAATTCCTATCTTTTCTTCTTTTACTTTTTCTTCCTGTTCTTGAAGTATCCATGCATATTTATAGTTATATTGCAACATATAAGTCGTTGCTAGTCCATTTTTTATCAATTTTTCTTGCAATAATATGCCATCTACCCAAATCCACGCTAAATGTCTTTCGTATTTGTCCTTTTCCGATGCGTTAGAATCATATTCTATTTCTATTTTCTTTGCATTCTCCAGTATTTCTTTTGTAAAATTGCTAGCCTCTTTTCCATAAAATTCTTCTCCCTTCGTAGGATGCACAGTTTCTGGAGTATCTATTCCTAAAAATCTTACTGTTATTTTTTCTCCATTTAGTTCAAATTTTGCAGTGTATCCATCTACACTTTCAACGTATTTCACCTCTATTTTTTCTTGTTTTATATCATTTATAGTATTTGTAATATTAAAATTTTCATCATAATATACTGCTGTCTTTGTTATTTCCCATCTTTGTTTCTCTTCATTCCATTCTACTTGATGATAATGCTTAGTACCATCTTGGTTATGGTATCCATAATATTTTCCATCATGTTCTATAATTTCTGATGAATTTTTATCTTTCCAACCTGTTATATTACCTCCATGTGCTACCACTTTTATTTCACATATCATTAATAAACTTAACATTATCATCAATGTCTTCTTTAATTTTTTCATTTGGACTCCCTCTTTATTTTTTATTAGTATATCATATTATCACTATAAATTGTTGTTTTTCTTACAAATTTTTGCAAACATATTGACTTTTCTTATTATAGCTCTTAAAATATACTTAGTTTATTTCTATTTGTTTTTATTGCAATCATAGTACATGCCTTTCATAAAAATATTATTTGTCTTAAATTTCAGCTTATTTAAATAAACCCATAACTATCTGTAAAGCTCGTTCCTTGCTAAAAGCTAAGAAAATTTCAATAAAAAGGAGGTATTTTATATGCCAATCAACTTTCTTGATTCAGTTAATAACTCATTAACTAAACTAGATAATTCTATTCATAGCAAAATTGAAGGTTCTTTAGTAGATACTTTTATTCACGAATTACAAGATTATCTTGACAAAATACACTCTACTAGTTTACTTGATACTTTGCCTTCTAATACAATTCTAACTTTTGCAAAATATGATAATAACTTTGCTGTATGCTTTGATTATAATTCTAAAAATATTTACTATTTACCTCAAAAAAATATTATTGGAGCAAAACCTATTCCTGGTGATGCTTTAAAAGTATATTCTCCCGGCAATTTTTATGTTGACTACACTGCTATTTTTACTGAAGAAGATATCTTGCAAAAATCCTTCCAAGAATGCAGTATTGCTAAATAGTTCTATCATATTATCAAACTATTTTTATCAATATTTTTCATATATGTATTTATTAAATTTAGGCGATTGCTTGTTTTCTAATGATTACAACCTCACTTCATTCGGTTGCATAAGTCATCCGTAACTCACATTCGTTCGAACGGCTAACTTAAATATATTTTTGACGCCCATAGAAGTTGGTGTTAATTTAAAAAACGGTTATAACGGTGATATCTCATCAAGAGATGCTGGTAAAATCGGTGGTAACATGGTAAGAAAATTAATACAAAAAGCTGAAAACCAAATGATAGGTAAATAAGTTTAGTTATACTAGCTTAGATTAGTGTAAGGTATGGGTATAAATTTTGCTTTTATATACATAAAGGCAGGGTTTGTACCCCTGCCTCATTTTAATCTAACTATCTACAACAACAAACTTTTTTTGGTTTTCTATTTTTACAACATATAGCTACAATTATACTTAAAACAAGTAATACAAATAATACTACTGCAAGTACTATTATAGCTGGAAGCGCTGCAAGTATCGCTACACTAAGTGCTGCTCCTATAATTACACCAATAATTCCTATAAATAATGCTGCAAGTATTGCTATTACTATTTCTATGCATGAACAACTTTTATTTGCTTTACCACAGCATCCTGGATGTCTGTTTGCTGTACATATTTCTTCTTGATTATATTTTATTCTCATTTCTTCTATCATTTTAATTTAAGCTCCTTTCTAATTGGTCTAATAATATATTATATTAATCCTTTAGAAAAAAGTTGACATTTTTTTACAAATTTTTACATAATAAATATTTTTTATTTTTAAATTATCCATACATCTCCTCGCACATATATTAACATTCGCAATATTTATTTTACTTAGAAAAGTTCATTTTTCCTATACAATAAAACAAAAAAGCTAGAAATGTATCTAGCTTTTCTTTGAACAAAACACCCAACCTTTCTTTATACTTGCCGATTTGAGTTCCTAGCCTAAATGCGAGAAAACTCAAAAATATAAGTGTTATTTAATCAATTGTTGTAGAAGTTCTACCGTATGCCAACCACATCTTCTTGAAGCGAGCGCCACGTATTACATCCGATTATTCCATCTGCTGAAAGCCCACGACTTGCTTGGTATCTTTTTACTGCATTTTCTGTGTTAGCACCAAAAATGCCATCTAGATTGCCGTGTAGAAAATCCAAGTGTATTCAAGCCATCTTGTGCGATAAGTGTATACATTCCGTATACTACCACGTTTCACTTGTGGGAAACCACCGACTTGCGCACGCTGACGAAAGAGCTCTTTTATCAAAATGTACCCATGTAGGTGTAAGAGATGCAGGTTCTACATAAGACCATACACCAGAATTTTTTGCACTATTCCTAAGTGAAGTTCTTTTTGAATTTGAACAAGTTTGGCACACATCAAATGCAACTCCTGCATAGTGTTGCGACTGCAAACCATGCCCGCCTTCCCATGGTCTTTTAAATGCAAATCCTACAGGAATAGACTGACCAAAAATATATCTTTGACTGTTCCACGCTTGCATAGTACGTTTACTAGTCCATAGAGTAGGACTTTTGCTAGAGCCTCTAAACTCACGAACAGTAAGAGTTCTACCGTGTGTTATATGGCATAGCTTCACTTTCGCCTCTGTAATATGTTTCCATACGATTATTATCATTATTATAAACTAAAATTTTTGCCATGTATTTTCATCCTTTCATAGTTATAATATGAAAGAAATTAAATTAAAGTGAAAGTGGTTCTACCCAGTTTTGCTTAAAATCTCCTTTTTCATTTTACTTATAATCTTTTTCTCTAGCCTTGATATGTAACTTTGAGAAATACCGAAGCATATCAGCCACTTCTTTTTGTGTTTTCTCATCTCCTCCAGTTCTAAACCCAAATCTAAGTTCCATTATATCCTTTTCCCTTGGGTTTAGTTTCGCCATAGAAGCTTTAAGCAAATTCTTATCTACCTCATCTTCTATCCTTCTTGAAGTAACATCATTATCTGTTCCGTAAAATATCAGAAAGTAAAAGTTCATTCCCATCTCCATCTTGATTTAGTGGCTCATCAATCGAAATCTCCCCTTTTATCTTATTGCTTCTCCTTAAATACATAAGTATTTCATTCTCAATACACCTAGAAGCATATGTAGCAAGCTTTATTTTTTTATCAGTATTAAAAGTATTTATAGCCTTCATAAGACCAATTGTGCCAATCGAAATCAAATCTTCAATACCAATCCCTGTATTTTCAAATTTTTTGGCAATGTACACAACTAGCCTTAAGTTTCTTTCAACCAAGGTCTGCCTTGCATCCATATCTTTGGAAGCAAGCCTTTTCAATACTTCCTCCTCCTCTTTTGGTTCTAGTGGAGGCGGAAGAGTTTGACTACCTGCGATATAAAAAATACTTTCTATATCGTGATTTTCCTTTTTCAAATACTTTAGATACAAATTATTCAAAATTCGAATTATATTCACTTATCTTCTCACTCCCTTCATCTAAAAGTTCCAGTCCAACCAGCCCTGAATAACTTCCATTTTTAGAAATTACCTTATTATATATTCCGTATTATTACATTGTTTTTTTCTATCTCCATTCCTTCAAATCTAATTATCGCCTTGTCTGGCTTGAAACCTATTAGCATACCATTTTGTTTTCCAAGCGAAGAAAATGGTATCAGCCTAAATCTTGAAATATAGTCTTCTCCTATTTTTTTAGTTAAATCTTCATCAGTCCCATATATAACATTTTCCAAGCTATCTAGCACTTCATTATCTATTATTGCTCTTAACTTTTCCTTTTCTACAATTATAACTGGTATCTTAGTAATAGGATCTTTCAGTAGATTGCCTGTATCTATCATCAAATGTATACTTACTGATTTTTCTCTATAACTAATTTCTACATCACAAAACATATCATTTTTGCTAAGCCTATTCTTTATTACTTTAAATGCTATACTTACTATTGCAAGTCCTACTATTGCCCCTAAAAAAGCTATCTTTATTGGATATGTACCTGTTAAAAAACCATTTCTATAAAAAATCTCTTGTGGTTTTATATAATAGAGTAAGAAAAAAGCACATCCCCCAAAAACAAATGAAGTCAGATACAGTATAATTAGATATTTAAAAAGCATTTTTATTGTTTTTGGAAAAAAAGCTACATATATCATAACAATTGACAATATGATTTTTGAAATTAAGTTTAGATATATATAACTATTTGTTATGTATGTTCCGTACTACATAAATCGCTCCGATTATGCTAGAAAATAATATTTTAAAAAACCTACATTTTGTTTTTGTAACAATTCCAGTGGTGCATAATATAACTCCATTCATAATGATATTTTCTAAAAAGACTACATCCAAATATATAGTCATTATTTCTAGCATCACCTCAACTTTCTATCTCTATTATAGTTCGTCTTGGCTTAAAAACTTGTCAAACCCTAGGGTAGAAAAAAAGAAATAATCCTTAAAAAACGATTATTTCTTTTATATTTATATTAAATTTTAAAATTAATCTTGTTCATTTTGGCAAATTCTGTAAAAATATACTATTTTCTATAATTTGCTGTTATCTAAAATTCTTTGTAAATGAAAGTCTATGTATTGGACAAAGTCCATACTTTTTTATTGCAGCAATATGTTCTGCTGTACCATATCCTTTGTGTTTTGCAAAACCATATTCTGGATATAACTTATCATATCCAAGCATTATCCTATCCCTCGTAACCTTTGCAATTATCGAAGCCGCTGCAATCGAATAACTTGCCGCATCTCCTTTTATAATTGATTTATATGGAATACCTAAAGTATCTATCCCTTGTAATGCGTCTACCAAGATTACATCAGGTTTTATGTTTAATTCTTTAAGTGATATTGTAAGCCCAAGTTTTGTCGCTTGCAAAATATTTATTTCATCTATTTTACTTTCA
Source organism: Clostridia bacterium (assembly GCA_022791735.1). GTDB lineage: Bacteria > Bacillota > Clostridia > TANB77 > CAG-508 > JAAWPK01. The sequence goes on from JAAVZQ010000063.1 coordinate 17,445, forward strand.
TCTATTATTCCAGTTCCATAGCTTACAGCATTTTTTATAATTTCCTCAAATACTCTTTCCCTTTTTTTCTCTGAAATCTTTTTAGAATCATTTACCCCTTCTATCATTGAATCTCTCGGAAGTACCACACTCGCAACAACAACAGGCCCAGCTAGTGGACCTCTTCCTGCTTCATCTATTCCACATATATTTTGGTGTCCTATATCATACATTCCGCATATCTATTTGTTTTAATTTTTTTAATCTTTCCTCTTCTTTTTCTGTCATCTTCTTACACCTTGTCTATTAGTCCTCAACCTTTAACATTTCTGTTAATTTATGATACATTTCTCCACTATTTTCTACTCCTGGTTCATATATTACATCTTGTACACCTATGACCTTACCTTCACTATCTTTTTCATATTGCACATAATAATCTGGCGCTTTAGCTTCTTTTACTCCCATTGCATTTAGTTCTGTTTGGCTAAGCTGATACAATCCAGCCATATCTCCACTACTTTGGAGCGTTCCATAAAGTTCATTTTCCTCTTTCTCACCTATTGCATATGCATTTACTACTGTTTCACATTTGCTTCTTATCAATAACATATATGTTTCTACATTTGTAAATTTAGCTGTACCTGTAAGATTTACACCAATTGATACACATGTATAAGCAAGTATTGCTAAGATTGCAACTGTGACGGCCAATGCAACAAGTGTAATTCCTTTGTTACTTTTAATATTCATAGGTTTTATTCCCTCCTAATATTTTTACATCTTAATTATATATGATTTTATTTTTTTTATCAAGGATATATTGTACTTTTTTACATTTTTTTGTATAATTAGTGTACAATACACAGTTATTAGAATTAAAAGTCCGCGCAGGATAGTTATATATAATTTTGAATAACACTGCGTAAGCAACCAAACAATCTTCACAAGTGCAAAATTGAGTAACCGACATTTTAAGCTACACGGTAGCACACAGGTTGGAGGTTACGACACTAAGGTGTTAGAAAAAATTATATATAACTATCTTGTGGCAGGACTGACAAAACTTAAAACTGTGAATTGTAACATAATTAGAAAGGATTAGTATGAAAATTCTAATTGTAAATAATAAATTTAATAACAAAAAACTTTTGACTTTTTTAAAACACGAGTTCCCATCAACATCTGATAGCACTTTCTATAAGGCACTTAGAAAGAAAGATATTCGTATAAATGACATAAAGGTTTCTGAAAATGCCATAGTTCATGAAGGTGATGAGATAAAAGTCTATATCTCTGATACTCATCTTGAACAAAAGATAGAGCTAAAAATAGTTTATGAAGATAAAAATATATTAGTCATAAATAAACCCAAAGAGATTGAAGTAACTGGTGAAAGTTCTTTAACTTCTTTTGTGCAAGCATATTTTTCTAATAATCAAATTTTACCTTGCCATAGATTAGATAGGAATACTACTCGGTCTTGTTATCTTTGCAAAAAATGAAACTGCATATGGTATTTTGCTTAAGAAATTTAGAAATCGTGAAATCCAAAAAATATATAGATGTAAGATTTTTGGTATTATGAGAAATAAACACGAAACCTTAAAAGCATATTTGTTTAAAGATACAAAGAAATCTATGGTATATATAAGTGGAAATAAAGAAAAAGGATATCGTGAAATTATAACAGAATATAGGGTTTTAGAAGAAGATGCTGAGGAAAATTCTAGTATATTAGAGATAATTTTGCATACTGGTCGTACACATCAAATTCGTGCACATCTTGCATATATAGGTTATCCAATCATTGGTGACCGGAAAATATGGCAATAATAAGATTAACAAAAGTTTTAATGAGAAAACGCAAAATTTATGTGCATATAA
>JAAVZQ010000064.1 GCA_022791735.1 Clostridia bacterium
ATCCAATATTGCATCTAAGTCTACATCGTATATGTCTTCACCCATCCATACATTCCAGTAATACATCATTAATTGTTCATGATGTTCTGTGTTATTATGAAGTCTTAAAAGCTCTAACAATTCATTTATATTTTGTCCATTCTCATCTGATATTTTTTCTGGTATATAGTATTTTGCAGTATCTTCGTCTGGAAGTGCATACGCTACTTCTTTTCCGTTTTCGTCGTATTCTTCCCCTTTTATGTATTTTCCTTCTTTGTTCTTCCAAAGTCCTAAAAATTTCTTATAATTTATTTCTTTATATTTTGGCGATACTTCGAACCTATAATCTGCTACATCTTGCTTTTCAGATGTAGAATAAAGTAATGTTCTAGCAGATATATATGTTCTAGTTATTGTTGGTACATCTCCACTTGTTGATACTAAAATATATCCAAGTCCTCCAAAATCTCCACTTGAATAACTTTCAAGTGTTGTAACTTCATCCCCTGGGGTTATTGTTTCTACTTTTGTTGCTTCTTGTTCAAAATCTATGCACCATGTATGTGCTTCTTTTATATATACATTTGCTGTATTTGTGTATGTTGTAATTACTGTTGTTGTAACTACTGGTTCTCCTACTGGAAAGTCATATGATGTGTCTACACTTTCAAGTTCCCAATATGTGTGTGTTTCATTTCCATAGTGTTCTTCTATCTCTTTATAATGTTCTACTTCTGTTTTTTGAACATGGTATTCTTTTTCTACTTTAGTATATGTTACAACATTTAATTGGTCTTGTATCATAAGTACTACTTTGCTATTTTCTAGAAGTAAATCAATTACTGCCATAACCCAATCTGGATTTTTTGATTCTTGCAATAGTGTAAATAGGTAATTAAATGGCATATTACACATATTGGTAATTGTTTCATATGATATTGGTGGGTTTTCTGTAATCTCATAAGTTCTATCTGTTTGTTCTCCATTTACTGTTGTAATTACTTCTCTATATGTAGCATAATATAACAACCCTTCGTCAATTGAATAATAGTTTAATGCTTTTTCATCATTTGCTGTAATTAACTCTCTTAACTTTTCAAGTGGAAGATAATCTAAGTTAATTGGTTCCTCAGAATTACCTGATTTATCCATTTTGCTTCTTTGTATTTCAACTATTCCTTGTGCTACATAGTTTCCGGTCTTTATCTAATTTGTTTCCAAGTGCTTTATTTCTAGCACTTTTTGTGTCATCTACACCTTTATAATCTCCAAGTCTTGGGTAAGTACTTGCGATTTCTGCTCTAATCATTTTTATGAAATATGGTTTATAATCTTCTGTTTGAAACCACTCTGCAATTTCACTTTCTTCTATATATAAATTATCTTCATCAAAAACATAGTCATCCTCATCTTCGTCTATATCTGGATCTACATCTTCCCAGTATCCGTAAATGATATGCTCTGTTTAACTCCTCTAAATACTTTTTTTCAATATCTTTATTTATTTTAAAATAGTATCCTTCATTTCCTGCCTCTTCTATATCTACATTTTCTTTATCATTAATTACTTTTACTGATGCAACTCCTGCTGTGCTATTGTCTCCATCTAAATCCAAAATATGTATTAATGCACCAATTAGAATAGCTCCTATAATTATTGGAGCAAGTTTTATTAAAAGTGGTATCACAACAGTCGCAATAAATTTTGCAATTCTACTAGCAATCATTTTAAAACTACTTTTGTTTTTTCTTTTATCTCTGCCTATTTCGTTTATTTTATTTTGTATACCAGACTCTTCTTTTCTTTGCTTATCTTCATCCATATCCTGTTCTCCTTATGCTTTCTAAATACCTACATCTATTTCTATCTTTTTCTTTACCTCGTTATTTGATATGTAGTTTTCATAATTTAAAACTATATCTTTTAGCTTAAGTCCATCTAAATCTCTACTTTCTGGGTTATATATTTTATTGAATTTAATATCTATATTAACTCCCATATTTCTTCTAATTGTAAATTCTTCCACAGACTTTTCATTTAATGCAGCTGTGTATTTAACCCCATTTGTGTCATAAAGATACATAGTACCTGTTTTTTCTTTGGTATCTATGCATATAGCATTTTGTGTATTATTTCTTACTTTAAGTGTTAGTACTGTATAATCCATATAATAATGTATTTTACTAACTGTGACAGTTACTCCATCTACTGTACTTGACCTGTTTATATTGCTTGCACCTACATAACTGCTTATATTTAACTCTTTTCTATCTCCTTGGTTTACTACTGTTATATAGTCTCCTTGATTACTCTCTGCACTTATATTACCACTTGATAAAACATCTTCTGTATATCTTATATAATATGTTGTAAAATTCCTTGTAGAGTACCAATTCTCTAGTTGATACATCCTTTTATCTGTAAATATTCTGTCAAAATACACTTTTTTAAAATACTCTAACGAAGGGTAGATACGTGTTTTACAATCTGCTGTTAGCATATTATACGCTTTTTCTATCTCCCCATCGTTACAATATTTTACAAACTCCTTTATTACTTCTGTGTCTTGTCCAATATTTTGTACTTTTTCTCCTGTAAGTACACTTGTACTATTTTGATGTATTGCTGTACTGTCTGTTGGAACAGGTGTTACACTTAAAATATTTTGTCTTCTTGCTTCTCTATCTTGTGCAACTAAATTATTTAAAATTTGTATAATCACAATAATGAGGGCAATAGTGCATACTATCGCGATAACTAGTCCTCTATTTTGGTTGTATATTCTTAATAGTTTGTGCATCTATTTGCCCTCCTTATTTATTTTATGCTGAATAAATATCTTCCATTTCATCAAGCACTTCTTCTACTCTCTTAGTTGCAGCTGATGGCGATACACCACTTGCTACCAACTGTCTTGTAATTGTATTTTTCCAAGCAAGCTGCTCTCTTGAATTTGGATTAAATACTCCTGGATTTATATCCCTTGCCCAGTTTGCTAAACCAATTACTCTTTCTAGAGATTGTTGTTCAGCTATTTTTTGTGCATCTGCCTCTGATGCCCCACGTGCCATAGCTTGAGCTTTCGCTGCTTCTAAATAATTACCTCTCTTACTTAATGCTTTTCCTATCTTAGCTGCGTCTGTATGATTCTTGCTTAAAAGTGCTTGTACAGATCCATCATTTATTGCTGCTATTGCTGCATCTCTTGAACCTAATGATTTTGTAAGTGCATCTATTGTTTCAGGTGCAGCCATAAACTCTTTATCAAATTTAGATTGTTGTATTTTCTTATAGTCAGAACCCCAAAAGGCCTGTGCTCCACCTTTTGCTATATCTCCACCAGCACCTGCAAGTTTATCTCCATAGAAGTTTCCAAAGTTCGAACCTGCAGAGAAAGCTGTTGCCGTTAATGCCATCGCCTTTTCTGGTGACATTGTTGCTCCTACTCCAAGTGCAGCAAGTGCTGCAGCCCCTCCAGTAAACGCTCCTATTCCTGCACGTCTTGCTGTTCTAAATGCTTTTCCTGGTAATTTTTTAACTCCTTTTATTGCTTTCTGACTTGCATTATATCCCATAGAACGAACAGAATCACCTACTCTTCTACCAAGTCCTTGTCTTGCTAAAGCTAATTTTCCCATGAAACCACCTGGTATTACTGGATCTGTAAGTCCTGGTACTACTGGTCCAAATTCATTTCCGAGAATCGAACCTCCGTCCGGCCACCAACACCACCGCCGGCCTCCAAATCCGCCGTCCGGCCTCCAAGACCTCCAGCACCTCCGCCGGCCTCCAAATCCGCCGTCCGGCCTCCGGCGCCACCTCCTGAGGCATCTGGTAACTGTGTACCAAATATTGCCTCATCATTTCTTATGCCAGCACCTCCTGAGGATTTTCTCATATTCTTTGGTTTTTCTTCATTGTCCTTATCTTGTGGCTTTGGTTTATTTATTCTACTAATCATTGCAGAGAATAGTGCACCACCTGCGAAGCTTCCTGCTGCACTTAATGTTCCTGCATTATCAAATCCGAAGAACTTACGTAGTAGTTTTTCTGCTGGTATTACAAAGTATATTGCAACTACTGCATATATTAAGCTCTCTGTTGCAAGATTTATAGCTGTACCTACAAGTATTGTATATAGTAATAAGTGGAAAGGTTGTATTATAAGGTTAAATATATATTCTTTAAACCACATATTCCAAGCTTGTGCTTTTCCGATCTTTTATCTTATCTATTGGGTATGTAAGCGCTACCATTGGAGCCATAAGTGTTAACCATGCTATGTATATTACCCTTTTTATATATCTTAGTGCAAATACTACTGTAAACGAAACTAACGCTATATATATTATTAAATAAGCTGTTGCCATTGGTAGATATTCATCATTATCTGCAACATTTAAGTATAATCTTGCATAATTTGTAAAATATAATACTTTTGAGCCATCAGCTGATACTCTAATTCCGTCTGGACTTGCTACTGAAGTTGAACTATTGTTAACTGTTTGGTCATTATCCCAATCAAATGCGTTATCAAGTTCCTTATTAAAGAAATTTACGTAATCTGAAAGTCCTAATCCACTTTGACTAGCATGTGTAAATGTTGCATTTGCTCCTGTTCCACTTTCGATTTTTGTAGAAATTCTTTTTACACACCAGTTTTCATTACCTAGTGATAAAGATTTTATAATATCAAATGTAACAGTTAGTTTTGAGCCTCCAGTTTTACTTATAAAATCAATAGAGTATTGTTTTTTTAGTTCATCCTCTCCTGTTATACCAAAATTGTCATTTGGTCTTTGGTCTACTATATCACCGTCTTGCATCGCTTTATATAATGTTTTTGCTGTTCCTCCAACATTTACACATGCAATATCAAATTCTATTTTATCTAACACGGTTGTGTAAATTACATTGTTTGTTCTATAGCTATCATCTGGTAAGTTTGTAGTCAATCCAAAATTTCCAATTACAATTCCCTCATCTGATGGAGTTAAATCAATTTGAGACTTTGGCTTGTATGTTACATTTCCATATTCAGGAATTAATGATAATCCATCTGTTACTCCTGTCGTTTGATTTAGCATCTCGTTTACTTTGTCAACTACTGTAACTGTCGCTGCCATTATATAGTGCATAAAGAACAGTAAACAAAATGCTACAACCCAGTCCATAAGTCTTTCTTTATACTTTGCTTTATCTCCTGCTGTGCTTGATATCATTATTCTAATACCAATATATATTAATACTGATAATAATCCTACTACTGCAATAGTTCTAAGTGTAACATACCAACCTGCAATAACTTTTCTTAATGTTTCTAATGGTCCTTTATCCTCTAATTCTAAAGTGTAGCTCTCTTTACTTGATGGCGTGATAAAGTTTGCATCTAGTAATTCTACTTCATTTGCAAATATAAGTTCTGGACTTATCTGTAAAATTGGATATTGAAATTTCGATTCTTTTATCCAATATTTATCTGGTTTATCAACTATTGCTGTACCCGCTCCATCTACTGCATATTGCCACTTTCCTGTCATACCAAGTTGTACAACTGATGCCCCAACATCTGCAATAGCTGTTACAAAGCTTCTCATAAGCCCCATGATTTTTCCACCAAAGCTTGATTTAGCAGATACTTGTGGAGTTATACAAAAGCTGAGCAGTATTACACAAACTATTGATATTATGAATTTCTGCTTAAAATTCTTACTCGTAAAAATCTTCATTTTTCTGTTATCCTTCCTAATAATCTATACATTAATTTCTTCTTCTTTTTACTAGTTTATTTAAGTTTGTTTCTACAAACTCGAATTCTTTTGCAGTTGGAGTTATTTGTAAGATAGCAGTATCTGCTCCTACCTTCAATAGCCCTTCTCCTTTTGTACATGTAATCAAGAAATCTGCTTCACCGTCAGAAAGCTTGAATACTTCTTTCAAATATTTTATTTCTGATTTATCCTGTGCTAAGAATAGTTTTGTATCTGAAGATGTAAGAACAGCTTGTGCTTCTGGTTTTTCATAAAAGTCTTGAAATCTTTGAGATATAATTGCAAGTGATACGTTTCTTTTTCTAGCACGTCTTGCCATTGTATTTAAAAAGTCTACAGCTTCTGGGTATGGAAGAAGCATCCACGCCTCGTCTACAATAACTCTTTTTCTACCTGCTTTTGTTCTATCCTCACTATTTTTCTTAACATATTTTTCCCATATCCATGAAAGCAATATTTGTTGTGCAAGTGGTCTTGCAAATCTCTCTTCTAGTTGTGATATGTCCAAATTTATGAATGGAGCTCCGTCTAGTAACTCAAAAGTAGATTGTCCATCAAAATATGCCATTTGTCCGTCATACTCTCTTATGTATTGCTTCATAACCTTTAAAAGGTAACTATATTGGAATTGATAATCTGCTATATCATTTTCTTTTGCCTTTTTTTGTAATCTTTTATACCAACTACCTATTGTAGGCATTTCCTTTTTGTCTTTTGCTAGCATATTTCTTTTATCCATGCTTGTCTCATAAAGACTTGATGGATCATTTGTAATTCCTTTTGCTGCGTATTCTTCTGCAACAGTTTCTGCTATTATCTGTTTTGTAAGCTCTGTTACATCATCACTTCTTGTACTTCCTCTTGCCATTGTAACTAAAGCTTGTGTTACGTCTTCTACTTTGTTTTCTACGTTAAGTACTATTCTATCTTTTCCTGTAATTTCATCTTTTACTGTTTCAAGTTCTATATCAAAGATATTTATTACTGTTTTAGAGTTTGGACTAAGTACTACATTTATTCCACCAAGGCTTTCTGCAACTATTGAGTATTCCCCTTCTGCATCTAGCGCCAAACTTTCTATTCCCATAAGTACTGATGACCTAGAAATTAGAGTTTTCATTGTAACTGATTTTCCGTGCACCAGATTTAGCAAATATTACCATGTTATAGTTTGTAAGTGATGAGTGAAAATTATCAAATAGTATTGGTACTCCAGTTTGTTTATTAAATCCTAGTGGTATTCCTGTTGGATGTCCTACTTCTGATGTTGTAAATGGGAATACTGTACCCATTGAACGTCTATCAAATGTATGTGATTTTTTTATTTTATTTTCCATTAGTGGAAGGTTTGATTGAAACCCTTCTTCTTGCATTGCCCATGCTGATTTTATTCCAACTAATGTTTTTGACATTTCTGTTGACAATAGTTTTGTAAATTTGTCTAATTCTTCTAAACTATATGCAAATAATGTTGATACTACTGTTGCTTCAAATAATTTATTATATCCTGCTGCTATTTCATCTCTTAATTGTTCTGCTTCTACTCTTTTTTGTGAAAGTACACTCTCTCTGTTGATATTTCCTCTGTCTTGTGCAACTATTCTTTCTGTTTCTAGTTCGTTTATTACTCTGTTTAATTCATTCTGTGATCTTGCTTCTGGTATTGGATTTATATATATTGATGTGTTTATATCTCCAAATAAATACATATCTCTAAAAATATCTGGGAAAGAGCACATTCTAGGTAATGTTGATACAAAAAAACTTCTAGCATATCTTTTCGCATTTGAGATTATTTCCATATGGTCTATATTTGATGCATCTATTCCAGATGGTGCAATTAGGTCTTTTACTGTTTTTCTTTGTAAAATCTCTACACTATCTTCATTAAGCGGTTTTTGTAGTTCTTCTTGGTTTCTTAGTTTCTTTTGCTTCTCTTGCTTTTTTGACATTTCTCTTTTCCTCCTTCTCTTTTGTTTTCTCTTCTTCATCATTTCTCTTTTTTCTTGATGCTGTAATTTCTTTCACCGCATCTTGTGTAACTTCTTTCCCTAAGTATGGTTCATTTTCTTGTATTATCATTTTTGCCATTTCATCTATGATGTCTTCCATTTTCATTTTTCTTTCTTCTAGTTTTCTTTCTCTTTGTGTCCTAACTTTTTCTACAGTATCTTCTGCCCTTGTAATTGCTTTTTGCTCTATTTCTTTATCTAATGCTGCAATCTTCTTTTCTAATACTTCTGGTGCTGTTGAATATAATTCATCATATCCTGCTGCTATCGCTTTTTCTAATCCAAATACTTCTGCTTCATCTCTGTTATATGCCATGTATAGAAGTTCTACTAGTGCATTTGAATCTAGTATTTTTCCAGTTACACCTGATGCAAATAGTGAACCTATTATTGCTTGGCATCTTGTATAAAGCTCTGAAAATGCTATGTTTTTTATTTCTTCTTTATCAAAGTTTGTACTTCCAAGGTCTGAAGGATAGTATGATGTGATTATATAGTATTGTTTGTTTAATACGTTTTTATTTAAGCTCATTTGCTGTGTATTGTAGATAATATCTCTACCATATTCATATAGATTTTTGATTTTTGTTAATTCATAGAATTGTGCCTTCATCTCTTCTATATCAAATAATCCTGATTGTTTATTTGATTCGTATTCTGCCTCTTTTCTTCTTAAAATGCCTTCGATCTCATCTACTCTTCTTTTGTAATTTTCTATACTATTCTCTAAGTTTACTGTTCTTGTTTGTACATATATTTGGATAGGATATCTTAAAGAGTTTAGGAATTGCAAAAATCCTTCTTCTACTGCTGTTTGTTCCATTGATGACATTAAGTCATAGTTTACACCTTGGCATTCTACTACCATTAAGTATCTATTTCCATTTTTTTGGACTATCATGTTATCTTCTATTTTATCAAATTCCATAAATTTTGTTATTGATTGTTTATTATATCCTCTTGTTGCAATATTTGACAAGCTTTGTCCATCGCCGATTAGTTTCACCTGTTTTTATTGCTTCCTCTTTTTTTCTTTTGCTATCTTTCATTTTTACATAAATAAAAACTGCAAGTAGTATAAGAAGCATACATATCATAAATATTAATAAGTATGTAAGTATTTGTGTTATTTGATTATCTGTCATCTTTTGTTCCTCCTTCAGTATATACATATATTTTTTTCTTAGATTGGAATTTGAATTTTAACCATCTAAGTATTACATCATCTATATTTTCTCCCGCTGTTTTTCTAGTTACTTCAAATGCTGTGGTATTTGGCACTTTTAGTGTTCCTATACCAAATCCAATAGCAGCTAGTACAATTGTTATTATAATTCCCACTGTGCTAAGTCCCATCATTCCAAATATCCACCAAAATATTAATCCAAATGCTCCGCCAATTCCTGATGTAATCAATGCTTTAGTAGAAAATACAAATAATATTCTTCCTTCTCCTTTTACGTTTCTAGGTATTTGATAAGCCATATATTTTATTTGCTCCTTTCTCTTATGTATGTATATTTATTTTTATGTATAATTTGCCCATTATTCCTTGTATTTTATTATAGCAGAATTTTGTATTTTTTCATAGTGTTTTGACGAAAAATCTTTGTTTTGTAATAAAAATGTAATATTCGTGTAATATTTGTTGATGTTTTAGTGGAAAATTTGGGTTTATCATATATATTTATGCATAAAAAATAGACGACCAACGGCCGTCCATTTTTATTATGACATATATTATGCAATTGTTTGTGCAATTCCTACTACATAGCTTGCAATATTTACTGCTGCAAATAATATGATTGCACCAATTAAGTATGGAAGCATTGTTTTTTTGTATTCTGCTTTTTCTTCTGCACTTCCCATCATGTATTTAATACCAATAACCATTAGTACTCCTACTGCTATAATTGTACCTACTACTTGTATAATACCTAGAATGTTATTACCAATTCCTGCAACTTGTGTTGATGAATTTGTATTTGGATTAATTGTTATAGATCCAACTTGTTTACCAAGTACTGGTGCGCATGTTGTCATTATCATTAAAATTACCATAAGTATTGGTAATATTTTAATTAGCTTTTTCATAGCATTTCCTCCTTTTTATTTTTGTAGATTGTTTTTATATTTAATTTTATCTCAATTGCTTGAGTAAAACATTAATAACTAATTTTATTTTTTTGAACTTCCTGTTAATTGACGTCCGCATCCAAAGCATTCCCCTTTTTCTTTTGCCATGTCTGGTATTACAGCTCCACATTTATCACAATATACTTTTCCATCTGATTTCTCTGTATATGTTGTTTCTTGTGAACTAATATCTTTATCTAAAGCAAAATGATTATATAATGATGTTGTTATATTTACTCCTCCAAATAGAAGAACTGCACCTATTATGTATGGTAGCATTGATTTTTTATATGATGCTCTTTCTTCTAGGCTTCCTAGCATATATTTAATACCAAGTATCATCAAAACAGCTACCGCTACAAATGTTCCTACTACTTGTATTATTCCTAATATCAAGTTTCCTATATCTTCTGCATTTTGATTTTCCTTGAATGTTTCCATTATTTGCGGTGCTATTGTTGATGCTCCAAATAATAATATACATCCTATTAAGTATGGAAGCATTGATTTTTTATAATTTGCTTTTTCTTCTAGGCTTCCTGTCATGTATTTTATTCCTATAATCATAATTACACCAACTGCTACAAATATTCCAATTGTCCTTATTATCCCTGCTAGTTTATCTACAAAATCCACATTTACATCTGGTGTACTTGATGGATTTCCTGTTATATCTCCTGGTGCTATTCCTGCAAAGGTAGTAGGCATAAGTATTACTATGCATAAAGAAACTATACTTAAAACAGCTAAAGTTTTAAATAATTTATTTTTCATAGTTTATGCCTCCTTTTCTTTACATTGGTGTTCCACATTTTGGGCATACATAAGTATGCTTATCTATATCATATTTTGGTTCTACTTTTTGTCCACAATTTGAATTTGGACAAGTTTTTTCTGAGAAATTATATTGGTTAGGGCTTACATTTTCTAAACTGTTTCCAATTGTAATTGCGATTTTCCAAAGTCCAAATCCACCAAATACTATTATACATCCTACAATAAATGGTACTAACATTTCTTTTACTTTTGCTTGTCCTTCTGCTCCTCCTACCATAAATTGTATTCCTAACATTGTTGCAACAACTACTGCAACAATTACTCCTGCTGCTAATAATATATTGTATAAGTAACCTGATAGATCTTCAAGTTTGCTAGGATCTTTAAGCTGTCCTTCTCCTGAGTTTTCTCCAGTTTGTATAAAGTCTTTGCCATCTTTTATAATTTGTGACCATCCTTTTACTTCTGTGTTTATACTAAATATTATTGTAAGGAGAATTAATATGAAAATTACTTTTACTAATACTCTTTTCATAACCTATACCTCCTATTTAAACATATTTCTTTAATATTTTCAATAGTTTTTTTATAAATTTTTATTATATATATTTCTAGTTAAATGCTTGATATATTACATTTGTTAATGCTGCTCCTGCAAAAATTAGTACTGCTCCTAGTACATAAGGCCACATTGACTGTTTGTATTCTGCTTTTTCTTCAACACTTCCTAGTAGGTACTTTATACCTATAATTAGTAGCATTATTACTGCTATCGCTTCTCCTACAGTTCTTACTAGCCAGACCACTATATTACCTATTTCTATTGCTCCGCTGTTATCATCACTACTTTGTTTATATGCATCTGGATTTTGCAATATATCTAATCCTGTTGCATTTGATTTGCATACAAAACAAGATAATATTAAACTTAAGCAAAGTATTGACATTATTACTAAAATATATTTTCTCATCTGGCTTCACCTCTTTTTTTCACATATTTAACTAATTTTATTATACATTATTTCTTGAAATTTTGCAAATTATTTTTGCAATTTTGTCAAAAAAAAGACATATTTGTCTAAAAATACGCCTTTTTATTATTCTATGCTCTTTTTCTAATGTATCCTTCATACATTTCTTCTATTTCATGTATACCTGATGTATTCAGTATTTTATCATGTTCATCCAATATCTCGGTTAGGTTTTGGTTAAATTCCATTAATTCATAACAATTAATTATTTTTATTTCTTTCTTTTCTAACTTTTTTTCTGTTTTTTTTATCCATTTGTCTATGTTTTTTCCTATGCACTCTATTTTGTCTTTGCTACCTTCTACTATTATTGTTATTTTTTTATGAAATTTCGTAATTTTTTCCATGTATTTCTTTATGTCTCCATATTTTATTATATTTTTATTTTCCCAACCTATTTTTTCTATCTCTTCTCTCTTTCTTTCACTTATTTTTGTTCTTTCTAATATTTCTTTCATGTTGTACGATATATTTTTTTCTAATATTGTGTTTAGGTGTTCCTCTCTTTCTTCGGCTTTTTCTACGTATGGAAGTATCATTGCTGTTAAATGCCAATCGCTCACATAAAAACTGCAAATTTTTAGATAATTATTTTCCATTTGTTTACCCACCTTTTAACTTTTGTTTCCCAAATTTTACCATTTTATTTTGTCTCTGTCAACCCGTTTTTCCGTAAATCATACAACCTTTTTCGACATTTATATTTTATTCATTTTGTATCTGTGTTCTTTTTTCCTATTTAATAAATTTATGCTTTTACTGTATATTTTTTCTTTTTATGTTAATACTTTTAATAAAGAAAAATGAATAAATTGCTTTTTTACATATTAAAAGCAGTTCTTGGAGGTAAATATGAATTTATTTAAACGTTGTATGATTATATTATTACTATTTATATCTTATACATGTATATGTGCAATCTCTTATGCAAATACAGTATCTTCTGATTTGGCTGAAAGTGTTTTTAGGCTTCATATTATTGCAAATAGTGATACTAAAGAAGACCAAGATTTGAAACTTTTAGTTCGTGATAATGTGATTTCCTATATGAAAGAAATTGCATCTGATGTTTCTTCTAAAGAAGAAGCAATTAACATAGTAAATGCTCATTTAGATGACTTTCAAAAAATAGCTCGTGAAACTATTGTATCTCAAGGCTATGATTATGATGTTTCTTTAGAGATTGGAAAGTTTGACTTCCCTACTAAAGTATATGGTGATATTTCGCTTCCTTCTGGTATGTATGATGCTCTTAGAATTAGAATTCGGTGAAAGTGCTGGGCATAATTGGTGGTGTGTAATGTTTCCAACTCTTTGTTTTGTAGATGTAAGTTCTGGTCATCTTGACGATACATCAAAAGGAGTTTTAGAAAGTAGTTTAAGTGATGAAGAATTTAGCTTAATTTCTGAAGACAATTCTTTCTTTAATTTAAAATTTAAGATTGTAGAGTTTTTTGAGGATATAAAGATTTCTCTTGCTAACAAATAACTTAGCTGATATTAGAATGTGTTAATCAAAAATAGAAATAATAGGAGTATATCATAATTTAAAGTTTGCGATATACTCTTATTTCTTACTAAATTTAAAGTAAGCAGTAATTTGCCACTATGATTATAACATATTAAGATAGATAATTTTCAATGAATTACCTATCTTAATATGTTTCTAATTTTATTTTTGAATTTGCATATATTTCTCTAAATACTAATCTACTGTTTTCATATATTGTTCAAATACTTTATCATCGTTTTGCATACCATGTCCTGAATGTTTACCTTCAAACTTTCTATTTAATTATTTTGTGTTGGTATTTTAGGTTTCTTTACATCTTCGTCAGTAACTGTTCCAAATTCATAATAATAATCTGATACTATGTTATATTCATTGTTTACTGATTTAATTGTCATTCCTGTTTCTTTATCTACAAATTGCTCTGAATTCTCAATTCTTATTACATAACATTCTTTTCCTTCTAAGTTAGTTTCATAGATATCTGCAAATAAAAGATATTTAAAGTATTCGTATAAAAATCCATCGCCTAATGACGGAACTTGTCTTAGTAATCCCCTTGCATATTCGTGTTTGTTATTATTTCTTTATCACCCTTAGAATTCTCCTTAAAAGATAAATTTTCTTTTCCATCACTATAATACGTTTCTTTCGTATATACTCCTTTTTCATATATATCACTGTTTTCAAACGTTACTAATGTTTTGCCATCTTTACAATATCTTTCAATAAGTATTACTCTACCATTACTATATATTGATATATTTTTAGAGTAGTAATTATTTAAATCATTTTGTATCCATGCTCTTTCTCCTATTTGTATTTGTTCATAATTATCTTTATCATATACTTCAGTAGACGTATTAAATAATTTTGCTAATATAATTGCCTTTCTTCCAACTATTATTAAAAATATAGCTATAATTATCATTAAAATATTTCTTAATATTTTTAATTTTGTTTTAAATTTCTTCATATATTTTATTTCTTTTTTGTATCAATTGAATTTACTTTTAATTCTTGTTTCATTGCCAAATAAGTCTTGTTACATTCTTCACAATTCGCAATGTGTTCTTCTATGAATTTATTTGTTTCTTCATTTGTAATTTTTTCTAAGTAATTTGGCAATAGGTCTTGTACTATTTTACATTCTTTTTTCATTTTCTTCACTCTCCTTCATCTTTTCTTTGCCTCTATAAAAATTCACTCTTGCCCACACTTCACTTTTTCCCATTATTTCGCCTATCTCTTTAAAGCTTAAATTTGCAAATAATCTTAAATAAAATATCTCTTTTATTTGGCTATCTAAATTGTATATTTTCTTATGTAATTCCACTTTATCTTGTTCGAGAAGGAATTTATCTTCTATGTTGTATTTCATATCTGCTAAATCTTTTTCATCGTCTGTTAAAACAATTCTTTTGTTCTTTTTCAATTCATTAAACCATAAATTCTTTGCAATTTCCCTCCCTCTTTCTTTTGTTATATAATGTATGACAATCTATTTTTCAATTTGTTACAGTTTTCAGCAAATTTTTATAAGAAAATTGTGCGTTAGCGAAATCAAAAATTTTGAGGCGCACACATGTGCAAAATCGCTTCGCGATTATTGCACTGCCCAAGGTAAATTAACCTTGTTGAATAGCAAAAATCTGTGATTTTTCCTATTCAATAAAAAAAGCAGATATTTTGTATCTGCCCAGAGTATAGACAATTTTATACATAGCAAAATGTATAAAATTGTCTATTTGTTTCTATTATAAACATTCCTTAAAAATTTCCATTATATCTTCTTTATCAATATCCATAAAGCCTTCTACAATACCATTGCTACATATACGATTTGCCATTTCTTCGAAATGTCTTTCATCAACATTCAAGTCAGATAAATTATTTGTTAATTCTAAATCTTTATAAAGCAATTTTTCTAAACATTCTATTGATTTTTCTGCAACTTCCATCTTCGGTAAATTGGCATCTATATTCCACACATTCACACCGAATTGATAGTATCTATCTACAGTATTTTCATTTAACATATATCTTAAATATCGTGGAGTTAAAATAGCCAATCCTAATCCGTGTGTAATATCATAAAAAGCCGATAATTGATGTTCCAATAGATGACAAACCCATATATTAGGTTGCCTATCCATTCTAGCAAATCCATTTATTGCCCAAGATGAAGCCCACATTAAATTTGCTCTTGCTTCGTAGTTTTTAGGATCAGTGTAAGCAATTTTAGAATATTTTATTACAGTTTTCATTAGTCCTTCCATCACAGTATCTAACATATATAATCCATTATTTCTTGAAAAGTATGTTTCTAATATATGTGATAAAATATCACAACTTCCACAAGCAGTTTGGTATTTATTTACAGAATATGTAATTGTTGGGTCTAAAAAAGATACCTTTGGCAGAGTTAATGGACTTTTTACCCCCTTTTTCTCATTTGTTTCTATATTTGAAATAATGGAATTTGTATTCATCTCAGATCCAGTTGCCGATAAGGTTAATATAGTAATTATAGGTAGTGCTTTTTGTATTTCAGCTTTTTTTGTTAGGAAATCCCATATATCTCCATCATAATATCTGCCTGCTGCTATGATTTTGCAACTGTCTATTACACTTCCACCACCAACACCTAAAATAACATCTATATCTTTTTCTTTACAAATACTAGCAGCTTTGTTTATTGAAGTATGTCTTGGATTAGGCTCTATTCCAAAAAATTCATATATTTCTATATTAAAATTTTGAAGTTCTTTTATAATTTCTTGATAAAGTCCTATTTTCTTTATAGTTCCTCCTCCATAAACTAGCAATACTTTATTACCATATTTTTTTATTTCTTGACTTAAGTTTCCCTGTAACTGATTTTCTCCAAAATATACTTTTGTTGGAATATTATAAATAAAATTATTCATTTTTCTCTACCTTTCTTTTAAATTCACTGCATATTCAATAAGTGCTTCTGATAAATATTGTTTTGGTTTTATAATAATTTTTCTATATTATATACTTGTTCTGTATACAATCCCTGTTCTGTTTGTACACAAATTTTATTCATATTATAACATACTTCTTTTACAAAATATATAAAATAAGCAAATTTCATACTAATATCTCATTTGAAATTTAAATAAAATTAAAAAACTTATCAAAAACTTTCCTACTTTTTGATAATGAATGATATATACCTACTAGAGAGAAAAAATTTAAATTATAAGAACCTCACCCACCTGCACACTTAAAAATTGTGAGTACCCAAGAAACATTTTTATTGCATAATAAAAACTCCCAAGTTAGCTTGAGAGTATGGTGCAGCAGGAGGAATTCGAATCCCCGACCTCTCGGTTCGTAGCCGAGTGCTCTATCCAGCTAAGCTACTGCTGCATGTTTTTATTATAATATCTTTTTTCGAAAATTTCAATAGAAATATTAAAAAAGTATTGCTTTTTTTCTAATTTTATATTATAATATGTAATTGTTAATAGTTCGGGGCGTAGCGCAGTTGGTAGCGCACGTGGTTTGGGACCATGGGGTCGCAGGTTCGAATCCTGTCGCCCCGACCATTGATTTTAAAACTTAAAAGCAAAACGGATAGAAACACTGTTTCCATCCGTTTTGCTTTTAGAGATATTTTATTCTGCTTTCACAGAAATCTTGATTTCTATGTAAGATGTTTCATCATAGGAAGCTGCTTTGTGCAATATCCTCAAGTCAGGATATTGCTTAAAGTAGCTCTCCAATTCATCGCCAAGTTCCTGCCTGATTTTTTCATTTCTTGTAAGTTCGGTGTTCCATTCTGCTCTGCCAGCTTCTTCCGTGATGTAACCCATCGTCCAATTGCCACTGTCAGTTCCGCATTTTCCATGCTTTCATACCTCCTTTTAGCTAATAGCTAAATTTTTTATTGCAAATAAATTTGCATAGTATGATTTTATCATAATTTACATAAACTTGTAAGCTTTACTGTTTCATATATTCTTTTACTTTATTTGTAAATTCTTTCATTCTATCATCTTTTAAAATGTTGTGCGGACAATCTTTGCCCGAGAAATCATGATGTGTTTTTATGCTTTTTATTGGCAAGTCATATTCTTTAAGCAAATATGCAACCAATTTTGCTCCATTATCAAAGGTCTTCTCAAAATTCCCATCTTCATTCACACAAAGTTCTATTCCTACTCCATATTGGTTTCCATCTTGTGTTGCAGCATGATGTGCTATTTCGTTATCTGGTATATGATGATATATTTCTTTATCATCTACTGTATAGTGCCAAGATGTTGAGGTTTTATTATTCTTGCTCAAAAACTCTGAGTGATTTTTTGCAGTGCTACCTATTGCTGTATTGTCTGTTTCATGTATAACAAGATATTTTATTTTTCTCTTCTTCCCGCTTCTTGCTTCTGTATGATTTTCTATTATCTCAGTATTTACCTTTACTCCATATACTTCTTCTGGAAATACTCCTTCTTTATCATACACCCTTTCACTAAAGTATAATTTTATGCTCACAAATGCAATTACTCCCATTGCTAAAAGTAGAAATATTCTTTTAAAATTGATTTTTCTTTTCTTTTTCATTTTAATAAATCCCTCTTTCATATATAGTATAAAGATTTATCTTTGAAAAATAAAGTGGTTTCATAAAATTATAATAAATTAATAATAAAACCTTAAGATTTTAGTTTAAGTCATCTATTGCTGGCCCATATATTTGATTTCCCATTGCATCAAACCTTGAACCATGGCATGGGCAATCCCATGTTTCTTCTAAATCATTCCATGAAAGTTCGCATCCTAAATGTGTACAAGTAGGGTTTTGCTCTTGATTTGGTTTTTTTAGTTTATTTACAACTAATGAATTTGCAGTTTCTTTTACCATTTCACCAAGTTCCCATCTGTTTTTTATTGGATTTAATCTTGTTGCAGTAAATACTTCATCATATTTATTTACTTTTCCGCATGATTTTGTCTGTAATAATTTTTGCTGCAATATTTGAACTTGTCATCCCCCATTTTTTATAGCCTGTTCCGCACAAATACTCCTGGCATCATTTTTGAAAACTCGCCTATATACGGAATTTTATCTAGTGTGATGCAATCTTGTGTATTCCATCTATATAAAACTTTTGCATCTGGATACATTTCTTTGGCCACCTTTTCTAATTCTTTAAATGCATCTTTTAAATCTATTTTTGCTCCAACTCTATGGTCCATCCCTCCTATTATCACAAGTGTTTTATTACCATCTTTTGCTGTTCTTAGTGATATTCTAGGATTTTCTAATTGCAAGTACATTCCTTGGAATAATTTTTCTTTTGTCTCTACCGCTATCGCATAAGATGTTTCTTGATACATCTTCATAAAATAAAATCCAGGCATATTTATTATTGGATAATGTGTTGCTATAACTACATACTTAGCTCTTACACTTCCCTTTTCTGTATCTACTCTATAAATCTCATCCTCATCTTCTAATTCTATTACTTTGCTATTTTCATAAATTCTTCCACCTTCTTCTACAATCCTTTTTACTAAACCTTTCAAATATTTTCTTGGATTAAATTGGGCTTGATTTGGAAATTCTATTGCTCCTTGTATATTTTTAAGTTTTGTATCTATTGTTTTTACAAATTCTGCTTCTCCTTTAATAGCTTTCACTGCTCCGATTTCTTTTCTTATCTTTTCTAATTCCTTTGCATCTTTTGTAAATATATATGCACTTTGCATTTCAAAATCACAGTCTATGTTCTCTTCTTTTATTGTTTCCTCGATATTTTTTATAGCTTCCTCGTTTGCCAGATAATATTTTTTTGCAAATTTTATTCCATAATCTTCTATTAAATAATTGTAAAAAAGCCCATGTTGTGATGTTATTTTTGCAGTAGTATGTCCTGTTACTTTATCTGCTAATTCATTTCTATCTAAAATAACCACTTTTTTTCCTTGTTTTATAAGATTATACGCTGTACTTATCCCTGTAATTCCTCCTCCTATTATACATACTTCTGTTTCGATATTTTCTTCCAAACTTTTACTTTCTGCTAATAAAGCAGGTTCTGTTTTTTTCCATAAAGATTCCATTTTGGCAAATTCCTCCTTTTTATCAGTATGTGTAAATTTTGGAAAATTATTTTGGTAAAATTTAGTTTTTATATTGTTTTTTATGTATTGTTATGATATAAATAAGGTGTTATGTTGGATTTTTATTGTGAAACAATAAGGTTCTCGGTTACCCGCCAACAGGCTTTGCCTGTGATAGTAGGTGAGTTTCTTATATTCAACATGTGAATTAACATTTGAAAGGCAATGGTGTAAATATGATGGAAACAAATGAAAAGATAGTTCGGTAAACTTAAACAATCTATATATGATTATTATATGGGACATATCAAACAAAAACTTCAATATTTGCTTGCAAACGGAAAAGAAAGTGATATAAATAATCAAATAATGCAATTTCTAGATGCTCAAATGGATACAGGAAATAACACTATATGTAAAGATGATATTGTTAGGATTCTAAATACTGTGCTAGTTGACGAAAATGAAAATCCTCATGAGGCTGAACTTGCAAGAACTAAGATTAACTACTGTTTTCCAAAAGTAGCTGATATTAAAATTGAAAACAATTCTGCTGTTTACCTTTTAGAAAAACATGAAAATCCTTTTAATGGAATTGAGGAAAACTCTTGTTACTTATATATTTCGCCTGAATATTATCAGGGAAATATTGAAACTATTGAAGCTCAAATTAAAAAACTTGAAAAAAGTTTTTCTAGACAAGATTTTAAAGATTTTGAAGAAAAATTTGAAAAAGATTTAGGATTAAAGCAATATGAACTTGAGAGTGCAAAGGTTTATGAAAGTGCTTCAAATCAAATTGAGCTTAAAAAACAAAAATTTAACACTGTAAGTCAAAAATTAATTAATGATTATGGTAAAAAATATAAAGAAATAATGGAAAAAGATATTTCTGCTGATGAGAAAAAAGAACTTGCTTCTAAGCTTTTTGAAGAAACAAAATCTTACGATGAGAAAAACCGTCAAGCTGTTTCGAGGCTTAATGCCGAATACGAAAAACTATCTGAAAATTTTCAAGGTAAAGTACAAAGTGCAAAAACAATAAATAGCCAAATGCAGAATTTGCACTTATTTGATAAAAATAGATATTTTGAAGATATGATGTCTTCTGTTAAACCTGAACTTAGAGATTTATATAGAAAAAGATATCTTCTAAATTCTTACCGCTTAGCTAATGGTGAAACTATTCATGAGAGTAAACAAAATTCTGTTTTTGGTTTTTTCGGAAATGTTTTCAAGGGACTAAAAAAGAATAATACTCCTCTTATGCTAGGCCCTCATTTTGGTAGAGAACTTCAAAACACCAAAACTGCTGATGAAAACATAGATAAGAATTTAGTTAAATCTTTAGCTAGTTTTTACACAACAAATATTTGTGATAGCAATATAGAATTTGAAGACTATCTTGAAGGGTATTTTAAAGAACATTATTTTGAACTCACTGGTTCTAATAGCACAAAATTTTTATCAAATTTCGCTAAAAACTCTAATAATGGAGAAACCGCTAATGTAGAACAAGGAGATTTATTCAAAATTGCAAAGTTTTTTAACGTAGATACTTCTTCTCTTGGAAGTAACCTAGGTTCAAACCTTGTAATTAAAGATGGCTTGATTTATGAAGAAAAAAATCATGACATTAATGTTATATATGCTACTGATAAGGCTGTAAATAATGTTGTAAATAATTTATATGGTTCTTCACTATATTATAACCATTTAGCAAATGAGAACCTTTTAAACGCCAATCTTGCAGCAAACTCACAAAATAATTTTACTACATATGCAACTAAAAATGGTATCGATATTAGTGAAGTATCAAACTATCCTGTACTTAAAACTAAAAAAAGATTTGTAAAGAAAAAAAATAAAGCAGAGCAAAATAATGTAATTGATTTTAAAATGGACGCCCAATAAAAGGCGTCTCTTTTTATAAAACAAATCAAAAGTAGTATATTGCAAGGCGTGTGAGTTCAAAGATTGTGGAGGCGTGCTTGTGCACGTCGATACAATTTTGAACAAGCAACAAAGAAGCAAGATACTACTTTTCATTTGTTTTTATATGTTTACTACTTTGCTAGGTGCATACCTATCTGCTACTGCGAGTTCTAAGTCGTTTATATTTATTCCATTTTGTTTCAGAACCTCTGTAACACTTTTATATGCAAGTTCTGGAAAATTACTTTCTTTGCTTAAATGTCCAAGCATTACATTCTGAAGTCCATGCTCTAATAATTTAGATATTGTTTTACCTGCTTCTCCATTTGAAAGATGCCCTCTACTCCCTGCAATTCTTGTTTTTAGCATATATGGATATGAACAGCATCTTAATACTTCTGGTTCATAATTTGACTCTAATAATACAAATTTACTTTGTTTTAGATTATCCATTACTTCATTTGTCATTTCTCCTAAATCTGTTGCTATGCTTATTTTTTCTTTATCATGTTTTATGCTAAATCCACATGGATCCATAGCATCGTGCGAAGTAGAAAACGGCATTATCTCTAAATCTCCTATTTCAAATTTTTCTCCTATTTTGAAATAATTTTTATTTTCTATATCTATGACTGATTTCTCATTTTCTATCCCATTCCAAGTTCCTAAATCTGCATATATAGGTATATTGTACTTCTTTGCCATTGTTCCGTAGGCTTTTTATGTGATCGATATGTTCATGTGTTACTAATATAGCACTTATTTCTTTTGCCTCTACATCTATACTTTCTAAACCTTCTACTATCTTTTTAGCACTTACTCCGACTGTCTACTAATATCTTTGTTTCATTCCCTTGAACAAACAAGCTATTCCCAGCACTTCCGCTGTATAAGCTACAAAATTTCACTGTTTTTTCCTCTCTATTCTTATGTTTATTTAAATTATTTCATCTTGGTCTACTCTTTTTATTTTTGCTCCTAATTCTATAAATTTTTGCTCTATTTTTTCATATCCTCTATCTATATGTTCTACATTATATATTTGTGTTGTGCCTTCTGCAACTATTCCTGCTATTACAAGTGCTGCTCCTGCTCTTAAATCTGGTGCATAAACTGGTGCTCCTACTAATTTGTCTACTCCCTCAAAAAAAGCTACTTTTCCTTGTGCTGTTATCTTTGCACCCATTCTATTTAGTTCTTCTGTATATTGAAATCTTGAATCCCATATACTTTCATTTATTACACTTGTCCCATTTGCAATTGACATTGCAACTCCCATCGGTGGTTGCAGGTCTGTTGGAAAACCTGGGTATGGTAAGGTTTTTATACTTACTTTATTTGGTCTCTTATTACAAATTATTCTTAGTATCTCTCCGTCAATATCTCTTACTTCTGCTCCCATTTCTATTATTTTTGCACTTATTGATTCTAAGTGTTTTGTAATACAGTTTTTTATTGTTATATCTCCCCTTGATGCAACTGCTGCAAGCATAAATGTACCGTGCTTCTATTTGGTCTGGTACAACAGAATATGTCTCATCTTTTTTTAGTTCTTTTACACCTTGTATCCTTATTCTATCTGTTCCTGCACCCATTATATTTGCACCCATTTTATTTAAAAAGTTAGCAAGGTCTACAATGTGTGGCTCTTTTGCTGCATTTTCTATTGTTGTTGTTCCGTTCAGCGAGAACTGCTGCAAGCATTGCATTGATTGTCGCTCCTACTGAAACTATATCTAAATATATTGAATTCCCTTTTAATTTTCTAGCTTTGACCTCTATTTTTCCTTGCTCTGTTTCTGCAGTCGCCCCTAGTGCTTCAAATGCCTTTATATGTTGATCCATTGGTCTCGCTCCAAGTTTGCATCCTCCTGGCATTCCAATTACTGCATGCTTACATCTTCCAAGAAGCGCTCCTGTTAAATAATATGAAGCTCTAAATTTACTTGTTAAATCTAGTGGCGCCTCTACACTTGTTATTTCTCTCGAATCTATTTCTAAGGTATGCTCTTCAATTTGTCTTATTTTAACTCCTAATGCTTTTAATATTTCACATGATGTTTTTATATCACTAATGTTTGGTATATTATCTATTACGCTTATTCCATTTACTAATATTGTTGCCGGAAGTATTGCTACTGCTGCATTTTTTGCACCACTAATTGTTACTTCTCCTTTTAATTTAGTTTTCCCTTCAATTACTATTTTTTCCACTGTATTTCCCCCATCTGCTTTTTCTTTCGGTAATACTATACCATAAATTCTTTTTATTTACAAGATGTTTTTTCAAAGTATATAAACCTAGCTTGTAATTCACACTTTTACTCTATTTCTCATATATTATTGTAGATTGGAGGTCTTTATGGAAACAATAAAGCGTGGCTCTACTCGGCCCTACAGTAGAACTCTTACAAAGTACCCTTAAGAAAATAGGTTTCCTTTATGGTGATGTAGATGGAATATTTGGTGATATTACATATAATGCTGTACTTGCATTTCAAAGAAATTTTGGATTAACTCAAGACGGCATTGTGCGGCCAAAACACATGGAATGCGCTATTCCCATATATTTATGGATATAGTTATTATACAATAAACAATGGAGATACTTTATATAGCATTGCACTTAAATTTTCTACCACTGTTCCTAGAATTTTAGTCTCAAACCCAAATATTAATCCTAACAACTTAATTCCTCGGAACTCAAATTATTGTGCCTTTTGGAAATGTTGTTCAAACTGATATTAGTTATACTTATAATATTTTACAAATGAATATCAAAAGCTTTTCTGTTCTATATCCATTTATTGAAATTGGCTCTATTGGAAACTCAGTGATGGGTAAAAGTATTCCTTACTTGAAAATTGGTAGTGGAACAAAAGAAGTTTTTTATAATGCTTCTATACATGCAAATGAATGGATTACAAGTCCAGTTCTTATGAAATTTTTAGAAAATTTATCTTTAGCTTATGTTAATGATAGTTATATTTATGGGTATCTAGCAAGGAACTTATTAAATTCTGTTTCTATTTATATTGTTCCTATGATTAACCCTGATGGCGTTGATTTGGTTACTGGCGCGATAAATAAAAATACTGATTATTACAAGAATGCTCAAAGAATTGCTAATGATTATCCAAAGATTGCCTTCCCAAATGGTTGGAAAGCAAATGTTCAAGGTGTGGATTTGAACTTACAATTCCCTGCAGAATGGGAAAAGGCTAAAGAGATAAAATTTAGCCAAGGATTTATATCTCCAGCTCCTCGTGATTTTGTTGGTTCTAGGCCTCTTGTAGCACTTGAGGCAGTAGCTTTATATAGGTTTACTATTTCTCATAATTTTAGGCTAATTCTTGCTTACCATACACAAGGTAGAGTAATTTATTGGAGATTTTTAGACTACTTACCTCCTGCTTCATACTATATTGGAGAACAGTTTGCACGTTCAAGTGGCTATCTCTTAGAAGATACTCCTTTTAGTTCTAGTTTTGCAGGATATAAGGATTGGTTTATACAAAACTATAACTTGCCACGGATACACTATTGAATGCGGGCTCGGAACCAATCCGCTTCCTATATCTCAATTCAATACAATTTATGCTGAAAATGAAGGTATACTTGTACTTGGGGCAATTCTCGCGGAATAGTAGATGATAAATGTATAAATAGTAAAAGCACTGTTGCTAATTCAACTAGTGCTTTTACTATTTATTGATTTTAAGCTTTCTTTCGAGTCAGTATAATCCCGAACGATTGATATAATAAGCATAATTGGTGCCATCCTAACAAATATCCATTCAAACGAATGAAAAGTAGTACCTAAAACAGCATTTTCAGGATTACTATAATCCCAATTTAGATAAAGACTATTTAATAAAAATAGCGAAATAAAAATTATTATTATGACTGCACATAATGAAATTAGTAGCCAACGAATTGTTTTTCTTCTAATATTCTTTCTCTGTAATAGTTGTAGGTTTATTATCTCTAATTTTTCAGAAATTACTTTCAACTCGTCTACTTTAGTTTCAGAAATATTTTCTCCAAGTAAAGTGCTTACTGGTGTTTCAAGAACCTCTGATATTGAAACTAGCATTTCTGAGTCAGGAACTGATAATCCTTGCTCCCATTTAGAAATTGTTTGTCTTACTACATTTAATTTAATAGCAAGTTCTTCTTGTGAAAGTCCTCTCGATTTTCTTAATTGTTTAATATTTTCTTTTAACATTTTAGAACAACTCCTTTCTTTACAAACTATCATATAAAGAATAGTCCGTTGCTACAAGCAATGCTTATTAACATTTAAAATCTATAGCCATACAATTGCGATTTATTGATGTATTTCTATATCTTCTGATTTAAAATTACTATAATATCTTGCTGAGATAGAAGTAAACTTCAATACACAATAATCTGGATCAGTTACACCCTCTTTATAATACATAGTATCTCCAAATTTCCATATCATTTCTTTTGATTCTTTATCTTCTAAAACTTCTACTGTTCCTTTTATCATTATACCTTTATAAAATCTCTTATCACAAAAATAAACACAAGCCTTTGGATTATTCTTAAATGATTGAACTTTTAAAGAAGATGTATTTGTTGAAAAATAAATTTCCTTTATTCCGTTTCTTTTTCTAGGTTTTAGCATTGCTTTGGTATTTGGGAAACCATCTTTATCAATAGAACTAACATAGCAAATGCTTTGCTTATCTATCATATTTCCAATTGTTTTTTCTGCATCTCTCATAATTCTAACTCCTTTTTAACTTACTCTAATATCTAATACTTCTTTATTATTTTTGAACTTACAACTTGTAATTATCTAATTACCTTTTTTAAAACTTTATTAAATTGTTCTGGTGTATCCATATTAACTATATGCCCTGCTCCAGAAAATTCCATATATTCACTATCTGGTTCTGATTTGTGCCAAGTAATTGATGCTTTCTTTGCCATATCATTATCGTATTCTCCAACTCCAATTAAAAGTGGATAATCTCTTTTTTGTGTTTTATATTTATTAACTAACTTATGAAGTGTTGCAAAATATCTAAATGAACTCTTTTTAAATCCTAAATTCATCTGATAAAATTTCTCTTGTGCTTCATTTGTATATGCTGATATTTTTTTATTATCTTTAGCAAATGCTTTTATAGAAAACATTGCCTTTAACATCATTTTCATTTGTTGTTTTGTATTACCTTTTTGCAAACTTTTATCAAAATTATTATTGTCATATCCACCTATACAAGTTAGAGAAGATACTTTGCTTGGATATTTATTTGCAAAATCCTGAGCTAATACTGCTCCAATAGATACTCCAACTAAATTGATTTTATCAATTTTTTCTATTTCCATAATCTGATTTATATATATAGCAGTATCTCCAATTGTTCCTTTTCCTATTGATTTGCCATGTCCTATTAAATCCATTGTAATAACTCTACAATCTCTAAAATAATCTAACTGCGTATCAAAACAAGTATGATTTGCAAATGCAGGGTGTATAAATATTATTGCAATTCCATCTTTAGTATCATTAATCCAATAGTGAATTGCAGTGTTTTCTAATTTCTTTTCTATCATAAATAATCTATTCCTTTTTTAATTGTAAGTTGTTCCTATCTATTTTTTATACAATTTAATATTTTAGTTGTTAATGGTTTAAATATTAAATACATCACATATCCAATAATTCCACCAGTTACATTTGTTATTAAATCCGTTATATCTGATGATCTCAAACCATTTATTAAAGGCTGTAACAACTCAATTCCTAGGCTTAATAAAAAAGTATAAAAAACAACTTTTAATAGTCTAGCATTCTCTTTTTTTACTAAAGGCATTAAAAATCCAAAAGGAATTGTCATTATAATATTTAAACCTATCTGTCTAGCAAAATCTCCTCTGCCAAAAGTAACATCAATAAAAGGTACTAAATTCATTGGAGTATATGGGTGATTAAATATAAATGGCAAAGATGTTATTATTGGCATTAAAGTAAAATATAATACAAAAGATAAGTATATATACATTGTAGTATTTACTAACAATACATCTCTACCTTTTTCTTTCCATTTTTTATAAAATTTCCAAAAATATATTATTATTAAAAATATAAAATCCACTAACTCTTTCATATTGCTTTCTCCCCGATAAATTACTATTTGTATTTCAATTATATCATAAATTGAAATCGCTTTTCAATTTAATATTACTATCTTTTAAAAATTACGCACATTTAAAAGCTAAATTTACTACTTCACTTTTCATTAAATTTATACATTG
>JAAVZQ010000065.1 GCA_022791735.1 Clostridia bacterium
GAGGTTTATTAAGTCCTGTAATTTTATATCCATTTCCATCTAAAGTACCTCTAAATATAGTATTAATAACAGCATTTCCTGTTGTTTTTAAGTAAGATGCATCATAGTTTTGTGTTAAAGTAACTGTTTGAGTTGGATCTGCCTCTATTTCTGAAATTAGTGTCTCTATACTCTTATTGTTTGCCATTCCATCTATCATTTCACCATATGTTACTTTTAGTTTACTTTGTTTTTTACCATTTTGGTATTGAATAACATTGTCATAGTCTAAAATAAAATTCAATTTATCATCTACTATTTCACAATCTTCTACTTCTGCATAAAATGTAGGCATCGCTTTTGTTTTTACTTTTACTATATAATTTTTCAAGTTATTTTTATCTGCTATTTCTGTTTCCGATATACTAGTTACTTCTTTTTCGCTTCCAGCCTTATATACACTAATTCCTACTATATCTTTTACCTCAAATAAACGCTTTGTACTTACATTTATTATTTCTGTAAGTAAGTTTTGGTCCTTATATTCATTATGCCCTGTAGTAATTTGGTTAGAATCCAAATCATAATCTGCAAGTATTTTTATTTCATATTCTTCACCAATTCCTTTTGGGAAAGTAATTCCATTTGAATTACTGTTAAATGCTTCTTCTTTTATTTTGTCTTTGTTTTCATCTAGTATTATAATTTTTCCACCAGTTATAGTTCCTTCTGCATCATTTACTGAGAATGACACATCAATGTTCTTGTTTTCTTCATCTTCTTCATAACCAAAGTCTGTAATTTTTGGTCTTAATTTTAAAACTCCAACTCTTGTTACATTGTTTTGATTTACTTCTAACTCTTTTGTGTTATTTAAAATTAGTTTTTTAATAGTAATTGTCTTTGGTCCTGGTGTAGATATTACTGGTATATTAGCTTTGTAGTTGTTTTCTTCCTTCTCTAACTCACACTCTTTTTCATATTCTTTTCCAGCATTATCTTTTATATTAATAATAGCTTTTACTGGATAGAACTTTGTTTTGTTAGTACTATCAAAACTTACTGTTGCTTCTTCTCCTCTTTCAAAATAAACAGTTTCTTCATCTTCTCTGTATGTTTTTAAATTACTAATATTTAATTCATAATCTGCAATTAATTGTATTGGTCTTTCTCTAAATATTTCATCTTCCACATAATATTTGTTTGTTTCTAGTTCTATCTTTTTATCATCTCTTGCATAAGTCATTTTTGCAACTAATGTATACTCTGTCTCTAACTCTATATTTTCAATTGTAAAAGTAATATGTTCTGCATCAAATTCTTTTGTTGCAACAACTTCGTCAGTACTATTTTTTACAAGGTCTGCTGAACCACTAATAAATGCTCCATCTGGATCTACTATTCTAGCTGTTAATGTAACACTTTGTCCTACTATATCATCTGTTTGTAAAAATGATTCACTTGTTGGTTTATCTCTTAATACATCTACTTCTACATGATTATCTACTTGTGCTCTAATATTTCCTTCAAATATAAATTCAGTTGTATGTAAATCTAATATTCCCGCTTCTTTTCCTGTTGGCAATGTTACGGAATATGTTACATTTTCATCATTATCTTCATGTCTTGTTGCAATACATTGTAAGTTATTTACTATAATATGTGTTATTTCCTTATCTTCTTTATTTGTTTCTATTTTGTAATTTAAAGTTATGTTTTCATCTTTTTCTACATGTTCTTTAGATGCTACTGCATTTTCTATTTGAACAACTGGAGATGCTTCTAAATCTTCTTCTAATAATAAAATATCAGTATTTGTATTTTTTCCATCTAAACTATAATTTGCAAATATTTTTACCTTATAGTTATCTACCATGCTTACTTTGCTTATATCTAAAAGAGCATTAATATAATATGTATTTGCAATTTCCGTATCATTCTCTTCTTTTACAAGATTACTTTCTACTAGTCTATTTGTTAAATCTACATTTGCTATTTCACTTTCTATACCATCTTTTTCAGCATCTAGTTTAATAACAAGTTTTGATATTGAATTGTCAATATCTTTTACATAAATATTTGAGTCTAATTTGCTGTTTTCTTTATCTTCATTTGCTCTAAATCTTGCAATAGTTGGACTATTTTTTGTAATTTTAATTTTTATTTCTTTGTTTTCTTCAAATTTGCTTACATCAATTACTTTTCCATTACTTAAAATAACTGATTCCATTTTAAGCATATTTTCTCCTACTGTATCAAATCCGTCTACAATTGCTGTGTATGTATCCCCTTCTTGCAAAAGTTCATATGTTTTTCCATTAATAACTGCCTCTTTTGGTATACATATTGTTTCATTAGTGCTATTAAATTTTAAAGTAATATATTCACCTGCACTAAATTCTTCTGTTTGCTCTTCTTGCCCGTCTTTATATCTATATGTTTTGACATCAGATAGCTTAAACTTATAGTCTACTATTAAACTTATATCTTCTTTATGAGTTTGATTTCCTTGATTGTCTTCCTCGTTTTCTAATGTATCTGTATCTAAATTATACATTATACACATATCAACTTGATAGTTTTTATTCTCTTCAACCTTTACATTTATAGTATTAGAGCCTGATGTAAGCTCTCCTGCTTTTATACAATTTTCATCAGTTACAGTTTCTCCATTTTCTGTATTTTCTTGTCCCTCTTGTTTTTCTATAATTGTATATGTGCCTGATGTAAATGCTCTATCTTCGTCTTTTATATCAAAAGAAAGGTTTAATTCTAATTTTTCTATATCTTCTGATTGTCTCCAATTTATAACCTTTGGAATCTCTTTTAATACATCTACTTTTACAGAATAATCTAATTTTACTGATTTTCCATTAGTTAAATTAGCTTTTTCAAATTTGTATTCTTTTACTCCGCTTATATCCCCTACATTCACTTTAATTTCATATAAATTTTGGTTTGCTTCATTTCTAACTAGCTCATATTCTTTTCCATTCATTGTAATATTTTTAATAACGGCTTCATAATTTGCTTCTGCTTCAAAACTTAATGTAATTTCTTCATTCTTCGTTGGATAGAAATTATTTACATTAAGTTGGCTCATAGTTACTTCATAGTCTAAGTCATTTTCTATTTTTTGAATTAAAAAGCTTAAGTCTGTTACTGTAATTTCTCCATCATTATTCATGTCCGCATTTTGCATTACAACTTTTGCTTCTTCTTCACTTTTTCCTTCTTCTAATGATTTTATATGTACTAAATGTGATACTAATAAATTAACATCTGCATAATTTACTGCTCCATCTCCATTTAGTTCGCCCTTTTGAGAAAAATATGTGATAGCTCCATATACAGTTCCTACAAATTGTATTAATAAGATAGTCGCTAGTAATATAACAATTATCCTTCTTTGTTTTTTACTTTTGAAAAGTTTTCTTCCAAAATATATAACATTTACTGAGAATAATATTTCTACTGCTAACACTACAAATAAAACCATATAACTTTGCCCTGTTTGTGGCAATTTATCTGGCAATAAATCATCTTCATCTGTATCATTTTTCCCTGGGTTATTTTCTTCTGAATTATTATCTCCTGGCTTATTATTTTCTGAGTTATCTTCCCCTGGTTTATTATTTTCTTCATTATTATTTCCTGGATTATTTCCTCCTGGTTCTTGCTCTTCTATAATATCTACTTTTAACTCAGTATTTTTATCATTTTGAACTACTATATCTTCTTTACCTTCAGAAAGTTCTATATTTGTAATTTTAAAACTTGTTATATTTGCTTTTATTTCTTCTTTTACTTTTACTGAAATTTGTACAATATCTTCGTTTGAAGTAACTCCTGTTCTTTTATACATTGCAAATTCATTTGTCTTTTGATTATATTGTAATCCTTCCCATCCATTAACTGTTTTAAAATCTATTTCTTTTATTTCTTCAAAAACATCTTTGTCATATTCTAATTTTCCCTTTACTACATTGACGCCTTTTTTAACTTCTTGCATATTGTTAAATTTCAAGGTAAATACTGCTGTACTGTCTGCATATAACTTTTGCGATGTACTATCTAACTCTAATCCTACATTTGTACTTGCACATGAAATTGTACTTGTTAAAACTAAAAATATAATCATTATCATTATAATACTAACTGCTTTTCTCATATTCTCTCTCCTATTTGTTTTTATTAATGTCTATTATAATTCCTTTTAATTATAGCATTTTGCTTTTTCCTTTTCAACATCTCTGGGAATTGTCAAAAGCCGATTAATCCTTCAAACTTCAGATGTTTCTAACTGTTCCTTAGTTTGTTACAAATTCATTACTTTTTGTTGAAATTTGTAATATTATAAAGAAAAAAAATGAGACTATTATAGTCCCATAAATAATTGTACAAATACTCTTCCATATACTGGGCTATCTACTACGCATAACCCTGTATATTCAAATTCATCATCTAAAATATTTTCTCTATGTGGCATGGAATTTATCCAAGCTTCTACTGCTCTCTCTGGTGTGGTATTCCCACATAAATTTTCTCCTGCTACTGCATAACCTATGCCATTATCTTCTAGCATTTCAAATGGTGTCCCTAAAGCTTCAGAGTTGTGTGCAAAATATGCGTTTTTAACTAAGTCGTCTGCTTTTAATTTTGCTACTTGTTGAAGTTCTTTAAAAGCTTTTAGGTCAGTTAAGCCATTTTCCCTTCTATATTCGTTTATTAAATCAAGTGTTTCTTGTTCCTCTATTGTAAGTACTGCTTCTTCTTGTACTGCTATTTTCATTCTTTCATAGTTTTTACTATTTGCATTAGTTTCACTACTTGAAAAAAGTAAAACTCCTACTGTTATAAAAATCACAAAAATAAATAAAGTAACAATTTTTTCGCTTGATACTTCCATTTTTACACATTCCTTAATCTTTTAACTCTTATAAATTTTTCATCTTAAGTTCTGTGTTATTATATTATCCTGTATGATGCTAGTTTATTCTTGCTTTTCACACCTTTTTCATTATAGCACATTTCATAATTTATGTCAACTGTTTATGGTAAATTTTATTGTTGCAAAAAAAAGAAAGCCAAATTTGGCTCTCTTTCTTATTCGTATTATTTGGAAAATTTACAGCTACTAAACTCAAGGTCCGCGCAGGGTAGTTCTATTAATAATTATCAAGAATACTCCTACACTTTAGAAAATGTTTGAGCATAGCGATTTACATTTTCTTACAGTGGTGAGGTTTTCTTGAAATTATTAATAACTACCCGTTGCAGGACTAACGATATTCAAAAGTTGTAAATTTTTCCACTTTACAGTTTTTGCAAGCTCCCCATAATTTCTAACCAAAATAGCCCTATCTAATCCATCAACAATTCCGTCTTCATTCAAGTCGTATTTTGCATTTGCATCTATTACCCCATTATTTGACGCATTTATGCTTATTCCATAACGATTGTTCATTCTAACTAAATCGTCTATTTCGATTTCTCCTGTCCTTACTACATCTCCTGCAATTAAGTGATATTCTCCAATATCTGATATACTTTCCTCTTTTATTTCTATGTCTTCCACTGTATAGTCTAAGTATGCTATCTTTGATACAACTACCATATATTTACTATTTAGAAGTTCTGCATCATCTTCATCTGGGTTATAAACTGGTATTTTGAAAGTTCCGTCCTCATCTGTGTATACTCCTGTTACATATTCTAACTCTGTTACAGTTTTTGTTATCTCTTCATTTGTTTCTTCATCTATACTTGTAATGATTTTTTCTACTTGTCTATATACTCTTACTTCCGAAATGTATTCCCCATTTACATTTTCTGTTGTTATCTTACCTGCAATATAGCTGTTTTTGTCTCTCATTCTCTCTATTACAAGTGTATATTCTTTTTCCTCTTCATTTTCTGATGTAACAATAACTTTCACTGTCTTGTTTTCTCCAT
Organism: Clostridia bacterium; assembly: GCA_022791735.1. GTDB lineage: Bacteria > Bacillota > Clostridia > TANB77 > CAG-508 > JAAWPK01. The sequence continues at coordinate 5,935 of JAAVZQ010000065.1, forward strand.
TTGGAATTTCTATTTCTCCAGTTAAAATACCTAACTTATCTGAAATTAGTACATCTCCTTCTATGCTCTCTATTCTTACTTTTGCATTTTCATCTTTTAGTTTTATTTCTACTGGATATTTTTCCTTTCCTTCAACTGTTGATGAATATGTAAGTCCATCCTCACTAATATTTGTTCCTAAGTTATCTACTTTGATGTATTTTATACCTGTTTCTGTCGATTTTTGCCTTATCTCTAAGGTGTAATCTTTGTATCCATAGCTTTCTCCGGTCTTTAGCTGTTACTCTTATTGTGTAAGTATCTGTCAACTTTGTTGTACTTAAAGTTTCTGTTTTTGTTACTACGCCTATGCCTGCCCCAATTTCTGTTCCTGCTTCATTTATTAATGTAACTGTTTGTTTTGCTCCATTTGCAATAGCTTCTATTAATGGTGCATTTTGATTTGGAACTAAAGCCTCATACTTATTTGTTTGTTCATTATATGTTATTATATTGCCATTTACAGAAACTTGTTTTAAGCTTAAGTCTGCCTTTTTCGCAAAGTTTATTATATATTCTTTTGTTGTCACACCATCTTCTGCTTGTACTTCTACTGTTAAAACTTTTCCTCCGTCTTGCTCATAAGTACTTAAGTCTACTGTCCTTGTGATTTTACCTGTTTCATATACATCTTCTTCTGATAGTTTTAATTTTGCATTTTTATCATTTAGTATAATATCTAAATCAATTGACGCCGTGTCGTCATTTATATATACATAGAAAGTATCTTCTTCTTTTTCGATTTTCTGTGATTCTGTTCCATTTACTTCTACTACTTGTTTTATAAGTACATCATTTGATTTTTTCTCTATAACTAATACCATATCTTCATAGCTTCCATCTTCTGCTATTACTCTTATAGGTACTTCTGTTATTTCATTTCTAAGCATCACATTAGCAGGATTTAGCTTACCATTATCTATTTCTACACTTGACTTTTCAGATTGCAATTCTATTTGGACTATAGCTTCTTCTACTCTATCTATTTTGTAATGGTATTTTCCGTCCGCTTCTAATGTTGCTTCTTCTAAGTTTTCATTATCTTTACCAACTAACACACTTTGTATGTTATAGTTTACTTCAAGTCTTTGCACTTCAAGTGTATAAGTCTCTTGTGTTCCATCTTCTGCTGTGACGACTATCTCATAGATATAAAGTTTTACATTATCTATTACAGCATCCTTTTTACTAGCTATATAGCTGTTTTGTCCTATTCCATCTATTGTAGTTACCCCATATTTATCTTCTGCTATGGCTTCCACACTTATATTTTCTTCTGTCATTGGAATTCCAGTCTTATATGTACCATCTGGTCCCACTTTTACTTCTTTTCCATTTACTTTTACTATGTCTAAGTTACTATTTGAAGCCTTTTCTATTATTGCTATAATATATTCTTCTTTGTCTATTCCATTTTGTGCTGTGACAGTAACTTTTACTGTCGTTTCTTTTCCTGTCTTATTTACTGTTATGTTGCCTTTTCCTATCACTGGTTCATTTTCATCTAGTTTTAAAGTTGCAAGTATGTCATTTAGTGTAACTTGTATATTGTATGTAGATAAATTACTTCTTATCTCATAGCGGTTTTTGCCTTCTATGTATGTAGCTTTTTCCCCATTCACAACTACTTCTTTAATGCTTGTGTCGTCTGGCAATCCTTCTATCACTAAGATGTATTCCTCTATATTTCCATTTTCTGCTTTTACTTTTACACTAACCTCTGTTTTCTTTGAAGTTATATTTACTGTTTTTTCTTTTTCATATAGTTCATATCCACTATTGTCTATTGTTACATAAGTTTGAGCAAGAGCTTTTTCCTCTACAACTGCCTTTACCTCTACCGAGGTTTTAGCTTGTTTTAACATATAGTGGTATTTTCCTTCTTCTCCAAGTGTTGCTTCTTCTCCGTCTACTTCTATCTTTTCTAGGTTTGCATTTTCTGACATCTTAACTATTGTAAGTAAACATTCTGTCTCGACTTTTCCGGTCTTCTGATTGTAATTTAATTACAACTTCTGTATTTGTACCAGTTAAAGTTATTTCTTGTGTGTCTTTATTCATTACATATACACCTGTATTTCCTATTTGTACTTTGTCTTTGATGTATTCTGTAATTGCTGTTACATCTACTTTTTCTAACTCATATGGTACTCTCACTTCATATTTTAGGTCTTCTGTTTCTTTTGCTTTATATACCTTGTCTCCACTTTGTGCATAAATATCTACTATATTAATTTCTGGTGGCTCCCATGGTACTTCTTCTTTTCTAATAATCAAGGTGTATTCTGCAATAGTACCCTTTTCTGATCTTACATGTATCTTTATTTCTGTTATATCTTCTGATAAGTTTATCTCTTTTTCTGCTTGTAATTTTGTATAAGGATTTCCATCTATACTAGCTTCGCTTTCTGGCTCATTTAAAACTACTTTCACTTTAGTTATGTCTGTTAAATTATTCACTGCCATTTGATATGTCATAGTTGCACCGTCTACCAATTTCGCTGTAACTTCTTCTATGTTATCATCTGGCATTTTCGATGTTCCTGTAATTTGCTTTATACTTATATCATCTGTTAGTTCTCTTTCAACATTTCTCTTAAATGTTAATGTATTTCCAGTTACTTTATCTGTAATTGTTATGTTTGCTGTACCCTCTGCTAAAGCTATTATCTTTCCATTTTCGTCAATAGCTACAACTGCTGAAGCATCATTTGATATTTCATATTCTTCTTTTGGTATAACTGTATCTCCAAATACATTAAACTGTGTACCAGTTAAGTTTAGCTGTTCCTCTTCTCCAATTGTCATAGTTTTATTTAATGGATTTACTTTTACTGTCCTATCTCCTACTAATGTATAGTCTGTACTATCATTTCTTGTACCGTTTCCAATGCTTCCATAGGTATTTGTCCCAGCTGCATATACTTCTCCTGTGTTTTGTATAATATATGTATTTGTTTCTCCTACGCCTATTCCAAAAGCATTTTCACCATGCACAGCATTTTTTGCTGTACCTATATATGTATTCTCATCTACTGTTTGATACATAACTGTATTTTTTGTAGCTTTAAAGTCTACTACAACTTCTGGTAGATTTACTTTGTTTAATGTACCATTTGTGTACTCATATACTTCTCCATTTGCTCTTAGAATTATTATACTACTATCAGTACATGCGACTTTCACTGCATCCTCTATATCTGGTAGTTCACCATTTAGTATATTTCCATATCCATATACTTTATCGTTTGCAGTAATATATACACTTTGGTCTGTTCCACAAGCCAAGTCTATTGCTTGTTCTTTTGGTTTCTTAACTTCTACTGGTTTTGTATATCCTTTTCCTATTTGATAGATATTTCCATAGCTATCTAATATTTGTGCAAAGTCTGTACCTGTTGATATTTTTACTGCATCTTTTATTTCTGTTATTTGATTTAATCTATTACTATTTTGTGTACTTCCATCTCCTAGCTGTCCTTTTTTGTTATTTCCAGCTGTCCATACTGTACCATCATCTCTTAAGGCTATTATAAAGTTTTCTCCAAGCGAAATATCTTTAAAGCCTGTCTTCATGTCCACTTTTGTTGGTACATCTTTGGTTTCGTAATCTTCTAGTGCTAACCTTCCGTCTCCGTTATATCCAAAGGTATAGATATTTCCATCTGCTTTTAGTACTGCACTAAAATTATCTCCACCTTCTACTTTAGGTGCTATGCTTGCTGCCTGTGGAATAACTTTTACAAGTACACTATATGTCTTATTAAAAGTATTTGATAGTGCATTTACTCTAGTTACTCCAGTTTTTATTCCTGTTACTTCTCCGCTTCCATTTACTTCTGCTATTTCTTGTTTTAATGAATTGTATGTTAATGTATCTTTAAAGTTTTTGTTTTCATACATTAAGTTGAACTCATAAGCACATTCCGCTGTTATATCTTTAGTCTCACCTATTTTTACTGTTATCTCTTTTTCAAGTAACCCTGTTGCTTCATTCCCTACTTGCACTGGGGTGTTTCCTTTTGTTTTACTCTTTATTTCTTCATCTCCGTGTGAATAGTCTCCGCACGCCCATACACTTCCGTCTGATTTTATTAGCACTGTATATGTATTTCCACTTGAAACTTGAACTACATTATCCATTGTGTCTAATTTCTGGAATGTGTTTGCATTTTGATTATTTCCAAGTCCTAGTTCTCCTGTCTGATTTAATCCAGAACCATACACTTCTCCTTGTTTATTTACTGCAAATGATGTACCTTTTCCTCCATCTATATATCTAATATCTACTAAACCATCTACTTTAGTTGGAGTTTGGACTGATATAGCTTCACTATTTAGTCCTAATTCTTTGTAAATATTTGAGCCCCATGTCCACACGTTTCCATTACTATCTAATGCCATGCTATGGTTATTTCCTGCACCTACCATTACAATATTTTCTAGAATTGGTACTTTTATAAATTCTTTTGTCCTTCTAACTGTTTCTGCATTTCTTCCTAGTTCTCCATATAGGTTTGAACCTGATGCATATACTTCACCTGTGTTTTTAAGTGCAATAACATGATTTTTTCCTGCTTTTATATCAATTACACCTGTTAAGTATTTTACTTTTGTTATTTGTATGCTATTTGTGTAACTTCCGGATACCTCCTTCTCCATTTGCATTTAGTCCGAAGCTATATACTTCACCTTTGTCTGTTACTGCATAAGATGTATTGTTTCCGCAAGCTATTTTCTTTATATTCGATAATCCATTTATCTTAGTAGGTGTACTTATGTTAGTAGCTGTACTTCCAAGCTCGCCATATAATCCTGCTCCCCAGCTCCATACATTTCCTTCTTTATCTAAGGATAGATTGTAGTTTTCTCCGGCAAGCAACTTGAATTATCTCTGTTCCGTCAGGGAATGCTACTTGAACTGGCTCATCACTTATTTCCTTTTTGCCTGTTCCAAGTTCATCCGCTCTTCCTATTCCAAAAGTCCATACTGTTCCATTTGTTTTAAGCATTACTGTATGACTTCCGGTTTGTCTCTACCATAGGTTCTATGTCGCTATTCTCTAATATTCTTAGAGGTATTATACATTTTTTACCTGTTCCTACTTCTACTGCTATAATTGTTGTTCTTCCTGCGAGTTTAGTGTTTAGTTCTCCCGTTATTTGGTCTATATCTGCTAAGTCTTTATCTATTACATCATATTCAATAGTACTTGCTTTATCTGTAAATAGATTAAAGTACTCTATATATGCATCTACATCAAATGTACTTCCTTCCTCAAGTGTTAGTCCCAAGGTATTTGCTTGTACAAGGTTCCTTCCTACTAGTTTTGCCTCTGCATAATTGAAGTTTTCGCCATTTCCTAGTTCTCCGTCTTCTCCTCTACCCCAAGTATAAACATTACCGTTTTTATCATACACAGAGGTGTGATTATAACCCGTAGATATTCGTTCTATGTTTTGCAATTCTTCTTTTAATATTGCATAGTTACTTTCTTGAATTCCACCTTCATCTTTATCATTTGATATTCCTAATTTTTCGTAATCATTGTCTCCAAGCATATATACTTTGCCTTGTTTTGTAACAACTCCTAAGTATCTATATCCTGCTGATATTTCTTTTATATCTTCTAATACTGTATTTGTATCAGTTTTTATTTGTGTTACTGTACCTCCTGCATATTTGTAAGCTCTTCCTGATTCTCCAAGTAATAGAATAAAGTCTGAACCTATTTCTATTTGCTCTACTTTTTCACCTATTTTTGTTTCAAAATCAAGTGTTACATTTATCTCCTTAGGAACTTTTGCATATCCGCTTCCCCATGCATATATCTTGCCGTTTTCATCTTCTGCAAATGATGTATTTTGTACTCCCATTACTTTTACTATGTTCGTTAATCCAAGTTCTACAAGTCCTGTATAGTTTGAAGTATTTCCTGTACCTAGTTGTCCATTCGCATTTCCTCCTATGGTATATACTTTTCCTGATTTACCAAGTAGCATAACATGACTATATCCTGCTGATATATCTATTATCTCTTCTTTTGTACTTATCACAGTTGGCGCATTTTGTCCATTCATATTTCCAAATACCCATATTGTACCATTTGAACGAAGTGCCACTGTAAAGCCGTTTCCATTTACGACTTTTGCTGATACTTTTGCATTTTCATCTGATATGACATTTATCCATGTATTTTTGCTATTTGTTTCTTGATTTTCTGTTTCTATGCAAGTTCTTCCTATTTTTTCTCCTGTTAATTTATAGTTTGGCTGTGCTTTCTTTATATTTGTAACTGTACTATTATCTACATCTTTGTATTTTTCTATTGCTATTTCTTTTCCATTTCTTACTTCTACTTTAGTTTCTGCCCCACTTGCTATATCTCTTTTTAGGTTAAAAGAATTGCATAATTCTATTATAGCATCTTTGCTTGTACTTACAGGAATATTTATTTCATCTGGAATTATTTTTATTTCTTTTTGGTCTATCTTTGTAAAGACTTCTCTTGCCGTTTTATCTCCTGTTCCTAGTTCTCCTTTTGTATTTAATCCTACTGTATATACAGAACCTTGTTCATCTGCAAAACTAGAGTGATTTTTGTATGTTGTGACTATTTCCATTTTGTTTAGTGTGATTTCATTTCCGGTCCATATCTTGTACTTTTGTTAACTCTACTGGATATTCTGCATTTGTTACATCACTTCCAAGTTTGTTATTTTTATTTTCACCCCATAAATATACAGTTCCATTTTTGTCTAGTAGTAGTCTAGCAGAACTTCCTACTGAAATATCTCTTATTCCTTCTAATATGCCTGTTTCTTTTCTTACAAGTTCTGTATATTTGGCATCTTTTTCTATATCATAAGCTCTATCTAATAATGTCCTATATAAAACCTCATCTTCTCCATCTGAAATCTCGCATATATTATTTAAGAATTGTACTGGCTCTTCTGGCATATCTACTCTATATACTCTTCCATTTTCTCCAAGTAGATTTTCTCCATTTACATCTATATATTTTAGGCTTGATGTTATTTCTTGTATGCCTGATGTTCCATCGCCCCATATGTATGCTTTTCCACTTTTATCCACTGCATAGAACGCTCCGTTTTTTGCACTTACCGCTCTTATATTATTTAGCCCATCTACTTTTTTAGCCTTATCACCTACATTCCATGTATATACATTTCCGTCTTTATCGAGAGCTATGCCAGTATTTTCCCCTGCATCAATTTTTATAATGTTTTCTAGGTCTTGGTCATCCTCTTTTGTAAGCTCTACTGGTAAACCATTATCATCCACACCTGTTTGCCATACTGTTCCATTTTCTTTTAATGCAACCATGTGATTGTTTCCGTTCTTTAAATCTGCTACTGCAACATTATCTATTACTTTTACAATTATGTATGTACTATATTTATTAGTTTCATCTACTATTTTTACTTTTGCTGTTCCTATATCCCCTGCTGTTATATTTCCGTCTTGGTCTATTTGTATGTTGTTTCCTTCTGTTAAACCGTATATTATATCTCCTACTGTCAAGTTTTCTGTTTGATTTTCATTTAATTTTGTGTATGTTATTAAGTTTTTGTCTACTAAATAATTATCACCTTTATGTAAGATAATTTCTTTTTCTGGGTAGTTTAGGACTTGACCTACTTCATTTATTGTAACTGTTCCATCTCCACCATTTCCACCATCTACTGATCCATGGTTAAGATTTTTACATCCTGATACATACCCACCTGCTCCTCCTTTTGCTGATAGTTCTCCTGCATTTATAACTTCTTTTGTAAATATGTTTATGCTTCCTCCGTCCAGAGCCGCCTCCTCCTGCTGCACCTTTCCAATAAGTTGTAAATGCTGTTCTCGAATCTGCTCCTGCTCCTTTTGAACCTTCTGAACTTATTTTTCCAAAATTTGTTAAGGTATCACTGTACAACATTAAAAGTCCACCAGTTCCGTCTTCTCCTTTTGTATCTGTATATGCAGAACTCTTATTACGATAACCACTATTTCCTCCGGTAATTCCAGCTCCTCCGCCTGCAAACCAACTTATATTATTGTTTGGATCATAAGCATAACCTGATCCACCTCTTTTAGGTGTCGCCTCAGTCGCAGATGCTCCAATTGCTGGTGCATTTGTAATTAAAAGTCCTCCCGAACCATTTCCTCCTGAATATGAATTTCCTCCTGTTGATACACCCTGCCAACTGTCTGCTGATCCTCTAAGTCCATTTATAATTGTAGCACCTTGTCCTCCTGAGCCTGTTTCTCTGCCATTTCCATTATTTCCATATATACCTTTAGTAATACTTGATCCTTTATGATATGGCTGATGAGCCTCTAGTCCTACTGCTCCGTCTTTTGGTACGTATTCATAGCTTTTGTCTATGTTTTCCCATAGATATACATTTTGCCCTTCTTCAACATCTGCTCCGTTTTTTAGTCATTGTAATTTCGCCTTCATTTACAAGGTCACCTAAAACACATATATACATACCTTTTTTCCTTGTTTTAGCAGTAAGTGTTACACCTTCTTCTACTGTCAAGTCTTTGTGGAACTTTACAACTAGCATTGTTTCATCTGGTGTATCATTTCCGAATGTGACTGTCCCTGTATCTTTTGCATAAATTACATTATCATAATAATTATATAACTCTACATTATATATTTCATCATTTATTAATATTTCATATTGTCCATCGCTTAAATTGCTATCTCTTATGCCTTGTATTATGTCGTTCATCTTTTTAGTTACTTTTAGTATTACTTCTTTTGTTATACCTGTCACTTTGTGTGTTATAGTTAGCTTTGTTTGACCATAGTCTAATGCCGTAATTACATTTGTATCTTTTAAACTAAATTTTGATGTATCTTCTATTTTATATGTAAAATTTGTCTTTTCTTCATCTGCTCCATCGATTTTCAAGTTAAATGCATTGTTTAATACACATTTTATTTCAGTATTTTCTCCTATATCCATGTAGTATGTATCTTTTTCCACTTCTAGCTCGTTTTCTCCTATTTTTGTATACGCTGTTATTCCTGTATTTTGCCCATTTCCAAGTTCTCCTTTTCCATTCGTTCCTGTCATGTATACTGTTCCTGTTGTTCCAACTACACCTGTATGTGTACTTAAGCCCCTTGATATAATTTCTATTTCTTCTCCTATATCTATTTTCGTAAGAGTCACTGTATTTGCTGTACTTCCAAGCCCTATTTTTCCATTTGTATTATCTCCTGCTCTTAATACTTCACCGTTTCCTAGTTTTACAAAGGTTGTGTATTCGCCAGCAGATATTTCATATACATCTTTTGCTATATGATTTGTAACAGGATTATTGCCTCCTGCCATTTCTCCATTTCCACTACCTGTACCAAAAGTATACGCATACCCATGTACAGATAATGCAATCGTATGGTCTGTTCCTTTACTTATTTTTGCTATTTGTGTTAATCCATTTACTCTATTTTCTATGTCTTTTATGTTGTATATAAATCCTTCTGTGCTAAGTAGCATATCCCCTGATATATCAGCAAATCTTCTATTTGTGACTAGTTTCATTGGGAAGCTTGTATATCCTTCTCCCCAAATATATATTTTTCCATCCTTATCTAATGCCATACTCATGTTTTTGTAAGCTTCTACTTTTACTATATTTTTTAAGCCTTCTACTTTTATAGGGATATTAGAATTATCTGCTTCTCCATTCCCTAGCTGCCCATTTGCATTTAATCCAAAAGTATAAATTTCTCCTGTTTTTGATAATGCTATAACATGACTATATCCTGCTGCTATCTGCATTATATCTGATAAACTTTCTACCTTTTGTGGTTTATTTGCATCGTCATTTTTGCCTGTTCCAAGTTCTCCTAAATCTCCTTTTCCATAAGTCCATACTGTTCCGTTTGTTTTTAGAGCTACTGTAAAGTTTTTACCAGTTACAATTTGTGGAACGGCTCCTTTAACTATTTTAACATATATATATGTTTCTAGATTATGTGATGTATCTGTTATTTTTAATTTTGTATATCCTTCTGTTTTTGCTGTAATTACTCCTATATCACTTACTTCTGCTATTTCGCTATTTAATATTTCATAGTTTATATTTCCATAGGTGTCATATTCTTGTAATGCGTTTTTATTTACTAAATTTAATTTATTTATATCTATTTGATAGGTTTCATTTGGCTGAAGAATTATTTCTTTTTCCTCATAGTTAAGCTCTGGTGCTACATTCGAGATTGTTACGCTTCCATTTCCTCCTGCTCCACCATTCATTTGCCCATGGTTCGTATTTGTACATTTAGATACATCTCCGTCCTGCACCACCGCTTTGCTATAACATTTCCTAGATTTGTTACTTTATTATAAAAGATGTTTACTGAGCCTCCGGCCGTGAACCTCCGCCTCCTGTTGCTCCTCCATAGCTATTGCCAAATGCTCTGTTTGCACCCGCTCCATTTGAGCCATTTGATTCTATTGTTCCTTCGTTTGTTAAACTATTTGCATAAAGTACTAATAGTCCTCCTGTTCCGTTTTGTCCTTTAGTATCTGTACCTGCTGATGTAGCACTTCCATAATATGAACTGTTTCCACCAACTATTCCAGCTCCTCCTCCTGCAAACCAATCTACCCAAGCCCCAGAATTATAAGTATAAGCATTTCCACCACGATTATCACTTGCTTGCACTGAAGCTTGAGAATTTGCTGGTCCATTAGTATTTACAACTCCACCTGAACCATTTCCTCCAGAGTATGATGTCCCTCCTGTACTTGCACCCATCCAACTATATGTCGCACCATTTAATCCATTTTGTATAAGCCCACCTTGTCCACCTGAGCCTGTTCCTCTATCTGTTCCATTATTTCCATCTTTCCCATTTACCCATGTTCCTATAGTAAGATATGGTTGAATTGCTGGCATCCCACTTGCTCCACTTGCTGGAACATATTCATAATTTCCACTTTTATCTTTCCATAAATATACATCTTCTCCTGCTTGATTATATGTACCACGTGCTGTCATGGAAATTTTCCCATTGTTTGTAAGTTCTCCCATAACACATAAATACATACCCTTTTTGTATGTCAAGTTTGATACATTTGTTGCTGTAACTTTTACCCCCTCATCTATGGTTAGGTTTTTATGGTATTTTACAATTAGTGTTTTGTGTTCTGTTGTTGTATCTCCTAGACTAATTGTTTTTGATGTTTGTCCTCCGTCTAGCGAATACGTTACATCATCATAGAAATTTATTAATTCTACTGGATAGTCTTTTGATATTTCTCCTCCATTTATCTCTCCTGTTACTCTAAAAGTATAATTTCCGTCTGGCAAATCATTATCTCTTGCACCTTGTACTAAACTGTCACAAATTATCGCTCCATCTGATGCTGTGTTTGCAAGTACCATTGCTTCTTGATTACTAGCCTCGTCTAAACCTTGTGTATTTTCCACATCCTTGCCTGTTATTATTTCTATATTTTCTTCTGCTTCAGCATTTGTTTCTACTACACTTGGAGCAATATATTCACTATTTTTTTGCATGACAAAAGAACCTAGCCAAATCACTCCTAGAGTAACTGCACCAAGTGCGGTAAACGCTATACTACGTGCTATTAAGTTAAGCTTTTTTTGTAGTTTCTTTGTCATGTGTATCCTCTCTAACGAATAAAAAGTAGCATATTGTAGTCTGTTCACAGCTTCAAATAACATCTGTCCTGCAACGGGGATTAATTAATAATTTTTTGAAAATCTCCCCCCTTAAGAAAATGTAATTCGCTATGCTCAAACATTTTCTAAAGCGTAAGAATCATCAAAGAAATTATTAATTGAAATCCCCTGCGCGGACTTTAGATTTATTTATCTGTGAACTATAAATCTTTTTATATATCTATTATTATAAAACTTTAATTTATTATTTCAATAGTCCCATCTGTGCATAGAAAAAAACACCATTTTCCCTTTTACGGAATAGCGTTTTGCTTGCTTTAATATATTTTTTGACATTTTTCTAACTTTTTCGTTACATTTTACCTAATCAAAGATGTTTTCCTTAGGGAAAAACTAAGATTGCTTGTTGTACTACCAAAAGAGAGACAATCCAACAATCTGGCTTGCCTCTCTTTTTATAGGGTTTATTTAGAACTTGGTTATATAAGTATACTGCTGACACCAGTACCCGCTTCCAAACCAGTTTTTATACCACTGTTTGTACCATTCCCAGTGTTTTTGCCATTCCTTAAACCACTCACTGAATTTTTCTGTATTAGCATTTGGCTTGTTTGGTTTACTTGGTGTATGTGGCCTGTTTGGTCTACTAGGCCTGCTTGGAGTATCTGTCTCATCGGAATCATCTGGATTGGATGGTTCAACCGGTTTTGGTGGATCTGGATCAACAGGATCAACCGGTTTTGGTGGATCTGGATCAACAGGATCAACCGGTTTCGGTGGATCTGGATTGACTGGATCTATAGGTTTTGGTGGATCTGGATCGACGGGTTTATTTGGATCAAACGGAGCCTCATCTGGCTCAATGTTAAAATACACCTTAACTTGATCAAGTTTATTTGCAAGTCTCAGTGCGGTATTTCCTCCAATTGCATTCCACGTTTCTTCACTGCCACCAAAGTCAATTTGAACTATTGACGATGATACAAATGGTGATGTCATAAAAGAATTTCCATCTTCAACACTTATCTCCTGCACACTCGCAGGAATGTAAAGGTATCCCAGCATAGTACAACTCTGTACCAGTCCACTAGAAATCTTGGTCAGCTTCTCTGGTAGCTTGATTGATAGCGTCTTCCAGCACTGGGCAAATGCACTGTCGCCAATTGTAACTGCATTATCGCTTGGACGAAATTGAATTGACATCAGCTCCGAGCAACTTATGAATGCACTATTTCCGACATAAGTCACACTTGCTGGGATATTCAATATACCCGAAATTGCAGTACAACCACGGAAGGCTTCGTCTCCAATCGTTTTTGTACCTTCTGCAAGAATTAAGGTTCCAAGGTTTTTGCAGTCTCTAAATGCCTGATTACCAATTGTAACTACGTTTCCTGGTATGTCGGCACTAATTAGCTTTGATTGCTGGAAAGCACTGTTACCAATCTTGGTTACAGTTTCTGCAATATCTACACTTAGCAACGAGCTTTGATAGAAAGCGTATTCGCCAATGCTTGTAATACCGTTTTCTATCACTACAGTATTTACTGGGTATGTTGTCTTACTCCATGATGGCATATATCCATCATTTGGTGAGAAGTTGGGCGTGTCTCCACTACCAGAGATTTTCAGAACTCCACTTTTACTTAAAGTCCAATTAAATCCTGCTTCTTCTCCTTGATCAACTATGCTCCCTGCTGCTGCTTCGTCATCTGAGACAAATCCGTCTGGATAACGAGTTAAGATGAAATCTGCACATAGCACATCTTGCTTGCTCATTGTCCGTCCCCAGTAGACCTTGCCACTGTTATTGCCCTCAGCAACAATCACTCCTGCTGGGTTGGTTTGTAAGACAATGACAGAGTGACTACTGCCATTAACACGCAATACATCACCTACTCGGACTTCTTCGAAAGTGAAGCCTCCACGGTCAATTTTAGTAGCTGGCAAATTGCCAAATGCTGCATCACTTAGGATAGCAGCAAATGCTGCACAACCTACATGTTTTATTCTGTGACCGTCAATTAGTCCGCCTTTCCATATGTACCCGTCCCCAAGATTTCCCTGTTCGCCGTATGGTAAATCGTCATTCCAAGGAGTTCCCGTAGGAAGAATATCCTCCCAATCCATTAGTCTTTCATAAACTTCTGTATAGGAAGTCGGTGGATTTACATCTGGAACTACACCCGTAAATTCACCTGTAGTTGCTTCGCTATTGACTTCGATTTGGTCACTAACATCAGCTTCATCACTGACTTCGGTTTCGTCGTTTTCTTTGGCTTCATCCCTTTCAGGCGTGCTAACACTGCTAGCGTCATCTCCTAATTCCGTAGTGTTCTCGTCATCTGCATTACCAATATCAGTGGTAGCAGCAGGGCCTTCGCTTGATGCGAAGTCAGGGGCTTCAGCAGCTAATGCTACCATTGTGTTGGAACAAACCAACACAGCAGCCATTAGCAATGCTAATAACCGTTTTTTTCTTTGTCTTGCTGTTTTGCTCATGTTGTAGTCCTCCTTTTGTTTCTAAAGTTTCCCTTTCCCAATGATTGAAAAACAACCATTGTAAAATTACTCGGGTAAAATACCCTGTTGTTGTATTATACTTTATTTTCCTAAAGAAATCAACACAAAAATTATTGGAAAATTTACAACTAACTACACTTAAATTCCATGTATGGTGTTCATATATAAAAATATTGAAGTGACGACCAATAAGAAACAAGATATTTTTTACATATAGCTATCCGTGGCAAAACAAACGAGATATAAAGCTGTGAATTGCACCATGCAAAAAGAGGACCTAGCTTGGTCCTCTTTTTAGCATAGTGGTCAAAATGCTCCGTCCTTTTTGACCACCTTTTGACCAACAAAGCTTGAAGTCTGTAAATTTTGCCATTTTACTGTTTCTGCAAGTTCTCCATAATTGCTAACCAAAATAGCCCTATCTTGTCCATCAACAACTCCATCTTCATTTAAGTCATATTTTGCATTTGCATCAGATACCCCATTTTCTGTTGCATTTATGATTGTTCCATGGCGATTGTTCATTTGTACTAAGTCATCTATTTCGATTTCTCCAGTTCTTACTACATCTCCTGCATTTAAGTGATATTCTCCTATGTCTGATATACTTTCCTCTTCTATTTCTACGTCTTCTACTGTATAGTCTAAGTATCCTACTTTTGATATAACCACTGTGTATTTGCTATTTAGCAATTCTATATCATCTTTATCTGGATTATAAACTGGTACTTTGAAAGTTCCATCATTATCTGTATATACTCCTGTCACATATTTTAGCTCTTTTACAATTTCTGTTATTGTTTCATGTGTTTCTTCATCTAAAGTTGTGACTGGTTTTTCAATAATTCTATATACTCGTACTTCCGAAATGTGTTCCCCATTTACATTTTCGGTTGTTATCTTACCTGTAATATAGCTATTCTTGTCTTCTCTTATTATTTTTATATTGTATTCTTGCTCATTTTCTGCTTCTGCTTTAGCTATTATTTTTATCACCTTTTCATTTTCTGTTAGTAACATATTAACAGTTTCTGTAAGTGATGCTTGGTAGTTATTTCCATCATATTCTAATATTGTATAATTACTTTCTGCAAGTACAAATAGTTCATAGCTTGTTTTTGTACCATCTACTATAAAAGTATATGTTTTTGTTTCTTGATCATAGTCATTTGCTTGTTTACCATCTAATGTAACATTTTCTAAATTTGTATTTGTTGATATTTTATTTAAGTATAAATATAATACTTTTGTTATTCCCGACTCTGACTTTACAGTTATTGGTATAGCAGTTTGTTTTTCTGTGCTTAATGTTATATTTTCTTGTGCTTCATGTACCTTTTCTGTTCCTGATGCTATTTTAATTATTGCAAATTCATTTGTTGTTACCGCTTTGATTATTGGTGTTAGCATTGTGTCTAAGATATCTGCTTCATAGTTTCCATCTTCTCTTGGTGCTATTAATACTCCATTTACATATACCTCTTTTAAACTATTATCTTCTGATAGTTGTACTATTTCTAAATATCTTGTATCAAGCGTTCCATCTGCTGCTTTTATCTTTATTGTCACTATTTCTGTGCCTACTCCTAACAGATTCTTTATTGTGCTTGCTACTCCTTTTTGTGCTACTCCATTATCTAAGGTTATTTCTGCTGAGCTATCCTCTGTTTCTACTGTTACTGTTGCATCTACTAAAGTACTGTCTACCACTATTCTGTAAGTTTTTGTAGCTTCATTGTATTCTACTACTGGTCTTGTTATAATATTTTTGTCTGTATCATAGTCTGTTACTGTTAAATTCTTTATCTCTGTGTTACTACTAATTCTCTCTAATGCTAAAGCATATTCTTTTTCATCTCCATTTTCTGAAGTTACAACTACTTTAAAGTTCTTTGTTTCTCCGTCTATAACTTCAAGTTCTCCTGTCAAAATTCCTAACTTATCTGTAATTAATATATTTCCCTCTAAGTCTTCTATTCTAACCTTTGCTTTTTCGTCTATTAGCTTAATTTCTACCGGATATTTCTCTTTTCCTGCAACTGTTCCTGTATATGTTAAACCATCCTCACTTACAATTGTTCCTAAATTGTCTACCTTTATATAAATTATTCCTGTTTCTTGTGATTTCTGTCTTATATTTAGTGGATATTCTGCATATCCATAGTCTTCTCCATTTTGTGAAACCACTTTTATTATATAATCATTTTCACTTCCATCAGCATTTAAGGTTTGTACTGTTGTTAATGTTCCTGTATTACTTGCAAGTAATTTTCCAGATTTATCATACAATTCTACTTTTTGTTTTTGATTTTCTGGTTCTAGTATTATTTGTGGCTTATTTCCATTTTGTACTACTGTTTCATATCTTTCATTTGTTTCATTATATGTTAAAATGTCATCATTTACTTGTACTTTTAAAAGTTCTAGGTTTGCCTCTTTATTTATGTACATAGTATAGTTTTTACTTGTTCCATCTTCTGCTTTTACATTTATCACTAGACTTAATCTATCGTCTGCTGAATAATTACTTAAGTCTATATTTCTTACTATTTCTGCAATTTCAAAGTTTTCTTCAGTATCTAATTTTAATTCCCCAAATTTAGATTTAGCAATAATTTTCAATTCTAAATTCATTAATTCTTCATTAATATATAAGTTAATCACATCTTCTTCTATTTCTACTTTAGTAATTCCTTCTCCTTGCACATCTACTATGTCTGCATTATTTGACTTTTTCTCTATAACAAGTATCTCATCAATATATGTACCATCTTCTCCAATTATTTTTATTGGAATTTCTGTTATCTCTTGTGGTAAATTTACTTCTACCGGCATATCTCTATTTCCTAATATCTCAATTGTTGTTTTTGTTGACTCTGGATTTACTTGTACATATGCCTTTTCTACTCTGTCTATTTTGTAGTAGTATTTTCCATCAGCTGTAATCGTAGTTACTTCTTCTAGGCTTCCTATCTCTTTTCCAACATATATTCCCGATATATTATAATTTGCTTCTAATATTTCTACTTCTAATATATATGTTCCTGTGCTTCCATCTTCTGCTGTAACTGCTATTGTATATTCATAAACATTTTTCCCTTCTACCACATTTTCTTTTATACTTGCTATATAGCTACTATTTGCATTACTATTTATCTCTGTTTTTGCATAACTATCCTCTGCTATTGCTTCTACTTCTATTCCTGTACTTGCATTTGGTAAATCTGTTTTGTAGTTTCCATCTGCAGCTTTTGATATTTCTTTTCCATTTACTATAACTTTTTGTAAATTATTATTGTTAGATTTTTCTAGTACTGCAATTTCATATTCTTCTGTTTCTAATCCATTTTGTGATGTTACTTTTACTTTTATTATTGTTTCATTTCCTGTTTTTGTAACTGTTATATTGTCTTTTCCTACTGTTTTTGGATTATCTCCAAGTTCCATGCTTGCTAAGATATCATTTAAAGTTACTTCTACTTTAAAACTGTCACTGCTATCTTTTATCTCATATCTGTTCTTTCCTTCGATATATTTTGCTTCATTTCCATTGATAATAACTTCTTTTATTGTTGTATCGTCTGGAAGTCCTTCTATGATTAACTTATGTGTCTTAGTACTTCCATCTTCTGCTTTTACTTTGATTTTTACTTCTGTCTGTTTTGCTATAATATTTGCTTCTTTTTCTGTTTCATATAGGTCATAGCTATTGTTTTCAATATTTACATATGCTAGTACTGGTGTCTTTTCTTGTGTATATGCTTTTACATTTACCTTTGTTTTTGCACTCTTTAAGTAATAGTGGTAGTTTCCATCTGCTTCAAGGGTTGCTGCTTCTCCATCTACTTCTACTTTTTCTAGATTTACATTATTACTCATCTTTATTATTTTTAGTGTATATTCTTTTTCTGTAGTACCATCTTCTGATTGTATTTTTATACTTACAAGTGTTTCTTCATTTGCTATTGATATTTTTTGTGTATCTTTATTTTGTACATATATTCCAGTATTATTTATTTGTACTTTATCTTTAACAAATTCTGTTATTCCTGTTACATCTACTTCTGTTAAAATTCCTGGTACTTTTATTTCGTAATTCTCCTCATCTACTTTCTTTGCTTCATATATGTTATCTCCACCTTTAGCATAAATTTCTACTATATTTATCTCTGGTGGTATCCAGTCTACTTTTCTTATGATTAATGTGTATTCTGCAATAGTTCCTGCTTCTGATTTAACACTAAATTTTACTTCTTTTATGTCTTCATCTAAGGTTATATCTTTCTCATCTTTTTCTTTTACATATGGAGTTCCATCTATACTTAGCTTGCTTTCTGCCTCATTTAATTGTATTTTTATTTTTGATATATCAGTAAACTCTGTTACTTCTATCTCATAAGTCATCTTTGAGTTTCCAACTAGTTTTGCTTCTACTTCTTCATATGTGTTATCTACTAATTTTGAACTTGCTGTAATTCTCTTTATGCTTATATCATCTGTCAAGGCTCTTTCTACTGCTCTTTTCAACACTACCTGCTTATTTGTTATTGTATCTGTTACTGTAATTTCTGCTATACCTTCTGCTACCGCTGATAGTCTGCCATTTCCGTCCACTGATACTACTCCTATGTTGTTACTTTCTACTGTAAATTCACTCTTATCTATTGCTTTGTCTTTAAATACATTAAATTGCATTAAGTCTATTTCTATATCTTCTGTTTCACCTATTCTCATTGATTTATTTTCTGGCTCTATCTTCATTACTCTATCGCCTACTATTGTATGGTCTGTGCTTCCATCTCTTGTACCGTTTCCAATGCTTCCATAGGTATTATCTCCTGCTGCATATACTGAACCTGTATTTTGTATAATATATGTATTGTTCTTTCCAGCTCCAATTCCAAAAGTATTATCTCCATATACTGTGACTTTATTTCCATTTATGTATGTATTTTCACTTACTGTTTGGTACATAATTGTATTTCCATTTGCATCTATGTCGATTACTCTTTCTGGAATTACTATTTCTGCTAGGTTTCCTTCTTTGTATTCATATATTTTTCCGCTCTATTGTTAAAATAACAATACTATTGTTTGTAACAACTGCTTTTATTGCATCTGTTATATTTGGTATTTCTCCATTTATAATGCTTCCTTGTCCATAAACCATGCCTTTTGCCATCACAAATACTCTATCTTGCTCACCTGCCGAGATATCTACTATTTCCCCTGATATTCCACTCTTTACTTGTGGAGTTAATGTTCCTTTTCCCCACTCATAGACTATTCCTAAGTCATCCATAGCTAAAGCAAAATTTTCACCTGCACATATTTTTTCTATATTTGTTAGCCCTGTTACTTGTCCTAGATTGTTTCTTCCCTTTGTGTCTCCGCTTCCGAAGCTGTCCATCTTTGTTATTTCCAACTGTCCACACTGTGCCATCTTCTCTTAGTGCTATCATAAAATCTTTTCCTACTTTTATATCTTTATATGTTGATGACACATCTATTTTTGTTGGTATGTCTTGTGTTATATAGTTTCCAACTCCAAGCTGTCCTGCTCCATTATATCCAAAACTCCAAATACTTCCATCTGCTTTTAATACTGATGCAAAATTTTCTCCTCCATCTACTTTTGGAGCTATGCTAAAGCTTTCTTCTACAACTTTTACAAGTACACTATATGTTTTGCCTGTTGCATTCGATATTGCATTCACTCTTGTTATTCCAGTTCTTTGTCCTGTTACAACTCCTTTTTCATCTACTGTTGCAATTTCTGTTTTGAGCGAAGTATATTTTAAAGTATCTGCAAAATTTTTATTTTGATATATTAGGTTAAATTCATATTCACAATCTGATGATATATCTTTTGTTTTGCCTTTTTCAATAACTATTTCTGTGTCGCTTAGTCCTGTTTGGTCATTTCCCACTTGTACAGGAATACTTGATTTTGTTTTACTTTTTATATCTTCATCTCCATGTGAATAATCTCCACATCCCCACACTGTTCCGTCTTTTTTAACCATAACTGTGTATGTATTTCCACAGTCTATGTCAATAACTTCTTGTATTGTGGATAATTTTTCATAGTTTTCCACATTTGTCTTACTTCCATTACCTAGTTCTCCACATGCATTTTGTCCACATACAAATACTTCTCCACTTTTGTTTATAACTGCTTGATAATTTTTTCCTCCTGATATATATCGTATATCACTCAAATTTGGTATTTTGCTTGGCTCTTGTACTGATATATCAGTACTTCCTATTCCTTGCTCTTTGTATATGTTTGAACCCCAAGTATATACTTCGCCTATATCTTTAAGTGCTAAGCTTGTGCTATCTCCTGCTCCTATTGCTACAACATTTTGTAAGTTTTGCACTTTTGTAAATTCTTTTGTTCTTCTTATTCCACTATCCTTTTGTCCTAGTTCTCCATATAAGTTTGAACCTGTTACATATACTTCTCCTGTACTTCTTAATGCTACTGCATGGTTCTTTCCTGCTTTTATATCTATAACTCCTGAAATATTTTTTGCTCTTATAACTGATATTTTACCTGTGTAGCTTCCTATTCCACCTTCTCCATTTGCATTTAGACCAAAACTATATATTTCTCCTTGAGCCCCTATAGCATATGATGTATAACTTCCACAGGCTATTTTCCTTATTTCTTTTAGCTCTGCTATTTTTGTTGGTACTAAATAGCTATCTACTGTATTATTACCTAATTGATAATAGCTGTTTTTGCCCCAAGCCCATACATTTCCTTCACTATCTAATGCTAAACTATGTCCTTCTCCACAGGCAACATAAGTAATCGTAACCCCTTCAGGGAATACGGCTTTTACTGGCTTGTCACTTGCCTTTTTATCAGCTGTTCCTAGTTCTCCATTTTCATTTATTCCATAGCACCATACTGTTCCATCTGTTTTTAGCATTACTGTATGACTTCCAGCAGTTTCTACCATTGGCTCTATACTACTGTTTTCTAATATTCGTACTGGTATTACAGCAATTTTGTCTGTATTTTTTTCTTTTGCTATAATTGTTGTTCTTCCCATATTTAGGGCTGATACTTCCCCTGTTTCCTCATTTAGTGCTATTAAGTCACTATCAATGACTTCATATTCTATTTCTCCTGTTTTGTCTTCAAATAGGTTGAAATATGTTATCCATGCATTTATATTTGCTTTATTTCCTTTTTGTATTGTTAAAGTATCTATGTTAGTCTGTACAATACTTTTACCTACTAATTGTGCTACTGAATAATTAAAGGTTTCTCCGGTTTCCTAATTGTCCGGTCTGTTCCTTTACCAAAAGTATATACATTTCCGTCTTTTCTGCATACTGATGTATGTTCTATTCCTGCATTTACTCTTTCTACATCTAGTATATCTTCTTTTAGTTTTGCAAAGTGGCTTTCGCTTATTCCTTCTGCTCCTTTATTAAATCCTAGGTTTTCATATTCATTTAAGCCCCATGTATAGACTTTTCCGCTCTTTTGTTACTGCAATAGAATAACTATTTCCAGCTGATATTTCTTTTACATTTTCTAAAATACTTCCGTCCTCTTTTCTCACAACTGTCGTTATTCCGCTTTCTCTCGCTTCTGTTTCTCCGGTCACCTAACTCTCCATAAGCATTTTTTCCATAGCTATACACTTTTCCACTTTCTCCTAGCATTAATACATGGTCAGTTCCTTCTGCCATTTGCATTATTTTTTCTTCAATTATTTCTGGTGCTTCTGCTGGGTTATATTCATTTAGTGATAATTGTAAAGTGCTATTATCTTTTATGCTTCTTACAATTCCGTCTGGCATTAGATAATAGTTTATTCCTATTTCTACTGCTCCTTTTAGGTTTTTATTTAGTTCTGGTTTTTTTGTGTATCCTTGTCCCCACTGATATATATTTCCTTCTTTATCTATTCCAAATGAAGTGTTTTCTATTGCAATTACTTTTGTAATTCCTGTTAAACTGAGTTTTACTGGTATGTTATGTGTTATTACATTTCCTGTACCTAATTCTCCAAAAGTATTTGCTCCTAAAGCATATACTGTTCCTGATTTTCCTAGCATTAATATATGTGATATTCCTGATGATATATCTATTATTTCTTCTTCTATTTCTATTTGCTCTGGAATATTTTGTCCATTTATTTTTCCAAATCCCCATACTGTTCCGTCTGCTTTTAGTGTTACTGTGTATCCATTTCCATTAACTACTTTTGCTGATGCTTTAGCTATTTCACTGTTTACAACATTTATCCATATATTTTTACTACTTGTATCTCCTGATTTTATTATTATAGGTGTTCTACCTATTTTTTCACCTGTTATTCTATAATTTGGATTAAATTTACTTGCATCTTTTATTCCACTATTGTCTACACCTTCTATCCTTTCGATAATTACTTCCTTTTTGTTTGTGCTTAGTGTCTCTATGTCTGTATCTTTTACTATATCGCTTTTTAGATTAAATGTATATCCTAAATATATTAATATATCTTTTGATGTTCTAGTTTGTATATACATATCTTCTGCCATTATCTCTATATTGCCTATTCTTGTAAATATATCTCTTGGTTCATTATCTCCTAGACCTAGTTCTCCGTTAGTGTTTAAACCGTACACTATATACAAAGCCATCTTTGTCTGCTATGCATGAGTTATTTTTTCCTACTTCAACTATTTCTATATCTGTAAGTTCTATTGGTTCTTCATTTTTATATTGTAGTTTTTCAATTTGGGTTGCAAATAGTATCTTATCACCTGTTATACCTAATTTTTGATTTGTATTATCTCCAAATGCATATGCTTTTCCATTTTGTACTAAAGCCATAGATGCTTTACTTCCTGCTGATATTTCTACTACATTTTCTAAATATCCATTCATGTCTCTTACAATTACTGGTGAAGTTGATGTTTTTTGTTTTTTATTGCCTAATTCCCCTGATGTTCCCTCTCCTGCTGCCAATGCTTTTCCATTTAGCATTAGGAATAAACTGTGGTTTTCTCCTTTTGAAATATCACAGACATTGTTTAAATACTCTATTTCTGTATTTGTATCTTTTACATTATAAACTTTTCCATTTTCTCCAAGTAATATATCTCCTGATATATCTACCATTTTTGTATTTGTGTTTAATATAGTTGGTTCGCTGTAACCTTTACCCCAAATATATACATGCCCTTCGCTATCAATTGCATAGATATTGTCCTTATTGCAATCTACTACTACTATATTTTCTAAATTATTTTCTAATTTAGCTTTTAGTCTTTCTTCTGTTCTATTTTTTTGTGTTTCATCTATGTAATTATATAATCCCCATGTGTATACTTTTCCGTCTTTTGTTAATGCGGCTGCAATATTGCTTCCTGCACTAATATCTACTATGTTTTCTATTCCTTGGTCATTTTCGTCTATTACTTGTACTGGTTCTAGTTCATTTGTTTTTGTACCATTTCCTAATCTACCATTTGCTCCACATCCATAGCTCCATACTGTTCCATTTTCTCTTAATGTTACTACAAAATTTTCTCCTGCACTTATTTTTGCTTTTGCATTTTGTTCTATTATATCTATCATTATATATGTGCTATTTCCGTTAGTTTCATCTGTTATTTTCACTCTTGTTGTTCCTAAAGCTTTTGGTGTTATTTCTCCTTCAGTATTTACTTCTACTAAATTATCTCCTAGTGTTTCATAAACTATATTTCCAAGATTTATATCTTCTGTTTGTATGTCATTTAGTTTTATATATGATAATTTTAATTTATCTATTGTATATGTATCTTTTATATTAAGCGTAATTCTTTTTTCAGGATAGTTTAGAACTGAACCTAGCTCATTTATTGTAACTGTTCCATTTCCACCTTTTCCGCCTAGTGCTCCACCATTTGCTGTAATTTCTCCTTTTTCTACAACAATATTTGCAAATATATTTACAGAACCTCCACCTGATGAACCTCCTTTTGCTCTTCCTTTTCCACCATCTGAACCATTTGCCGTGATTTCTCCGCCATTATATAGGTCATGTGTATAAATCATTAATAATCCACCAGTTCCGTTTGTTCCATTTCCATCTGTCCAAGCGGTTCCATTACCTGAGCTGAATGTGTATGCTCCTGTTCCTCCTATATTTCCAGCTCCTCCTCCTGCATATCTAGCCATCCAACTAGTTGAATATCTATTTGATGCGGCATTTCCTCCTTTTCCTCCGGTTTGGCTTTGCATTTTCTGCTATAATAGAGCCTCTACGGAAATTTCCGTCTACTCCACCGCCACCAGAACCACCAGAATATGAGGTTCCTTGGCTTCCTGAACCTGAGTAGCAAATAGGGTTTGAGTCACTCGCACTTGAATCTCCTGAACCTCCTCCACCAGTTGCTCTTAGTGTTCCATCTGCACCTTTGTTTCCTGCTTTATACTGATTTTTTATAGTTTTTATTCCTTGTCCTCCAACGCCGCCTAGTGCTGGAACATATTCGTAAGAATTATCTATATTTTCCCAAAGATATACATTTTCTCCTTCTTGATTATATGTACCATGCGCTGTCATGGTTATATTACCTTCATTATAGATATTTCCTAATGCACAAATATACATACCTTTTTTGTATGTTAAATTATTTACTCTTTTTGCTGTTAATGTAACTCCTTCATCTACTGTCAAATTTTTATGATATTTTACAACTAAAGTTTTATATTCTGTGCTATCATCTCCTAGTTCAATTATCTTTTCGCTTGTTTCAGTATCACTAGTATCTAAAGAATATCTCATATCATCATAGTAATTTATAAGTTCTACTATATAAGGTTGGTTTTCTACTACTACACTGTATTCCCCATCTGGTAAATCCATATCTCTAAAGCCTTGCACTATACTCTTTATTTTTATAGTGACTATTATTTGTATTTCTTTTTCTACATTAGTATTATTATGTATTACTTTTACATATGCTGTTCCATAGTCTATTGCTGTAACTTCCATTTTGTTAAATGCAACTTTTGTATTCTCCTCAGTTTCTAAATGAAAGTTTTCTTGATTATCATCTATTAAATCAAATTTTAAATTAAATGTGTTTTCTAGTCTTGCTGTTATTATATTTTTTTCATCTTTTTCAACATATTTTTTCTCAAAATTTGTTTTGATGATACTTCTACCATTTTTTACAAATTCTGTTTTATTTTCGTTTTCTCCTAGTCCTAGCTCTCCATTTATATTTGTACCTGTATGCCATATAAATCCTTCTTTATCTATTAAAGCACTATGTGTTCCAGCCCCAGCAGAAATATTTTCTATTTCTTTACCTACATTTATTTCTTCTACTTCATAAGTAGCTTTAGTTTCTTTTAGACCTATTTGCCCATTTGCATTGTTTCCCAAAACATATATTTTTTTATCTTCTGCTTGAAGTATTGTTGTTCCATTACCTGCTGAAATATTTACCGCTCTAAAATCTGCTGTTCCAACTCTTGTGCTTGCTGGCTCTCTATTTCCACATTCTCCATTTTTATTACTTCCCCATAGGTATAGACTTCCGGTCTGACGATAATGCAACCGCGTGGTTTTCTCCACATGATATTTTAGAAATATCTTTAAAGTCTTTTATACGCGTAGTCAAATTTGAGATATCAAATACCTCTCCTTTTTCAGTAAGTAATAATCTGCCTGAAATACTTGATACTTTTTCATTAAAAATAATTTTTATTGCAATGTTTGAATATCCTTCTCCCCAAGCATATACTTTGCCATTATCATCTAGTGCTAAACTCATATTTTTATATGCTACAATTTGCTTTATATTGCTTAATTCATTAATTTTTATAGGAGTGCTTACATCTTTTTTATCACCATTTCCAAGTTGTCCTTTTTCTCCTGCTCCCCATGCATATACTTCTCCGTGTTTTAGTAAGTGCTAATGAATGAGAATATCCTACTGAAATAGCTTTTATATTTTGCAATTCTTCTATTTGTGTTGGCTCATTTTTACTTTCATTGTCACTTGTTCCGAAGTTGTCCTTTATTATTTAACCCATAGCCCCAGACAGTTCCATTATCCTTTAATCCAATTGTAAAGTCTTTTCCTTCTTTTACATCTACTTTAGAATTATTATATACATTGATATAAATATATGTGCTTATGTTATTTGCTGTATCAGTTATTTTAATTTTTGTACTTCCTACATTTACACCTATTATATTTCCTGCATTATCAACTGTTGCAATATCACTATTTAGACTTTCATATGATAATACACCCATATTTACTATTGGTGTTTGTATTCCATTTTGATTTATATATTCAATTTTTGTGCTATCTATTGTACTTGTTTCATTTTTTGCAATGTTGATTTCCTTTCGAGGAGAGTTTAGATATGGTTGTAATTCATTTATAGTGACTGTTCCATTTCCACCTTTTCCTCCTTTGGTACTTCCATTTTGTTCTCCACCATTTGCTGTAACATTTCCTTTTTCTTTTATTATTTTAGCAAAAATGTTTATAGAGCCTCCTCCTGATGAACCTCCACCGCTTCTTCCTGTTCCACCTTTCATACCATTTGCTGTGATTTCTCCACTATTATATAGGTTTGTAGCATATAGCATTAATAATCCACCAGTTCCATTTTGCCCATTTCCATCTGCCCAATCAGCTCCTGAGGTTTGCCCAGAAAATGTATTTTTCCCTGCTCCGCCTGAATTTCCTGCTCCGCCTCCTGCGTATCTAGATGTCCAACTACTTGATCCTCTATATGATGATGCATTTCCACCTTTTCCTCCGATTTGGCTTTGCATTTTCTGCCGAAATAGAAGTATTACGGAAATTTCCGTCTACTCCTCCTCCTCCTGAGCCTCCAGAGTATGATGTTCCTTGACTTCCTGAACCTGAATAGCATGTAGGAGCTTCATCACCTGCAACTGATGCTCCTCCTGCTCCTCCTCCAGTCGCTCTTATTGTTCCATCTGCGCCCTTGTTTCCTACATAAGCTTGATTTCTTGTAGATTTTATTCCTGCTCCTCCTGCTCCTCCTATCGCTGGAACATATTCATAAGAATTATCTATATTTTTCCAAAGATATACATTTTCTCCTTCATGATTATATGTACCTCTTGCTGTCATTGAGATATTTCCTTTGTTTATTATATCTCCCATTACACAAATATACATACCTTTTTTGTATGTTAAATTTGTTTCTGCTCCGTTTTCATCTAATGCCGTATTAGCTGTTAATGTAACTCCTTCATCAATTATTAAGTTTTTATGATATTTTACAACTAACATCCTATATTCACTTGATTTATCTCCAAGACTTATTGTTTTTGATGTTTCTCCTTCTGCAAGAGAATATTTTACATCATCATAATGGTTTATAATCTCTACGTCATAAAGTTGATTATTTACGGCTATTTTATAAATTCCATCAGCTAAATCATTATCTCTAAACCCTTGTACAATACTGTCTAATACTCTTATAACCGTAATTGTTATATATGTTTCTATTTCATTTGCTGTATCTATTATTTTTACTTTAGTTGTTCCATAATTTTTAGCTGTTATTTTTCCTAAATCATCTACTGTTGCAATTTCATTATCTAGACTTTCATATCTTAAAGCTCCCATATTTAAAATTGGAGTTTGTATTCCATTTTGATTTATATATGTAACTTTAGAACTATCAATAGAATGGCTTTCTCCTAAGTTCAAATAAATTGTATCTGGTTCATAACTTAAGTCTGGTTTTAATTGGTTTATTGTAACTGTTCCATCTCCACCTTTTCCGCCTTTTCCATCTTTTGCTGCTCCACCATTTGCTATAATGCTTCCTCTTTCTTTTATAGCATTTGTAAATATGTTTACAGAACCTCCACCAGACGAACCTCCTGGTGCATATCCTGCACCGCCAACCATACCATTAGCTGAGATTTCACCATTGTTTGCTAAAGAATCTGTATATATTATTAAAAGTCCTCCTGTACCATTTTGTCCTCTTCCATCTTCCCAATTTGCTCCTGTTGTTTGCCCTGAAAATGTATATTTTCCTACTCCACCAGTATTTCCAGCTCCTCCTCCTGCATATCTAGCTTGCCAACTGCTTGAATATCTATATGATGCAGCCTCTCCACCTTTTCCTCCGGTTTGCTCCTCCACTTGCCGCTGTGATAGAACCACTATAAAAATTTCCGTCTGCTCCTCCACCACCTGAGCCTCCAGAGTATGATGTTCCTTGACTTCCTGAACCAGAATAACATGTAGGACTTCCATCTGAAGCACTTGACAAACCAGAACCACCTCCACCAGTAGCTCTATTGCTTCCATTTGTTCCTGCATTTCCATATTTATATTGATTTTTTGTAGTTTTTATTCCTGCTCCGCCTGCACCACCAGTTGCTGGAATATATTCAAATTCTTGTGTTTTATTTTCTCCTTTATTTTTCCATAGATATACCTCTTCTCCTGCTTGGTTGTATGTTCCTCTTGCTGTCATCGAAACTTTTCCATTGTTTGTAAGTTCTCCCATAACACAAAGATACATTCCTTTTTTATAGGTTAGGTTGGATGTATTTGTTGCTGTTACTGTTACTCCTTCATCTATATTTAAATTTTTATGATATTTTACAATTAGTGTTTTATATTCTTCTGTTGTATCTCCTAGACTAATTGTTTTTGATGTTTGACCTTCATCTAGTGAATATGTCACATCTTCATAAAAATTTATTAATTCTACTGGATAGTCTTTTACTATTTCTTCTCCATTTATTTCCCCTGTTACTCTAAAAGTATAGTTTCCATCTGGCAATTCGTTATCTCTTGCACCTTGCACAATGCTATCACAAATTATAGCACCATCTTCTGCACTATTTTCTGTTGCATACATTATATTAGAATTTGCTTTATCTACTTTTCCTGTAATTATTTCTATATTTTCTTCTGCTTCAGCAGTTATATCTACAACGTTTGAAGCAACATATTGATTACTTTTTTCCATGACAAAAAACTTCACGCATATTACTCCTAGAGTAACTGCACCAAGTGTTGTGGCTGTTATGCCAAATGCTATTCGGTTAAGCTTTTTCTTTAGTTTCTTTGTCATGTATCTCTCCTCAAATGATTTCTTGTATTGTTAATTATTATATATTTATTATTATAAAACTTTAATTTATTATTTCAATAGGGGTATTTTTGCATAGAAAAAAACGCCCTATACTCCTTTACGGAAGGGCGTTTCGCTTGTTTTTGTATATTTTTTGACATTTTTCTAACGTTTTTGTTACATTCGCACCAAAAATCGGCTTTTCCTATAGGGAAAAGCCGATTTTAGTGTTTTTTAATTGTTGACTAACACGCTGTTTAATCTTGTTATTTTACCACCTTTTACTTTTATTTCTGCTGTGTTTTCAGGTGACGATATATAATAGTACAATTCTCCTGATCTTTGTATTTGCATTATTTCTATTTCTGATTTTTGTAAGCCTGTTTCTCCCATTTGACTAAATTGTGCTATTGCTATCTCTGCCGCTTTATCTTCTGATATCTCGTCACCAGATGCTACACCTGAACTAACAATATTTGTATTACTTGTGTTTGTATTTGTTGTAGGTACTGGGGTAGTACTTACATTTTGCGTTGGCACTGGTGTAGTTTTATTTTGTTCTGGTGTATTATTTGCTCTTGCAGTTTTTGTTTCATCTACTTTTGCTACTTCCTTTTCTTTGAACCAATCTTCTGGTAATCTTTGCTTTACTTCAGCTACTACGTCTATGCCTTGCTTTTCTAGTAGCACATATCCTGCACCTAGTATTATTACAATACTTATTAAAACTAATAGGTTATATATATTAAATACTTTTCTTCTCTTTTTTTCTCTTTTTGCTCTCATCTACTCATTTCCTTTTTCATTAGATTTTAATATATTTTATCATTAAGTTTTTACATTGTAAATACTAAATTCAAAATTTAATCTAAAACAATTTCTACATCGTCTCCATTGTAATCTACTCTAATTCTCTTTGTAATTCCTCTATGTTTAACTTCAATTAGTTCTCCATCTAGTTTCTTAGCTATCTTCTTGTTTAATACTATCATTACTTTATTTAAGTAAGTTCCTTCATCTAAGTATTTGTCTATGTTGATATATGCGTTTTTCTTTGTTAGTTTCTTGCTTCCACCAAGCTCGTATTTTCCTTCTTCTTCAACATATATCTTTGTGTTACGTTTACATGCTATTAGTAAGATTAGCATTAACAATCCGCCAAGTCCTATATATGCTGCTACTGCTGTATTTATTCCATCTTTTTTCTCATCTTTTACACCTAAAGTCGCTGTTGGTGTTGGGGTTGGCCTTTGTGTAGGTCTAGGTGTAGGTGTCTGTGTTGGGGTTGGAGTAGGTGTTGTAACTACTGGATTTGTTGGTACTGGTGTTAATATCGGTTTCTTTGTTGGCTTAATTGTTGGTTTTGGTGTAGGCTTTGATGTAGGTGTCGGAGTAGGTTTCGCTGTTGGTGTTGGGGTTGGAGTAGGTGTTGGCGTTGGGGTTGGTGCCGGTTTCTTCACTTCTACTACATATTCTCCTAATTTCTCACCTTTGTATGTAATTGTTAATGTCTGGAATCCTACTTTTTCTGGATTATATCCTGATACCATATCCATTGTAATGTCTTTTATCTCATTGTTTCCACTTTCTTTAATAATTTCAATAGTTCCACCACTTAAGTCTAGTTTTTCTCCATATTCATATTCTCTCTTAGTTGGTAATGTTTTTAGGATTACTCCCATATCCTTATCAACTACTGTTACACTAAATGTTCCTGTTTGTCCTTTATATGTTACAACAATTGTTTTTGCTCCTGGTGTACTTGAATTAAATTCACTAATCATATCTTGTGTAATATCTTCTGGGGTTGAAGTTACTCCACTCGCCATTTGCTCACATACTGTTGCTCCATCTAATTCTAGTTCTTCTCCTATTGCATATATATCTTTATCTGGTCCTTTGATTTTTAGTCCTATAACATAGTCTTCAACTGTTATATCATATTCTGCTGTTTGTCCACCATAAGTAACTTTTAGCTTTCTTGGCGTCATATCTTTACTATTAAATGGTGTTCCATCCATTTCTGTTACCATTGAAGGTGTTATATTTACTGTAACCTCTGCACCTGATTTCTTTGTAACTGTTAATGTACCACCTGTTACATCTAGCTTTTCTCCATATTTATATGCTGTTTTTGGTGTGTCTTTGATGACTATACTATCTACCGCATCTGTTACGCTTATTGTATAGCTTGTATTTTTTGTTACATTGTTTTCTGTAAATGCAACTGATATAGGTACGTTTGTGTTCTCTACACTTGAGTCAAAGCCTGTAACTGATATTCTACTATCATCTAAGCTTATTGTTTCTTTAGAACCGTTTTTCCTTGTTACTTCAATAGTTCCTCCTGTTAAGTCCTCGTCTGCTCCTACTGCATAATTTCTCTCTGGGTAATCTTTCATACTAATTCCAGTAACTGTATTTACAATAGTTATAGGGTAGTCTATTGTTTGTGTTTTGCCATTTGGTGCTGTGTATGTTATTTTTAATGTCTTTGTTACCTTTTGAGTACTATCATAACTGTCTGGGCTCATGTTCACTGGTGTAGTTCCGTCATTTTCTGTTATTACTGCTTTTGAAAATGGTATTGTGCCATTTGTCCCATCTGTATATACTACATTTATCACTCCATCTGTTAAGTCTAATTTTTCGCCATGTTCATAAGTATCTTTGCTTGGTTTTGTGATTGATATAGTGTCTACATCATTTGACTTTCTAAGTGTTATAGTTAATGTTTTTGTAAATTCTTTACTATATGTTGCACTTTCTTTGTCATTATCTGTATATACTACTGTTAAATTTTGTGGTGTACTATTATTTGTGTCAAATCCTGCTGGTATCATATCTTCTGTAAGAGGAGTTGGGGTTCCTGCTCCTGCAATTTTATGGTTTACTATGTATTTTACATTATTGTCTCTTAATAATTGTGCAAGTGTATCTCCACATTCTCCTGTTATTGAACTTGGGTTTATTGCAATACCTGTGACTTCATCTTTTTGCTTTATTTTTACGTAGTATGGTGCTGTTTTTGTTATGCCGTTTTCTTCATAAGTTACTGTTAACTCCAAGTTATTATTTGGGGTACTTGAGTTAAAGCCTCCAACTTTTGAAGAATCTGTTATTGCTACTGTTTGTTTTGCACCTACTGCTCTTGTTACTTCTATGCTTAAGTCAGTTATATCAAGACTTTCTCCTACATAGTATTCTTTTTTGTGGTTTGTACTATTTACAGTAATTCCTTTTATGTCATTTATTATCTCTATTGGATAATTTTTTTCTACTGTTACTCCACTTGGTGCTGTATATTTTATCTTTAATGTCTTAGATACTTTTTGCGTGCTGCCATAGCTTGTTGGGCTCATATTTACTGGTTTTGTTCCATCTGCTTCTTCTAGCATATCCAGTGTTATTGGTGTTGTACCTGTTGTATTATCACTATATACTAGATTGATTATTCCTGTGTTTAGTTCTAATGCTTGACCATGGTTATATTTAGTCTTTGTAGGTACATCAATACTTGCGCTTTTTACTTTATTTAATAATGTTACTGTTAGCGTAGTTGTAGCTGTATTGTTTGCAGCAAATATGTTTGTATCTGTATCTGTATAAGTTACTGTTAGGTTTTGTATCTCTTTTGTATTTTCATTATATCCAGGTACCATACTTGTCTCAAGTGGACCTTTATCTATTGTTCCTGCTTTCGAGTATGTTACTGAGTATTTAATATTATTGTCATTAATTAACTTTAATAAGCTATTTCCATATTCGCCATTTACAGCCATTGGGGTTACTGTAATCCCAGTTACATAGTCTTTTACATTTACTTTTATTTTGTTTGCTGTGTCAGCAAGATTTTCTGGATATGTAAATCCACCATATTCAATGTGTAAGTATTGGTCTCCTAATCTATCTTTGTCATATCCTTTAATCATACCAGTTGTTAAGTTTATATCTTCTAGTCCGCTTCCCTTTTGTACTGTAATTTTTGCTCCTGCTAAGTCTAATTCATCATTATGCTTATAGTTTCTATTTGGGAATGTTACACTGTTTATTCCTGTTATTTGGTCTGCAACTACTATATGATATGTTGCATTTTTTGAGATACCATTTTCTGTATATGTTATTGTTATTGGTACATCAGCATAAGGTTTATCATTTTTAAATCCTGCAACTGTTGCTTTTGAGTTGTCTTTTACTACTACAACATCTGGTGTACCCGTAGCTCTTGTTACCCTAATTTCTAAGTTTGTTAAATCTTCTGGTTCATTTACATTATAGTTTGTTTTATGGTTTGTACTATGTACTGTTATACTTTTTATATCATTTATAATTTCTACTGGATAGTCTACATCCCATGACTTTCCACCTTCTGTATATACTGCTTTTAGAGTTTTTGCACATCTTTGTGTCACTGTGTTATATTCACTATATGCTGGGCTCATGTTTGC
>JAAVZQ010000140.1 GCA_022791735.1 Clostridia bacterium
AATGTGTCATTTGCATCTTGATCTGTTGCCATTGCTGTTACGATTATGGTATCATTTGTATTAGTTTTTGCTGTTCCTGATGGAGTACCGACTAAACACTGGAGCATAGTTCAACTGTGTATTTACTCCTGTTGCTTCGCTCATATTTTCGTTCCCGGCTTTATCAAAAATTTTTTGGCGATTTTGCCTTGAAATTAGTAAAATTAGCAAATTTTTTGTCATAAAATTTAAGAATATCTGTCATCTTTCTAGAATTTATACATTTCCGTGAATGTTCATTTCGATATCTTGATAAATGAATTGTGTCATGATATAATTTACTAAAATTATATAAAAATAATATTTTACTATATGAAAGCAGAAAAGAATTTAGGAGGAAAATTATGTCCGATGAAGAAAATTATATCATTGAAAATGAAACTACTGATGCTATAAAAAAACAAGAATATTGGGAAACAGGTATTGGATTAAATAAAGTTGATAACTTAGAACCATCAAAGTATTTATTAGAGTTGTCTCAAAAAAATATCAATGGAGATTTAAAGTATTATGAAGTAGAAAAATTACTTAAAAGTTACTATGAAACACAAGATACTAGTAATACAAAAATACAGAATGAAAAGGAATGTGATTTAGTTTCATTAAGAATTGCAAGTATGTTAGAAGATAAAAGTTTCGGATTTAGTCCAGTTACATTAAAAAATATCCATAAGTATCTATTTAAAGACATTTATGATTTTGCAGGTAACTATAGAGATTATAATATTACTAAAAAAGAGAATATTCTTAATGGTGATACAGTAAAATATGTAAATTACCAAGATATCAATAGTTACTTTGAATATGATTTCAACAATGAAAAAGAATTTGACTATTCGCAACTTGATAAATCTGAATTAGTAAGTCATATTGCAAAGTTTACTTCAAGTATTTGGCAAGTGCATCCTTTTGGTGAAGGAAATACTCGAACTGTAGCTGTATTTATTGAAAAGTACCTTAACAATATGGGATTTAATGTTAATAATACAATGTTTAAAGAAAATAGTTTGTATTTTAGAAATGCATTAGTAAGAAGTAACTATGGCAATATTCCAAAAGGAATTTATCCTACATTTGACTATTTGATAATGTTTT
Organism: Clostridia bacterium; assembly: GCA_022791735.1. GTDB lineage: Bacteria > Bacillota > Clostridia > TANB77 > CAG-508 > JAAWPK01. Next base: position 1,135 of record JAAVZQ010000140.1, read on the forward strand.
TTGAAAATTTATTAGAAAATAAAGCTCATGAACTTAAAAACAGAGAATTATATGTTAAAGAGTTATTCGATTAATTATAAATTTAATTAAAAGCATATATTAAAAATCCTCTTAAGGTCTTTAATTGACTTAAGAAGATTTTTTAATATCATAAATTAATTCTTTAGAAGAAAGAGATAAAAAGCCAGTAATTTCAAGGTAAAATAGTTCTAAAAATTTGATAAAGCCGGGAACGAAAATATGAGCGAAGCAACAGGAGTAAATACACAGTTGAACTATGCTCCAGTGTTTAGTCGGTACTCCAACAGGAACAGCAAAAACTAATACAAATGACACAATAATTGTAACAGCAATGGCAACAGATCAAGACGCGAATGACACATTGACATATACCTTGTGGTGGGGTAACAGTAGTGGTAATTTGAGCAAGACTAATGTAACTGCAACAGGTAGGTCTGGTCAGTCTGTGACATTGGAAAAAAGTGGCTTGAGCAATGATACAAGATATTGGTTTAAGGTAGTTGTCAGTGATAGCATAGATGAAGACACTTCTGGAGAAGGAAACGAGAAGACGTATTGCAAGGGAAATTATTGTAGCGGTGGACATTATGAATCTACTACTTGTACGCCATGTAATGGTACTGGAAAAATAACTTGTACAGCAAGTGGTTGTGTAAATGGAAAAGTCACTAAAACATGTTCTGGTAGTTTTTCGTCTTCAAAAGACACACCTCCATCTTCATATGGTACTTGCCCAAGATGTGGAACTTCGAAGCGTCGGATTTTTAGATCGGTAGTGTGATGCAATGTAAATCTTGCAACTCTTTTGTTTGGCAAGCAAATTGCTGGACATGTGATAGACTTTTTTGGGTTAGTTTACACAACGGATATACGTCTTCTTCTACTGAGATGCAACAAATTCATTCTACAGTATATGAACAATGTACAGTATGTTCAGGTACTAGTAAAATTAAATGTAACATATGTAAGGGACAAGGAACTACTGAAGTACTAAGCGCTTGTACTCATGGACATGGTCCCAATAGTTCACATTATTATTGTTTAAATCATGGTAATGATGTAAGCCAATATCACAAGTAAGAAAAGAAAAAATATAATAAAAGCCTTATATGTCTAATTAATGTAATAGATATATAAGGCTTTATTGGCTTAAAGTTAGTCCATTTTTGCTATTTATGGTATTGAGCTACATTATTTCCATGATGAGAACTAGATGTACAATAATAATGACCACCAGATACAGTATGGGCAGTACACGGTCCACTACGTTCAATTTGTCCATCTCCTCCACAAGTTGTACAATTGACTTTTCCGAGTTTGCCCACATGAATAGCAATTAGAAGTTTTATCACAAGGCTTCCCCGATTTGTCAGGGACCTCACTACCCGAGTATGCAAGAGCATGACTAGGAGAGCAGAAAAACCCGCCAACACCCATCAGCCATACTTGGATTTGGAAGGAGATAACCACAAACTCCACATTTCAAACGCACATGATGCAATGATCCGAGTATACGCATGCGGTCCATAATAGCATGCGGCTCCACTCTGGTAGGAGCCTCTGTTAAAAGCCTCTTTTACATAAGTACCCGAGCACTCTATAGAACCATCTCCGTCCGCATTGAGTACAAGTTACCTTATGATTACTATCACATTTCGTACATGTTGTATAACTAATACTTACTCCACTGCAGTACGTTCCTTTACAATATGTCTTCTCGTTTCCTTCTCCCGAGGTAGCTTCATCTATGCTATCATTGACTACTACCTTAAACCAATATCTCGTATCATTGTTCAATCCTGATTTTTCCAATGTTACAGACTGACCAGACCTACCTGTTGCAGTTACATTCGTCTTGCTCAAATTACCACTACTGTCACCCCACCACAAGGTATATGTCAATGTGTCATTTGCATCTTGATCTGTTGCCATTGCTGTTACAATTATGGTGTCATTTGTATTAGTTTTTGCTGTTCCTGTTGGAGTACCGACTAAACACTGGAGCATAGTTCAACTGTGTATTTACTCCTGTTGCTTCGCTCATATTTTCGTTCCC
>JAAVZQ010000149.1 GCA_022791735.1 Clostridia bacterium
CTTGCAACTTTATAAAATTCGCTTTCTTCTAGTCCTCTAATTGCAATATCAATATCTGAATTCTCGTTAAATTTTCCATTTGCAATAGAGCCAAATATATATACTTCTTTAGCTCCATTTTCTTTTAATATTTTTATTGCTCTTTTTATATCCTCTTGATATGTTAACGGTAAATTTAAAATTTTATCCATCTCAATCTCCTTCACTTTTGTTTATTATAACATATAAACTAGTAAATTACTATAATAATTTTAAAATTTTCAAGTACCCCTTAAGAATAAATGCAATTACATATATATCAAAACTCATTTTTTAATAAAACTGTATCAAATAATTCAGTCATATGAATGTTTACACACATATTTTCAAATCAAATTTGGACAAGCTGGCAACGAAAATTTGAGTGATGCTGTGGGCGTGAATACGCAGTTAAATCAAGCACCTATGTTTAGTCGGCACTCCATCAGCAACTGCAAAAGCTAACACAAATGATACCATAATTGTAACAGCTATGGCAACCGATGCAGACGAAAATGATATGTTGACATATACTCTATGGTATGGAACTTCAGCAGATAATATAACTACAAAAGGAAAAAGCTCAGAACCAACAAAGTCAGGACAAAGTGTGACAATAGAACAAAATGAGGGATTGAGCAATGATACAAGATATTGGTTTAAGGTAGCGGTAACAGATGGAATGGATGAGGTTACTTCTGGGGAATGTAATGAGAGTACGTATTGCAAAGGGGGATATTGCAGTGGAGGTAGATACAGTTATCCTACTTGTGCTGGATGTAATGGTACAGGAAAAGTAAATTGTACAACCTGTCGGTGGTACTGGGAAACTAACAGAGTATCCTGGAACATTTGTAGAAAATTACGGGATATCCGAAAATGATTGCTGGAATTGTAAACAGAGTGGGGTTATGAGTTTTACGCGATATACTTGCACATGGTGTCCAACGGAGGGATATATCTATGCTTGCACGAACTGTTCTGCGACAGGTAGAGGTGGAAATATAACATCTAAACCCTATACTCCTGTACATGCTTTTAGCCCATGTGATTGTACTACTTGTTCTGGAATTGGCCAGATGATCCATACATCTTGTAATGGAACTGGCAATTTGACTACTACTCATAATTGCTCTACACATAATTTATGGTCTTCACACTATTATTGCACATCTAGTTCACATCATGGAGATAATGTATCACAATATCATAAATAATGATGATTTTTATTTATCAAGTGTTATGTCAATGGAGCAGTTCTGCTGGTATAACTATATAGTGAGAAATTATATGTTATATAAAATCATATTCTCTTGACACACAACTTGTTAGAAAAAATGGAGAAAATCAAAATTTTCCATAAATAAAAAGAAAAAGCTCTTGAAACTTAATTTTTCCCAAATTTCTTTCTTGTTATTGTACTAAAAACAAAGATAGCCTTATATAGTAAATGAATACTATGTTTAAGGCTATTTTATATATATATTTATACTATTTATGATATTGTCCTACATTATCTCCATGATGTGAACTAGATGTGCAATAATAGTGTCTACCTGTTATAGTATGTGCTGTACATGATTCAGTTACTTGTATTTGCCCTTCACCTTTACAGTTTGGACAAGTTATTGTTCCTGTTCGATTACACTCATAACAAGTACCAAGCTTATGTCCACAGTAAGTACTTGATGCATATGAATTGGCACAAGTTATTGTACAAAAAGAAAATTGTCCGTTACTGGCCCATTCCGTTGTATGTCCAGCACTGCATGTATAATAGTTATCATAGCAGGTGGTAAAAGCAGGAATAGTACTACGACAACCCTTGCAAATAGCATCATACGTAAAGCTAGCTCGGCTTTGAGTTGCGGAAACTCGTTCGCGACATTCCTTGTAACCTAGACCATCACAAGAAGGACATTTCACTTTATGATTACTATCACATTTGGTACACGTAGTATAGCTATAACTTACTCCTTCACAATATTCTCCCTTACAATACGTACTCTCATTGCAATTGTCTGAAGCAATTTCATATGTTCCATCTGATACTACTACCTTAAACCAATATCTCGTATCATTACTCAAGCCCTCATTTTGTTCTATCGTTACACTTTGTCCTGGCTTTGTTGGATTTGAGCTTTTTCCCTTTGTAGTTATACTATCTGCTGAAGTTCCATACCATAGAGTATATGTCAACATATCATCCACGTCTGCATCGGTTGCCGTTGCTGTTACAATTATGGTATCATTTGTGTTAGCTTTTGCAACACCAGATGGTGTACCGACTAAACACAGGTGCCCTATTTAACTGTGTATTCACCTCTGTGGCATCACTCATATTTTCGTTGCCGGCCTTGTCCCCAAATTTGATTTGAAAATATGTACAAAAGCGTTGATATGATTAAGAAAATTAAACACCAAAAAACTAGTACAAACTAAAAATCCTTTTAAATTACTTTTAGACATTCTAAAGTATATAAAATAATTATATATCGAAAGTATAAAGCTAAATTATAAGTACAAATAAATTTGTTACAATACTATTTAATTTGCACTTATAAAAATAAAATACTAAGTCAATAAAAATTATCAATGTAGACTGTATTAGAAGTATATAACAAATTTATTTCTATTTATAATGCCATTGTTCTAATTTTCTGCTTTTCTACATAGGAGAGTGTAAGATATAACTATTTCATGAAGTTATTCAATCTTTCTTTAATTTTATCCTACATTAAATACATATTTTCAACTACCTTCAAACAAAAATATATAATCCCCAACATAACGAGATGAACTTATTTCGTTTTGTTAGGGATTATTTTAATTAACTTCATTTGATACTTGTCTAATTGTTGATATATCATTTATTAGTTTTTCATCTAATCTTTTTTGGCATTTCTTGAAAACTTCTACTAAATCTTTTATTTCACCTGTTGATTGGGCTTTATACAAAGCGGTTCTGTAATCTTTATTATAAGCATCATCAATAGCAATTAAATCAATACCATTTTTTATACATTGTCTTAATATAATAAATCTTCCAATTCTTCCGTTACCATCTTGAAATGGGTGTATGTGTTCAAATTTTTCATGAAATTCAGCAATAGAATTTATATCTTTATTACTTTCTTTCCAGTTTTCAAATAGGTTAAACATACTACTTTCAACTAGATGTGGTTCACAAAGCTTTAGATCTGTCTTAGAAAGTTTATTCTCATACATTTTCCATCTGCCTATATTTTTTATTTCATCATCTACAGTTCCTTTTTTTAATATTCTATGCCACTCCCACAACAAATGCTTATCAAGAGGTTCTTCTAAAGTATTTACTACTTTGTCAAATAGTTCTAATGAATTTTTTGTTTCTATTACATCATCTAAAAAATGTTCTCCATTTACTTGTTTTTGTTCTAATAAATCTATCAAATTTTCTTTGCTAAAAGTGCTTCCCTCTAACTTATTTGAGTGATATAAATATTCTATTTTTATATCATCATATACAGAATTTTTAATTTTTGATAGCTTTTGTATTGCTTTTATAGATATTTTCAAACTAATCTACCTTCCTTTTCTATAATTCTTATATTTTGAACGTAAAATACTGTTGAATTTTGCTTTTCCATTTTTAAAAATTATAACATGTAATTTAATCTTTTTCTATATTTTTAGTAAAAAATGCAGAAAATTTATGCTTGTATTTAATAAAATTATTAATTTGGGAAACAAAAAATATAAAACTTAATAGAGAAATTAATTAATATATTACATGATACTTTCAAATTGATTTTTTGCACACTATATCTTAGGCATATCAACGCTTTTATGCATATTTTCAAATCAAATTTGGGACAAGGCCGGCAACGAAAATATGAGTGATGCAAAAGGAGTGAATACGCAGTTAAGTCAAGCACCTGTGTTTAGTCGGTATACCATCAGGTGTTGCAAAAGAAAACACAAATGATACCATAATTGTAACAGCAATAGCAACCGATGCAGATGTGAATGATATGTTAACATATACCTTGTGGTATGGAACCTCAGCAGCTAATATAACTACAAAAGGAAAAAGCTCAAATCCAACGAAGCAGGGCGAAACTGTAAGAATAGAACAGAATGTAGGGTTGAGCAATGATACGATGTATTATTTCAAAGTAGTAGTAACAGATGGAACGGATGAAGTTACTTCGGAGAAATGTAATGAGAGCACGTATTGTAAAGGAGAGTATTGTAGTGGAGTAAGTTATAGTTATGAGACGTGTACAAGATGTGACAGTAACCATAAAGTAACTTGTCCATCGTGTCAAGGTTCGGGGTACCAGATTTGTGGAAGAATGAGAGAGAGAACACTTTTGACAGTATCTGATATTTGTGGCCTTGGGGAGAAATGTGCTGTCTGTGGACAGACTATCGTGCATAATAGTCAGGATGTGTATGAATATATGCCATACTGTAGTATTCATTGGTCAACTTGCCGAGAACGATTATACGTACATGATAAATGTACTCGGGAGAAGTCTGCCCAGTCCAGCTGCTTGCTCAGAACTTACTTCAAATAAATGTCGGTAACTGTGATGGAGGACGAAGAAATTGTACAACTTGTGGTGGAGACGGGCAAATTGAAACTAGTGGACCATGTACTGCTCATACTATAAGAGGTGGTCACTATTATTGCACATCAAGTTCACATCATGGAGACAATGTATCACAATATCATAAATAGTACAAACAGTCTTATATACAGAAAATTATTACTGTATGTAAGACTGTTTTATATAGGTTACTCTAACATATTGTTCTAACTGTCAATGATATGTAAAATGGACGGATTGATGGTATATATTCTTTAGTGATATTGATTTACAATATTTCCGTGATGTGATGAAGAAGAGCAATAATAGTGAGAACTTCCGCCACTTTTTCCATGACTGCAACTATATGATTGTAATAAATATCCTCTGCCATCACAAGTGTTACAATTCATCTTTCCGATCACCTCCACAAGTATTACAATTTGCTTGACCATTAGAACAGTTGTAACAATTCATTGCTAGATTATAACCATTTCCTTCACAAGTAGAACATTTTGTGTAATACCTTCCAGCATAATTCTGACTTCCGACATTTGGTGCATGGGGTGATAGATCCCTCGTCATTGTCATCTTGTCCATATAATATTATAAAAGGCAGTCCAGTCTGTCCACAGCGCAAACAATTCCCATAGTAACCCCTGTTATGCTCTCTTTCGACATATGCAGTATGCCCTCTACCTCCACAGGACGAGCACGCAGGACCTTTTGCGTATGATGTATAACCTTTCCCACCGACAAACTGTACAAGTAACTTTACCGTTACTACACGAACTATTTGTGCAATTTACATGTCCGTCCTCACAGTTAGCATTTGTGCAAGGAATTTGATTATATCCCCCACCAGCACAAGAAGAGCCCAAACAATAAGTCCTCTCACTACCATAATTTCCTGATATATTATTATCAATCCCATCTGATACCTTTATCTTATACCAATAGTACGTATCCATACTTAATCCTGTATCTTTGAATGTTACTGTTCTTCCTTCTATCTTTTCTGGTGCTAGTGCTAATTCTGTTGGATTAGCATCATTTGCAGATGTTCCTCTTAGCAATTTGTATGTCAAAACATCATTTTCATCTTGGTCTGTCGCAGTTGCTGTTATAGTTAGTTCACTTGTGGAATTTGCTACTCTGCTTACTGTTGGATTAGTTATAGTAGGTGCTCTATTTAACTGCGTATTCACCTCTTTTGCATCACTCATATTTTCGTTGCCGGCCTTGTCCAAATTTGATTTGAAAATATGTACAAAAGCGTTGATATGACTAAGAAAATTAAATGCCAGCAAAGTAATAAAAGCAAAAAATTCATTCTAAATCGCTTTTAAACGTTTTGAAGTATATTAGATGCA
>JAAVZQ010000151.1 GCA_022791735.1 Clostridia bacterium
GATATTTTAAAGCTGTAAACTATAATAAAAAAGGAGATTACATATGGATAATAATTTATTTTATAAAAGAAATACAGACAAACCCAATAAAGTAAGTTTTAAACAAAAAAAAGAAAACACTCTAAATTCTTTAAGCGAAGTAGAGCGTTTCCTTCATAATTATAAACACTTTATGAAATATGTTAAATTATATAAGTTTTTTAAATAATCTCTCTTACAAAATCTTTATCAAAACTAATGTCTGTGCCTTCAATTTTTTTATTTTCTTCACCATCAATTAAAAACTTCACAGAATTTACATCATTTAATTCTGTAAGAGTATTAACAATCGCAGAAATTCCTTGACTTATATTCTCCGCATTTTGATTCTCTATAAAATCTTTTGATAAATCTAAAGTAACAACCCCTAAAGTATTTGTTGCTCCATTTACTTTAGTATTAGTAGGAATAACGCTCCTCAAATTTTCTGTTTTGGGGCTTTCAATTAAATATTCTGTTAAACTCTTATATGGATTTTCAATCAGATTTTTTACATCAATAATTCTAGCTTCTGGCATAAGAGTATTTGTTTCTGAATTCATGTAATAAAGAGAAATTATAGTCTGTCTTTCTTGTTCTTCTGTTATTTCTTCTCCTGGCGTTATCTCCGAATTGCTATCTCCTACATCTTTCTTGCCAAAATCTATAACTGCAAAAGCAATTACTACCAAAACTATAATACCAATTAAAATTAAAAATATCTTCCCATTTTTCATATTAAACTCTTCCTTTCCAAAACATCAATTAACTTTTGTGTTTTCAGTTAAATATATTTACACTTAGGACAAATTATGATTATTTAATTTAAAAAATTTTTATTTAGTTTAAATAAATTTTTTATGTTCAATTAATAAATAGTCCAAACTCTTACGCAAATTGGAATTAAATAGATTTCATAGCACCTTTTGACATTGACAAATTTTGAATTTACGTATAAAATTATAGGCAGAATAATATTTATTCTAATGGAGGTTAAGAAAATGGAGAATGAAAAATTGCTACATGTCGGCTTAGATGTTGGTTCCACTACTGTAAAAATAGTTGTAATGAATAATAACTTAGAAACTATCCATACATCTTATAAAAGACATTTTTCTGATACAAAAAATACAGTATGTAAAGTTCTAGAGGAACTTGCTGAAACCTATCCAAATAATGAATTTACTATTGCCCTAACTGGTTCTGGTGCAATGTCAGCTGCAAACTTTTTAGATTTACCTTTTATCCAAGAAGTTGTATCTTGCAAACGTGCTGTTGAAAAATATATTCCACAAACTGATGTTGTAATCGAACTAGGTGGAGAGGATGCAAAAATTATATATTTTGATAAATTTGTAGAGCAACGTATGAATGGAACTTGTGCTGGTGGAACAGGAGCTTTCTTAGACCAAATGGCTAGCCTTTTACATACAGATACTGAAGGCCTTAATGAACTTGCAAAAAATTTTAAAACCATATATCCTATAGCTTCACGTTGTGGAGTATTTGCTAAAACTGATATACAACCACTTATAAACGAAGGAGCAGCTAAATCAGATATTGCAGTTTCAATCTTTCAAGCAGTTGTAAATCAAACTATAAGCGGACTTGCCTGTGGTAGACCTATACGTGGAAATGTTGCATTTTTAGGTGGCCCTTTGAACTATTTATCAGAACTAAGAAAAAGATTTGTAGAAACTTTAAGCTTAACACCTGAAGCTACAATAATCCCTAATGATGCACATTTATTAGTTGCAAAAGGAGCAGCACTTGACTCTCTTAATAGAAATCCTATTTCCGTAGAGAAATTGAAAAGTAAAATAAATGTATTAAAAAATTCACATGACACTACTACTAAACCACTATCACCACTATTTGCAATAGATGCAGAATATGAAGCCTTTAAAGAAAGACACCGGAAAGGCAAAAGTAAAAAGAAAAGAATTAGAAGGATATACGGGTGACTGTTTTATAGGAATTGATGCAGGTTCAACAACAACAAAACTTGCCATAATAGATAATGAAGGATGTCTTTTACATTCAATTTATAGAAGCAATGAAGGTGATCC
>JAAVZQ010000165.1 GCA_022791735.1 Clostridia bacterium
AAGCATACCACTTTTTTCTATACTTTGCAATATATAATTTCATTTTTGTTACTAATCACAGCTAAACTCTATCTCTATTATTTTATTTCGTATATCTTCTTGTGATTTCATTATAACCTGAATATAATTTGCAGTATGCCCTTTATATACATCTCCTTGTCTCTCTTCTACTAAGACTTTAACTTTTTTCCCCACATAACTTTCATTTATCTCTTTTTGTACTTCGTTTGAAAAATCTAAAAGTATTTTACTTCTTTTTTCTTTTATTTCTGGCAAAACTTGATTTTCAAAATTTGCAGCACGCGTTCCTTGTCTTACAGAATACATAAAAACATGAATTTTATATAATTTAATTTCTTTTAAAGTTTCATAAGTTACAGAAAATTCTTCTTCTGTTTCGCCGAGGAAACCCTACAATAATGTCTGCTGTTAATATTGCATCTTCAAAATTCTCTCTAAGCCTTTTTGCAAGTTCTAATATATCTTCTCTAGTGTATTTTCTATTCATTCTTTTTAAAGTTTCTGTACATCCACTTTGAAGAGATAAATGAAAATGATGACACATCTTTTCTAATTTTTTTAATCTATCTATAAATTCTTCTGTCAAAAGTCTTGGTTCTAATGAGCCTATCCTTATTCTCTCTAAACCTTCTATTTTGTTTATCTCTTCTAGTAAATCTATTAATCTTATATCTCCATCTAAATCTCTACCATAATGCGCAATTTGTATCCCTGTAAGCACTACCTCTTTTATTCCTCGTCTTACAATCTCTTTTATCTCACTTATTACATTTTCTAATTTTCTGCTTCTAATTCTCCCTCTTGCAAATGGAATTATACAATATGAGCAAAAATTATCACACCCATCTTGCACCTTTATAACTGCCCTTGTTTTCTCTGTATAAACCGTCATACCAAATTCTAAATACTCTTGTTTTTTTGATATATCTGTTACTTTTTCTTTTCTCTTTTTGTCAAAATCTTCTACATATCTTACTATATCCTTTTTCTCATTGTTTCCAAGTATTATATCTATTTCTTCAATTTCTTCTAAATTTTCTTTAGCAACTTGCACATAACATCCTGTTGCAACAAGTATCGCTTCTTTATTATGACCTTTTGCCCTTCTTAATACCTGCCTTGATTTCCTATCAGACATATTTGTAACTGTGCATGTATTTACTATATACACATCTGCTTTTTCATCAAATTCTACTTTTTTATATCCATTTTTTATAAATTCTTGGATTATTGCATTTGACTCATATTGATTAGTTTTGCAACCGAAGTGTGTATATTGCTACCTTTTTTTCCATTTTTGATTACTTTCTCCTCTAGTATTTTAGTTCGAACTATTTTTTCTTCTTAACATTATCAAGTGTATCTAAATCATCTAATGCTTTTCCTGTACCAATTGCTACACATGACACAGTATCATTAGCTATCATTACATTAATTCCTGTCTTCTCTTGTATAAGTTTATCTAAACCATCTACTAATGCTCCTCCACCTGTCATATATATTCCCTTATCACTAATATCTGCGATAAGTTCTGGTGGTGTACGCTCTAATACTGAATGCACAGCATCTACCACTGCCATTGCTGGTTCAATAAGTGCTTCTAGCATTTCACTAGAACGTATTGTTATAGTTTTTGGAAGACCTGAACTTAAATCTCTTCCTCTTATATCCATCTCCACATCTTGTATTTTAGGAAATACACAGCCAATATTTATCTTTAAATCTTCTGCTGTTCTTTCTCCAATTATTACATTATGTGTTCTTTTGATATACTTTACTACTGCCTCATCAAATTTATCTCCTGCAACTTTAAGTGATGTGTTTACAACCGAACCTCCAAGTGCAATTACTGCAACATCTGTTGTTCCTCCACCAATATCTACTACCATATTTCCACAAGCTTTTGATATATCTATTCCTGCACCAATTGCAGCAGCAATTGGTTCCTCAATCAAATATACTTTTCTTGCTCCTGCTTGAGTTGCAGCATCTATTACAGCTTTCTTTTCTACTTCTGTAACTTGTGAAGGGATACAAATCATTATTCTAGGTGAAAATATAGTTCTTCCACATATTTTATTTATAAAATATTTAAGCAT
>JAAVZQ010000066.1 GCA_022791735.1 Clostridia bacterium
ACAACAATCTTTTACAGATTATCTATTAAGTAAAGACTTAAAGCAATGTAAATATAAAAATGTATTTCTTATTCAAATGTATATGGGATTAAGATGTGGCGAAACTTTAGCACTTACAACACACGACATTGACCTAAAACAAAAAAAAATGAATATACATAGAACATTAACTACTGATGAAAATAATGCTATTATAATGGGCAATAAAACAAAAACTTATGCAGGAAAAAGAGTTATACCTATTCCAGATTTTATATACACACATATAATAGAACAAATGCAAATAGCGGAAAATCAAGAAAACAATGAAGAAAATAATATTGAAAATGAAAGATAAAAGTTAATATAAATTAAGATTAGTTAAACAAAATTAAAATAAATGGCTAAAAATCAACTTTTAATTTGGCTCTTCTAATTGTTTAAAAATAAGGGTTTTTAATCATTAATAGATTTTTTACAAAATCCACTATTTTCAATACTTCTATGGAATTTATTGATTTTTATGATTTGTAAATATCTAAACAAATTCAAACTCTATACTTATTGAAATACAAGCGTTTGAATACTGTTTACTAAACACCAACTAAACAAAAAATAATTTTAAAAATTTTGTTTAGTTGATTGTTTAGTAGATGTAAAAATTAAGATTAGTTAAAATCCGTGAAAGCACTTGATATTCTAATGAAACACAGTTTTTATAAATTAAATAAAAAATAAATTCGTTATAAATAATAAAATAGCCTGTATCGACTGATACAAGCTATTTAGAACGATTAAATCGTTGGTTGCGGGGGTAAGACTCGAACTTACGACCTTTGGGTTATGAGCCCAACGAGCTGCCAACTGCTCCACCCCGCGATGTACTTATATAGTATAACTCGAATTTGCGCTGTTGTCAAGCTTTTTAGATAACTTTTTCACATTTTGGCAATTTTTTGTTACAATTCACAGGTTATGTTAAACTTAAAGTCCGCACAGAGTGGTTCTATTAATAACTACTCGTTTGTAGGACAGACGATATTAAAACCTGTGAATTGTAACAAATCTTTCCTTCTACTCTATTATTATATGCCAAAATTTATATATTATTACCTTTATTTACTCCTTCTATTTCTTTTCCTAAGAAATAGATTTCATACCATATAATAAAGCTATATATTATCCAGACTTTTTTATAGTTATCTTTTTTGCCTGTTTTGTGTTCTTCTAACAACTTAAGTATATATTCTTGGTCAAAAAATTCTTTTACAAAATTTTCTGAAAAAGCTCTTTTTATTTCATTATAGAATTCATCTTGTCTCATCCAATCACGAATTGGCACTGGAAATCCTAATTTTTTCTTTTTGTATGCTTCATTTGGAATATCCAATTTTGCAGCTTCTCTTAGTGCTACTTTTGTGTTATCCTTGGTAACTTTGTATTTCATTGGAATAGTTCTTGCTAAATCAAATACCACCCTATCAGTAAATGGAGTTCTGCCTTCAATAGAGCTTGCCATTGCCATCTTATCACACTTTAATAAGATATCGTTTAACATCCAGTTTCTTATATCTACTGCTTGCATTTTTACAATATTACTTCCATTTTTGCACTTTTCAAAAAATGTCCTTGTAATATCTCTGTTTTTGATAGTATCTTCACACTTCAAAATTCTTTTTCTTTCTTTTTCACTAAATATCTTGTTTACCCCAACATATTCGTCTTCTATCTTATTTCCTCTACGTACAATAAAGTTACGTCCCTTAAATTCTGGTAATGCTCCAAATATTACAGCAAGTAGATGACGTATACAATATGGAATTTTATTATAAAATCCCATGTCTACTTCTTCTCTATAATAGTTATATCCTCCAAAAAATTCGTCTGCTCCTTCTCCTGACAAAACTACTTTTACGTCTTTACTTGCAAGCTTAGCTACAAAGTATAAAGATATTGCAGAAGGATCAGATGATGGCTCGTCCATGTGATACAAAAATTTTGGTATTGCCGCAAGCCATTCTTCTTTTGTAATTCTTTTACTTACATTTGTAATTCCAAGCTGTTCTGTTAAATCTTTTGCATACGCTATTTCATTGTATTTATCATCATTATATCCTACTGTATATGTTTTGTCTGGTCTTGCAAGTGATACCATGTATGAGGAATCTATTCCTGATGATAAAAATGAACCTACTTCAACATCAGCAATCATGTGGTGTTTCACAGAATCTTTCATTGTTTCGCTTATTTGTTTTACAAGCTCGTCAAAATTACAATCTTTTTCGTCAAACTCGATATCATAATATGTTTTTATATCTATTTTTCCGTCTTTTACAGTCATACTTGTCCCTGGAAGAAGCCTATATACATTACTGAATAGTGTTTCATTTGTTGGAGTAAAACTAAATGATAAATATGGACCAATTAATTTTTTATTTACCTCTTTTTCAAATTCTGGATATTCAAGAAAAGCTTTAATTTCTGAAGCAAAAACTACTTCTCCTTGATGAGACTTTTTTGTGTAGTAATATAAAGGCTTTATTCCAAAATGGTCACGTGCTAAAAATAATGTTTCATTTTCTCTATCCCAGATTGCAAATGCAAACATCCCTCTTAGTTTCTTTGGAAGTTCTTCTCCCCATTCTCTATACCCATGAAGTAATACTTCTGTATCACTACTAGTTACAAAGTTATAGTCTTTTAACTCTTCTTTAAGTGCTTTATAATTATATATTTCTCCATTAAATACTACAACAAGTTTTTCATCTTCTGTAAACATTGGTTGCTTGCCACCGCTCAATATCTATTATAGAAAGTCTACGTTGTCCTAAAGCAACTTTTTCATCTGTATAATACCCGTCTCCATCAGGTCCTCTATGTTTTATTCTGTCTGCCATTTTTTTGATAATTGCTTCCTTGTTTTTTTCTTCACTATAAAATCCAACTATTCCACACAATTTACTATTCCTCCATTTTATTTATTTTCATTTTTCACTCCACTTAATAATCTCCCAAAATTATACACAATTGCTGTCGAATTTCTAGCTGCAATTTCTTTTCCTATAGCCTTCCCTCCAACTGTAAGTGCTGCAACAATAGCACTTATTATAAACTGTAAATTATCTGTCATTCCAAATTTACTTGCGAGCTTTGCCGATATCATTGCACTTATAGCACCACTTAATACTCCGGCAAATATCTCCTATTACATCTGCACAAATATTCGCAACTCGTACAGAATTTTTTATTAGCTTTAAAGACATTTTTGCTCCGAGTAGCTTTTTTAGTAGCTTTTGCATGAAATTCCTCTTCATTTGCAACAGTTACTGAAACTCCTATTATATCGAAAAGAATTCCTACAAATATAACTGCAAATAAAATTATAACTGCTGGTATTATATCTAGTTTTGAAACTCCATTAGTTGATATATAAGAAAAACAAATGGATGATATGAAGGTTATAATAAACACTTCCACAATCCATTTCAGGTGATTTTCTGCTTTTTTATCTTTCTTCTGTTTTATATCGCTATCTTTCATCTTTCTCCTCTTAAATTGTGATGGCAAAAGTCTAAGTAAATTTTACGGTTTAGGTCTAGTTGAATTTCTCTATTTCCTACTGTGCATTACTGCAATCAGCTGTTTCCATTTAAAGGAAATATCCAAAAAAGATAAATCTGGACACCAGATCGCCACTTAAATCCGTACCTTAATCCTTAGACTTCCATGCTTTTCAAACAAAGCAAACATTCTAGAAGTTTTCCTTTACCCACTTAGTTATTATTAGTCTCTTTTGCAAAAGCAATTTCATAATAATGTATGTAGAATATTAAATTTTGGCCAAAATTTAATATCCAAATCATTAATCCCAATACCTTCACTCAAGACAGGCTACGCTATGTGTTTTGTGTCTTGGCACTCAACATAGGTTTTACTTAATTACTGAATTAAATCAAGTCTCCGCGAAACTAGGGTTATACCTAAGTGCCACCCTAAATATTCCCTAATTTCTTTACTCCCTGCTCACACGCAGACTTGGCATTTCCGCGCACAAACAAGAAACTTCACAGGTATGCCTTATAGTGGATTTTTAGCCCCACCCTCATAATAACCAGTAATGACTAGAATAATGCGCCACCGTTTCTATTATAACATATTTATAAAATTTTTTCTATATTATTTTTCTTGTACACTATTATAACTTGTATCATTTATATTATTATCTTCTAAGCCAGTATTCATTATGCTACTTGCAAAGTATCCTGTTATAAAACCTATGATGAATATAATAATGATAATTGCAATTGTTCTTAGTTTTTCTTGACTTATGTACATGTTTTTATCATATATTTTTACTTTTTCATTGCTTTTTTCTTTTTTGTTCCCTTCCATCACACATCCTCCTTTGTATAAATAATAGGTAATAGTATTATACTATTTTTATTTATTAAAAGCAATCGCTTGACAAGATATTTTTATTAATTTAAAATTAATTTTGTATAAGGAGGCACTATATGAATATAATTGTTGGAAAAAATAGTGGTTTTTGTGCAGGTGTAAAACACACAATAACAAAGGCTAAAGAAGAACTTTCAAAATCTGAAAATGGAATTGACTGTTTAGGTGAAATCATACATAATGAACAAGTTGTAAATGATTTAGAAGAGTTAGGTCTTCGAATTATTAATAAAATCGAAGATGCAAAAGGAAAAGTCATCATTCGTGCTCATGGTATCGCTAAAGATGTATATGACCATTCTAAAAAGCATAATATAGAACTTATTGATTTAACTTGCCCTAATGTTATTAAAATCCATAATCAAGTAGAAAAACTTTCAAAAAGTGGTTATTTTATATTTTTATTTGGAGTTAAAAAACACCCCGAAACAGTTGGTACATACAGCTTTTGTGGTAAAAATTCATACATATTAGAAGGAATAGATGACATTTCCCCTGCATTAAATAGCTTAAAAGGTTCTAATCTTAACAATGTTTTAATAATATCTCAAACTACCTTTAGTTTAAATTTATTTGAAAAAATGACTAAGATGGTTTTAGATGAACTTGGAAATAATTTTAATGTACAAGTAGAAAAAAGTATATGTAATGCAACACACCTACGACAAAAAGAAGCATTTGAAATTTCTTCAAAAGTCCAATTAATGATAATTATTGGTGGAAAAAACAGTTCTAATACAAAAAAATTATATGAAGTATCAAAAGAAAACTGCAAAAATGTTTTAAGCATTCAAACTAAAGATGATTTGGACATAAATTTTGTAAAACAATTTGAAAATGTTGGTGTTATTGCTGGAGCTTCTACTCCTGACTATATTATACAAGATGTTATAAATACTTTATCTAAACTGTAATTTGCTCTTTGATTTTTTCATATTTTGCATTTCCAATACCTGATACATTTTTTATATCTTCTACATTATTAAATTTACCTTTTTCTTTTCTATAACTAATAATTTTTAATGCAGTAGAGCTTCCGAATACCCGGAAGTGTCTCTAGTTCTGCTTGATTTGCGGTGTTTATATTTATACGTCCACCTTGTGTCTTTTTATTTTCTTCTTCTATTACATTTTTACCTGCTTTATCTATTACTATTTCCCCGTCGTCATGGTTTTCATCATAATCTCCTTTGCATGGAATATAAATTTTTTGTCCATCTTCTACTGGATATGCTAGGTTCACTTCACTTATATCAGCATCTTCTCTCAACCCTCCTGCCGCTTCTATTACATCGTTTATCCTTGCATTTTCGTTTACTTCGACTATGCCTTCG
>JAAVZQ010000152.1 GCA_022791735.1 Clostridia bacterium
AGGAAATTATAAAGGAACAATAACAAAAAGTTTAGGATTTACAATAGAAAAAAGAGCACAAGATATTCCAAATTTCTCAATAAGTAAGGAAACAGTTGCATTTGGAGGAGAAGTACCAGTTGTTACTAAAGATGCTACATCTGAGCCAAAAGGAGAATATGAATATACATCAAGCAACACAGCTGTTGCGACTATTGATAGTAAAACAGGAGCAATAGAAGTAAAAGGTTTAGGAGAGACAACAATTAGATTAAAATTTGCAGAAACAGCAAATTATAAAGAAAGCTATAAAGATATCAAATTAACAGTAACAAAAGGATTACAACCAAAACCAGAATTTACATTAACACAAAATGGAGTAGAAGTAACAGAAGTTTTAATGACAAATACAACTGGAATAAAAGCAGTAGCAAATATTCCAGCAGGCATAACAGGAATATTTAGCCTAGAAAAACCAGCAGGATGTGACTTAGATATAGATGGAAACGGAAATATTACAGGAACATTCAGCACAGGAAATAGCGATGAGATAACAATAAAAGTAGTACTAACTTATGAAGCTACAACAGAATTAGGAGAAAATGTTACAGAAAAAGAATTAGTAATTAAAAAAGCTAAACTAAGCAAAGATGATTTTACAGCAGAAGTAGCAGATAATATTGTATATGATGGAAGTGCTAAGGTAGCCACAGTTACAACAACAAGCCAATTAGCAAATACAGAATATAAAGTAGTTTATGTAAAAAAAGGAACAACTACTGAGGTAGAAGAACCAATAGCAGCAGGAGAATACAATATATATGTAGATATATTATCAAATGGTAAATATGTATCAGAAAGAATAAACTTAGAAAAAGTATTAAATATTCAAAAAGCAAGATATGACTTATCAGGAATTAATTTTGCAGGAACACAAGAAGTTACTTATAATGATACATTCCATAAATTAGAAATACCAGCAGCAGAAATACCAGCAGGTGTAAGCGTAAAATATTTTGACAAAGCAACTGGTGGAAATGAAATAACTACAGGATATAAAAATGTAGGAAATTACACAATATTTGCAGTATTTGAAGGAGCAGATAAAGAAAACTATGAACTTATAACAGAAACTAAGAGCAAAATACTTAGTATTGTTCCCGCTGACCAAAATGTAGAACTAGAATTAAGCAAGGATACAGTATCAATATTAGAAGATGCACCAACACTTACAGTAAAAAATGTAAAAGAGAACCCAGTACTTACATATACATCAAGTGATGAAGGCATTGCAACAGTTGATAATAACGGAAAAATTACTTTGACAAGAACAAAAACAGGAAGCGTGGCAATAACAGTTACAGGAACTGCAACAGATAACTATAAAGCATTTGGACCAGTAACAATTACATTAACAGTTACAAAAGATGGTTCATTAAGTGCAGCAAACTTTGAACTAGTATCAGCTTCACCAAAATATGCATATGACTATGATAAGAAAGCAGGAATAGCACAACCTGGAACTGTAAATGTAAAAAATACTGGAATTGATGATGAAATAAAAGGAAAAATGACAGTATATTATAAAAAAGCAGGAGTAGCAGATACAGAGTTAGATGCATATACAACAGAACCAGTAGATGCAGGAAAATATGATGTTTATGTATCAGTAGAAGAAACATCAACTTATGATGCAATAGATAAAATGAAGTTAGATAAACAATATGAAATTAGAAAACAAAATGTTAGTGATAAAGATTTAACAGCAAGTGGAAACTTTACATATGACGGAGCACCACATGAAGCAGAAATAGTACCAGTAAATAACCAAATTGGTAAGGTTACAGAAATATATTATCACAAAATAACAGGAACAGATGCAGAAGGAAATAATATTGAAGCAGAAGGAAGCAAAGATGCTCCAAGCGCATCAGGAAGATATGTAGTAAGAGTATGCTTAACATCATCTTCTAACTACTATTCTGTAAAATTAAATGGAAATAATAAAGGACTAAAAATTGGAGAAATAGCAATTGGAGAAAAAACAGTAGATTTAGCAAACTTTAGCCTAAATGATAAAAGTGCAGAATATACAGGAAGCAAAATAGAATTAGACATACCAGCTACATTACCAGAAGGAGTAGAAAGCATAAGCTTTACATATACAGATAAAGATGGAAATACAGTTGCAGCACCAACAAATGTAGGAACATATACAGCTACAGCAGTATTTACAGTAAAGGATAACTATGTATTGCCAGCAGATTTAAGCACAAATCCAAAAACAGCAACATTAACAATCAATAAAAGAGCAGTAACAGTATCATTAGTAGATACAGCAGTAAAGACAAGCGTATATGGAGATGCAATAATAACATATAATAATGACAGTTTAACAGCAACAGGACTAGCAGAAGGAGATACAATAGCAGATTTAGGAATGAC
>JAAVZQ010000067.1 GCA_022791735.1 Clostridia bacterium
CAAAAAGTTCATTTTTAAGAACTTTTTGGAACCGTCCCCTTTCGTTCACATCTATTTTATATTTATCTCTTTACTTCCTTCGATTACTTCACCTATCTCGTATGCTGTTTCTCCCTCATTTTTTAGTATTCCTAGCGTTTTTTCTACATCCTCTTTTGCAACAATCATAGCCATACCAATTCCCATATTAAATGTATTATACATATCTCTTTCAGGAATATTGCCCTGTCTTTGAATTATCTTAAATATAGCAGGTATTTCATAAGAATTCTTATCTATATTTAATGCAACTTTATCATTTAACATTCTTGGCAAGTTCTCATAAAATCCTCCACCTGTAACATGTGATATTCCTTTTACATTTATACTTTCAAGCACTTTAAGCACTGGTTTCACATATATTTTTGTTGGTTCAAGCAATGCTTCTCCAAGTGTTCTTCCTAGTTCTTCTTTATATTCATTTAAGTTCTCTTTATTTACATCAAACACTTTTCTAACTAATGAAAAACCATTTGAGTGAACACCTGATGATGCTATTCCTATAACTCTATCCCCTACATTTATGCTATCACTATTTATTATTTTATCTTTATCAACTATTCCAACAGAAAATCCTGCTAAATCATATTCATCTACTGGATAAAATCCTGGCATCTCTGCTGTTTCTCCTCCAACTAATGCACATCCTGCCATTTTACATCCGGTCTGCAACCCCTTTTACAATTGTTGCAACAACTTCTGGTACATTTTTACCAAGTGCCATATAATCTAAGAAAAATAGAGGTTTTGCTCCACAGCAAATTATGTCATTTACACACATTGCAACACAATCCCTACCTACTGTATCATGTTTATTAAGTAAAAATGCAAGTTTTAGTTTTGTTCCTACTCCATCTGTACCAGAAACCAAAATTGGCTCTTTCATATCTTTTATATTAGGTGCAAAAAGTCCTCCAAATCCTCCAATATCTGATATAACTCCATCTGTATATGTACCTTGCACATATTTTTTCATAAGCTCAACAGATTTGTATCCTGCTGTAACATCAACTCCTGCATTTTTATAACTTTCACTAAAACTTTTATCCATAATACCCTCCATTTTTACTTCGTTTTTGACATAATTATAATACAACATTTAGGTTAAAATGTCAATATATAGCAAGTTTTAAAGTGATTTTATAAATCTTTTTGCTTTCTCATATCCTAAATCATATAAATAATCTATCTTACTACTATCTAAAAGAGAAATATGCTCACTTTTTATTTTTATAAGCTCATCTGCACCAGCAAGTTCATAGTTTGAAAGTTCATGTGAAAGAATTCCAATTGCAGAACATACAACCTCTATTATATTTACATAGTCATCCTCTTTTAGATTTTCCTCAAAAACTACACTTATTACTTTGTCTGCTCCAACAAGCTTAAGTTCCTTCCATGGGACATTTTCCCTTATCCCTCCATCAATTAATTCTGTGCCTTTATATTTACATGGACTAAATACTCCAGGATAGCTACAACTTGACCTTACCGCTACATCAATTCTTGCATCATTTATATATTTGTTTTTGTCATTATAAGTCCCTCTTGTTTTTACAGATGAGAAAACATATACTCTTCCATTATGTAAATCTACACTTGGGATAACTAGTGGCATTTTTACTTGATTTATATTGTATATCCCTTTTTTACTACATAACTCTTTTATCAAACTCTCAAGTTTTTTGCCATCATTTAATCCCTGTATCAATATCTCTCCTTTAAAAACCAAACCTAATATTAATTTTAATATATTCTTTATACTAACATAATTTATCTGCTTACAATATTTCTTGAAAATCCCATATATTTCCTCTGCCCTATATCCGGCATGCATAAAGACTTGCAACTATGCTACCAGAAGATGTTCCAGATATATAGTCTATATGTATATCCTTTTCCTCAAATGCCTTAAGCACTCCTATATGTGCAGCACCTTTAACTCCTCCACCTGCAAGTGATAATCCTAATTTCATAACAACCTCCAATTTAGATTTATCTTTATGCTATTTTATTAACCTAAAACTATCTTTGTGCATAAATCCATGCAAGGGACATAAAATCTAACATGGGTAAATTAATTGTTTTTATATTAATATTTTTTTCTTTAATCTTTGTAAATAAAGATATTAGCGAACCTTTTGACTATAATACCAATATTCATGAAAATATAGAGAGTAATCTGGTAGCTCAAGGTGAATACTCATCTCCAATTTTTACATCACAAAAAATTCCAAATGAAATATATGAGAAAATGCTTGGGAATTCCATACCTACTAAATATAAATCAAAAGTAAACCTTGATACTTTATCATATTTGCAAATATCTTATTTTGGATTTGATGGCAAAACTCATATAGGTGAAATGATTGTTAATTCTAAACTTTCAAACGAGGTTATAGAAATTTTTAAAGAATTATATAACATACAATATCCTATTGAAAAAATTAGGCTTATAGATGAATATGGAGCAAATGACGAACTATCTATGTCAGATAATAATACTTCTTGTTTTTGTTATAGAGTTATCTCTGGCACATCTTCTATGTCTAATCATTCTACTCGGATGTGCAATTGATATAAATCCATTATATAACCCTTATGTCTCTAAAAAGAATATATCTCCTGTATCTGGTACAATCTATGCAAATAGAAACTCTAATTTCGAACACCAAATACAAAAAAATGATGTAATATACAATATCTTTACATCAAAAGGATGGTCTTGGGGGGGGAATTGGGCCAATCCTAAAGATTATCAACACTTTGAAAAAAATATTTAACTTAATATGTAAAATTAATTTAATGATGCAAAATTGCCGATTTTAGCCATTTACAAGGCTTTATACAGTTAAGGTTTTTGAATAATTAGTTAATTTGTACTATCTAGTGTCTTAAAAAGTTTAATCATTCATGATAATATATTTTTAACATCACAGATTATACTTACTAATATGTATTAAAAATGTATAAGTTAATGTTTTTACATTAATCAAAAATGGAGGTTTTTATATGGCATTAGACTATAAACTAATGGGAGAAAGGCTAAAGAAAGCAAGAATTCAAAAAGGCTATACTCAAGAAAAATTGGCTGAAATTATGAAAGTTTCTATAGCTTATATCAGTAGAATTGAAACTGGAAAAACTCATGTTAACCTAAAACGTTTAAATGAGCTTTGCATGGTACTTGATACTTCTGAAAGCTATATCTTAAATGGAGCATCTGATAATTCTATTTCATATTTGAATACAGAATTTAATACTATCTTAAAAGATTGCTCTTCTAGAGATAAAGAATTAATTTATCAAATTGCTAGTATAATTTCACAAAAAAAGAAAAGGAAATAATTTAATTAAAATTCACAGTTTTAAGCTTTATTTATCTACGTAAGGTAGTTATATATAACTACCTTATGCGGACTTTAAGCTTACTAAACTGTGAATTTTAATATTCTATACCATTCTTAATAGTTCCTCATCTGTTTTTGCACTTATTAATCTAGGTGCTACATCAAATA
>JAAVZQ010000166.1 GCA_022791735.1 Clostridia bacterium
TATCTGAAACCTACGGTATATCTAAAGAGGCAATATATGGAGAGATAAACAAATTAGAATATGCAAATTTAAAAGGAGAAAAAGTCTTAAATAGATCAAATGCTGTCAAGCAAATAGAAACACGGTAGAAAGAAAGAAGATACTACAGCAAATGCTATTAAAGAGAACTTGATGATTTTCTTGCTGATAAATGGTGGACAGGATGTTTATAAAAGAGTGAAAGATGAAATAACTCCAGAGGATTTTAAAAATGATGATAACAGAAAAATTGTGCAGATTTTGTATGAAGAATTGGAAAAAGGAGATATTACTAATGTAATAGGACTTTTTGAGAATAATGACCAACTTTTAAGCCATGTTACATATATATTGTCTAAAGAAACAGATATAAGTGATATAGATAAGGCGATAGAAGATATAGAAGGTAAGTTTCTTAGAGAAAAGTTGCAAGACGAAAAAACTAAGATACTTAAGAAATTAGTATCAAGTGATACAAGTGAAGATGAGGCAAAAGAGCTAGGAAATAGATTAAAAGATATAAGTAAAAAATTGAGTAGTTTAAAGTAAAGGAGGACAATTTTAAAGATGAGTAAAGAGGAAAAAGTAAAGGATACAGCTAAAAAAGAAGAAGAGACAAAAACTCCATCAAAAACTAAAGCAAAAACAGCTAAAACTAAGGTGGAAGCTGGTGCAAAGCAAACTAAAAATAAAATGGATGGAAAAGTAGAAGAAAAAGAAGCCCTAAAGGCAAAAGTAGAAAAAAAGGCAAAAGATATAGAAGCACCAGATAAAGAAACATCAAAAAAAGAAGTCCTAAAAAGTGAAAAGAAAATAGATAAAGAGATAAAAGCTGAATTTAAAGAAGAAATAGGTGATACAGAAAAGGTTGAAAAACTAGTTCCTGATAAAGATAAGGTTAGTAAAATCTTAACAAAGGCAAAAGAAAAGGGAAGTATTACTTATGGTGAACTTGCATCAGAACTAGAAGATGTTAATCCAGAAGAGATTGACAAGGTTTTTGATGCCTTTGAAGAGATTGGTGTAGATTTATTAAAAGATGATTTTGAAGATATTGAGCCAGATATTGATGATTTAGAAAGTATAGAAGAAGTCGACATTAGCGATGCTGCTATAAATGATTTTGATGGTATAAATATTGATGATCCAGTTAGAATGTATCTAAGAGAAATTGGTAGAATTCCACTTCTTACGTATGATGAGGAGTTAGAGCTTGCACAAAAAATAATTGATGGAGACGAAGAAGCTAAGCAGAAACTAGCAGAGTCAAACTTAAGACTTGTTGTAAGTATTGCTAAAAAATATTTAGGTAGAGGTATGTTATTTTTAGACTTAATACAAGAAGGTAATATGGGATTAATCAAAGCAGTAGAGAAGTTCGATTATGCAAAAGGATATAAATTTAGTACTTATGCTACTTGGTGGATAAGACAAGCTATTACAAGGGCAATTGCAGACCAAGCAAGGACTATAAGAATTCCAGTTCACATGGTTGAGACAATAAATAAATTAATACGTACATCAAGACACTTACTTCAAAGATTAGGACGCGAGCCTACCCCAGAAGAACTTTCAGCAGAATTAGAGATGCCAATTGATAAAGTTATGGAAATACAAAAAATTGCACAAGATCCAGTTTCACTTGAAACTCCTATTGGAGAGGAAGACGATAGCCATTTAGGTGATTTTATTCCTGATGATGATTCTCCAGCTCCACAAGATTCAGCAGCATATACTTTATTAAAGGAGCAATTAGAAGAAGTTATGAATACTTTGACACCAAGAGAGGCAAGAGTTTTAAAGCTTAGATTTGGGCTTGAGGATGGTAAGGCTAGAACTCTTGAAGAAGTTGGAAAAGTATTTGATGTAACAAGAGAGAGAATTAGACAGATTGAGGCTAAAGCTTTAAGAAAACTAAGACATCCAAGCCGTAGCAAAAAGCTTAGAGATTATATGAATTAGATGTGAAGTGAATTATTTAGAAAGGAAGGGTGTATATGGCTGAGGGGAATAAAAGAAAAATAACTTTTCTTGGAAATGATGGGGTTCAAGATCCAGAAATGATTATTGATTCCGATAAAAATAATGATAGGAAAAATGCTTTTAGAGAAGCATATAAAAGAGCGATGCAGATTGTACCAGATTATTTTATGAAGAAAAAACGTAAGCCTTCTGGTGGCTTTTCGCAAAGTGTTATAATTACACCTGAAGAAGTAAAAGTTGAAACAAAAGAAGTTCAGCAGGAGGTAACTGAAGA
>JAAVZQ010000068.1 GCA_022791735.1 Clostridia bacterium
AGAAATTATGGATCACTTTGTTATGAAACTTAGATTAGTTAGATTTTTAAGAACTCCTGAATATAACGAATTATTTAGTGGAGATCCTGTCTGGGTAACTGAAAGTATTGGTGGTATGGGAATTGACGGTAGAACTCTAATTACTAAAAACTCATTCAGAGTTTTGCATACACTAGAAAATTTAGGTCCTGCGCCAGAACCAAATCTTACAGTTCTTTGGTCTACAAGATTACCTAAAGGATTTAAGGAATATACAACAAATCTTTCAATCAAAACATCTTCTATTCAATATGAAAATGATGATTTAATGAGAAGATTTTGGGGAGATGATTATGGAATTGCTTGTTGCGTTTCTGCAATGCGTATTGGTAAACAAATGCAATTCTTTGGTGCACGTGCAAACCTTGCTAAAACTCTACTTTATGCAATCAATGGCGGTAGAGACGAGAAATCTGGAAAACAAATAACTCCTAAATTCTCACCTATTACTTCAGAGTATCTAAACTATGATGAAGTTATGGAAAAATTTGATGTTATGATGGATTATGTCGCAAAAATATATATAAAAGCCTTAAATGCAATACATTATATGCATGATAAATATTCTTATGAAGCTATTGAAATGGCACTTCATGATAAAGACATTTTAAGAACTATGGCTTGTGGTATTGCTGGCCTTTCAGTTGTAGCTGACTCTCTATCTGCAATAAAATATGCAAAGGTTAAAGTTATTAGAGATGAAACAGGACTTGCAACTGATTATGAAGTAGAAGGAGATTTCCCAAAATACGGAAATGATGATGATAGAGTTGACCAAATCGCTGTAGACCTTATAAAAGTATTTATGGGTAAACTTCAAAAACATGCGACATATAAAAACTCTAAGCATACTCTATCAGTTCTTACAATTACATCTAATGTTGTTTATGGTAAAGCAACTGGTAATACACCAGACGGAAGACGTGGTGGAGAACCTTTTGGTCCTGGTGCAAACCCACTTCATGGAAGAGATACAAACGGAGCACTTGCTGTTATGAATACAATAGCAAAACTTCCTTATGAATTTTCAGAAGATGGAATTTCATATACTTTCTCTATTACTCCAAAGGCTCTTGGAAAAGATGAAGATAATAGAGTTAACAATCTAATTAGTATGCTTGACGGTTTCTTTGCAAGTGAAGGACACCATATCAATGTAAACGTATTTGATAGAGAGCTTTTACTTGATGCTATGGAACATCCAGAAAATTATCCACAGCTTACTATTAGAGTTTCTGGATATGCAGTTAACTTTGTCAAACTTACTCGTGAGCAACAATTGGATGTAATTAACAGAACTATACACGAGAAGATATAAGAAAATTTGAAAAAAGGAAATGAAAAATGATAAATGATACTACTTTAAAAGTTCATTCCTATGAAAGCTTCGGGACCGTTGACGGTCCCGGAGTTAGATATGTTGTGTTTTTATCTCGGTTGTCACTTAAAATGCAAATATTGCCAAAACAGAGACACTTGGGATATAAGAAGTGGACATGAAGTTAAAATTTCAGAAATGTTAGATACTATTTTAAGATATCAAAACTATATCCAACCAGATGGTGGTGTTACAGTATCTGGTGGAGAACCTTTGCTACAAGCAGACAGTCTTATAGCTCTTTTTAGCGAACTAAAAAAATATAATATTCATACTGCAATAGATACTTCTGGGATGTTTAAATTAACAGATACTATAAAAGAACTTATTAGCCTTACTGACCTGTTTTTACTTGATATAAAACATATTAATCCTTCAAAATCTAAAGTCCTCGTACGGCGTTTCTAATGAGCTAGAATTAGATTTTGCAAGATACCTAAATAATATAAAAAAACCTATGTGGATAAGACAAGTATTAGTACCTGGCTACACTGATAGTGAAGAAGATTTGCTTAGACTGAGAGAATTTTTATCTACTTTAAGTAATGTAAACAAAGTAGAAATTTTACCATATCATGATTTAGGTAAATT
The DNA here is from genome assembly GCA_022791735.1 of Clostridia bacterium. Classification (GTDB taxonomy): domain Bacteria; phylum Bacillota; class Clostridia; order TANB77; family CAG-508; genus JAAWPK01. Next base: position 2,009 of record JAAVZQ010000068.1, read on the forward strand.
TAAATGGGAAAACTTAAACCTAGAATATCCTCTTGAAGGGGTACGTTCTGCAACTGCTGAAGATGTAGATAGAGCTAAAAAAATACTTTTTGGATAATAAGCAATGATAAAAATAATTATTGCTTATTTCTTTTTTGAAATTAACTCAATTCTTTTTAATTATATGTCATATTATATACTAAAATCAAATTTTATTCAAAGATTTTTCAACAATTTGCATATTTTACATAAATATGCTATAATAAGATTAAGCTTTCTCTAAATGAGATTAGCAAATTCTTTGAAATGAGGTATAAGTTATGGCAAGCATCAAGGTTATTTTGGCAAAAGGGATTAATAAGGATGACACTTCGGTGTCTTTCAAGTCCCGCGACCTCGCATCGGTTGGTTTTACTTCTCCGACTTACGTTGTGAAGCCCGAGAACGAAAGCGACCTTCCGTTGTTCATGAAAGCCATCCAGACTTCCAAATCGATTGCTCTGTTTGACGGCGGCCACCAGCTTACGGCTCAGTTCGCCTTTAAGGGCGAAGTGGTTCAGGATGAGAAGAATCCCACGCATTTCAAAGTCCATTCGACGGAGATTAGCGAGGAACAGCTGAAAAAGCTTCTTTTGTCCTCTGTCAAGACCACTATCTGCACCAACGGCACCGTCGAGGTGAGGCTCAGCTTCAGCTGTGTTACCGAAACTTTCGGAGTTGCGGATACAATGGAAACTGTTGTCTCCGACCGTTAGACACCTCTATCGCCCCTTATGGGCATACCTCAGCAAAGCCCTCCTCTGCAATAGCGGTGGGGGGCTCTTTTTTATTTACTAGGAAAGTCAGTACTTTCCTAGTAAATAAAAATGGCTAAACGCTTGCACGGCTTCGATTTCTCGCCTTTATGCTCGAAACTTAGATTGGGCGGAACAAAGAGCGCCGAGGCGCTTTGTTCTTCCCAAAAAAAGAGAAGCATGTATTTATGCCTCCCTTTATATTTCTATTTGTTCAATCCTTTTAATCCTGGATAAATTGCTAACTCTTCTAAATCATGCTCTATATTAAGTAATCTATTATATTTTGCAACTCTATCTGTTCTGCATGGTGCACCAGTCTTGATTTGTCCTGCATTTGTTGCGACAGCTACATCTGCAAGTGTTGTATCTTCTGTTTCACCGCTTCTATGTGATACAACTGCTGTATATCCATTCTTTTTAGCAAGTTCGATTGCATCTAAAGTTTCTGTTAAAGTACCAATTTGATTTAGCTTAATTAATATACTATTTGTAACTCCTAAGTCAATTCCTTTTTGTAATCTTTTGATATTTGTTACAAATAAGTCATCACCTACTATTTGAATTTTATCTCCAAGCTTTTCAGTATATTTTTTCCATCCATCCCAATCTTCTTCAGCTAAACCATCTTCAATTGAGATAATTGGATATTTTTCTACTAAATTTGCTTCATACTCTATCATTTCATCTACTGTCTTAACTTCGTCTGTTTTCCAGAAATAATAGCATCCTTCTTTTCCTATCTTTTTAGCTTCTTCATACATTTCTGTACTTGCAACATCAAGTGCTAGAAGCACTTCTTCTCCTGGTTTATATCCAGCTTTTTCAATAGCTTCAACTATAAGCTTCAAAGCTTCTTCATCACTTGAAAGGTTAGGTGCAAATCCTCCTTCGTCTCCAACACCTGTTGCTAATCCTTTTTCTTTCAAAACTTTCTTTAATGTATGATATATTTCTACTGACATTCTCATACATTCTGAAAAACTTTTTGCACCTACTGGCATTATCATAAATTCTTGAATATTTACAGTATTATCTGCGTGTTTTCCACCATTTAGAATATTCATCATTGGAACTGGCATTGTCTTTGCATTTGGTCCACCTAAATAGTTGTATAATTCCATGTTAAGTGAAGCTGCTGCTGCCTTTGCAACTGCAAGTGATACACCTAAAGTTGCATTTGCTCCAAGTACTCCTTTATTTTCTGTACCATCAAGTTCAATTAACATTCTGTCAATTCCTACTTGGTCATATACATTCATTCCAATTAGAGCATCAAATATCTTAGTATTTACATTTTCAACTGCTTTAGAAACTCCTTTTCCTAAATATCTTGATTTATCTCCATCTCTTAACTCTACTGCTTCAAATGCTCCTGTTGATGCTCCTGATGGAACTAAAGCCACTCCTTTAAATCCTCCAGCAGTTTCAACTGTTACTTGTACTGTTGGATTTCCTCTTGAATCTAGCACTTCTAATGCCTCTACATCTAAAATTTCTAAGTAATCTTTCATTGATATTACTTCCTTTCTTTTTATGTATTTATGTAAAAGTTTAAAACTTTTATTTCATGTTTAAAATTTGACTTTTTGGTATATGCGTTTTAATTTCTTCTATCTCTTGCATTTTTTCTTCTCTTACAAACTTCACATTATCCTCTAAAGTTTTTACTTTATATAGTTTACTATTCATTCCCTTATTATATAACGGAAGTTCAAATACATCTTTTTCTGTTTTGTTACTTTGCTTATATCGTAAAATTGTTTCCCTTTCGCTTTTGCTAAAGCTTTCATAAGGTTCACTTAAGTTTTCATATACCCAAATCGTTTTCATTTCAGTACTATCAAATTCGCAAGCTGTTAAATCTTCATAACCATATATTGCTTTATATTTTTGCTTTTCAATAATAATTGTTATATTGCTCCAAGGTCTTTCTCCATGCTGTACACAAACTTTTTTCAATTTCTTTATTGTATTGTATAGACTATTTGCAAACCTAATATACTGGTTTTCATCTATTCCAAATCTTTCTGGGACTTCATAAACATTTATCTGTTTTTTTCTTAAAATTCCGCTTGGAAAGTAGTAGAAAAACATTTCCCCTGTTTGCATACTATTTTGTTCATCTATAACTGAAGCATAAAGGCATAGTTTATTCCACTTTTCTGGTAACATTAAAAATATCTTTTTTTGTATTTCTTCATGTGTATCTTTGATATCTTTAAAATATTTCAGACTTTTTCCCTCCCCTTTTAGATTAGAATTTATTTTATAATTAGACTTTCTCCTGTCATTTCTTCTGGTTTTTCAAGCCCCATAATATCAAGCATTGTTGGTGCAAGGTCTGCAAGTTTTCCGCTCTTTCAAACTAACTCCTTCCATACCTACTAATATTAATGGTACAGGATTTGTTGTGTGTGCTGTATGTGGCTCACCTGTCTTATAATCTATCATTTGTTCTGAATTACCATGATCTGCTGTAATTAATATTACGCCTTCTTTTTCTTTAATCACATCTACTATTTTACCTACACATTCATCTATCGTCTCTATAGCCTTTATTGCCGCATCTAATATCCCTGTGTGTCCTACCATATCAGGGTTTGCAAAATTTAGTATTATATTGTCGTATTTATCTTGATTTATCGCTTCTATCAATTTGTCTGTTACTTCATAAGCACTCATTTCCGGTTTTAAATCATAAGTTGCAACCTTTGGCGATGGCACTAAAATCCTATCTTCTCCTTCAAAAACTTTTTCTTCTCCTCCGTTGAAGAAGAATGTCACATGTGCATATTTTTCTGTTTCTGCAATTCTAAGCTGTTTTAATCCTTTTTTACTTATATATTCTCCAAAAGTATTGTTTAATTTTGTAGGTTTAAATGCTACATGTACATTTGGCATAGTTTCATCATATTGTGTAAAACATACAAAATATAGATTTAAGTCTTTTTTATCAAACCCATCAAAACTTTTATCTACTAAACTTCTTGTAATTTGTCTTGCTCTATCTGGTCTAAAATTGAAGAATATTACAGAATCATTTTTTTCTATCTTAGCAACTGGTGTACCATCATTATTACACATAACAATTGGCTCTACAAATTCATCAAATACCTCTTGTTCATAAGATTTCTCTATCGCAATTATTGGATCTGTATGCTTTTTACCTTCTCCATTTACCATTGCATCATAGCAAAGTTTAACTCTTTCCCATCTTTTATCTCTATCCATCGCATAATATCTGCCTGAAATAGTTGCAATTTTTCCTATTCCTTTTTCTTGCATTTTCTCTTTTAGCTTTGTTATATACATTTCCCCTGATGCTGGTGGTGTATCTCTGCCATCCATAAAACAATGTATATATACATCTTCAAAACCTTTTCTTTTTGCAGCTTCTATAAGTGCATATAAGTGTCTTACATGACTATGAACTCCTCCGTCTGATAAAAGCCCCATAATATGCAATTTTGAACCATATTTTTTACAGTTTTCTATTGCATCATTAAATTCTTTTATACTGAAGAATTCCCCTTCTTCTATTGATTTTGTAATTCTAGTAAGCTCTTGATATACAATTCTTCCGTGCACCTATATTTGTATGTCCTACTTCTGAATTTCCCATTTGTCCTTCAGGAAGCCCTACTTGCAATCCACTTGTATAAATTTTAGTTGTTGGGCATAACTCCATAAGTTTATCTATATTAGGAGTATTTGCAAGTTTTACTGCATTACCTTTTTCTTCTGTATTACTTCCAAACCCATCTAAAATCATTAGCATGGTTAATTTGTCTTTCATTTTAATCTTGATCCCCTCTTCTATCCGAATTGATAATTCTTAGTTATTGGTTTTCGAAATTTACTATTTTAGCAAAAGTATCTGCTTTGAGACTAGCTCCTCCGACTAAGCCTCCATCTATATCTGATTTTGTAAATAATTCTTTTGCATTAGTCTCTTTTACACTTCCACCATATTGTATTATAACACAATCAGCCGTATCTTTTCCATAGTTTTTTGCAATTTCTTCTCTTATTTTTATAATACTACTATTTGCTTCGTCAGATGTCGCTGTTTTTCCTGTTCCAATAGCCCATATAGGTTCATAAGCAACAATTACTTTTTTTACATCTTCCTCAGTTAGCCCTTCAAGCCCTAACCTTACTTGTCTTGTAATAACTTCATTTGCGGTTCCATTTTCTCTTTGCTCTAAAGTCTCTCCAACACACATTATAGGCTTTAATCCATCTGCTATAGCTGTTTTTATCTTTTTGTTCACTGTTTCATCAGTTTCTGCAAAATATTGTCTTCTCTCTGAATGTCCAATTATTACATATTCTACACCAATTGCCTTTAACATTTTACCAGATACTTCCCCTGTATATGCACCACTTTCTTCAAAATGCATATTTTGTGCCCCTATTTTTATATTAGTATCTTGTACATTTAAAAGGGCATAAAATAGGTCTGTAAATGGAACACATAATATTACCTCATTATTTGTATCCTTAACAAGAGGTGTAAGCTCTGTAATGAAATCTATTGCTTCATTGGGAAGCATGTTCATTTTCCAGTTTCCTGCGATTACTTTTCTTCTTTCCATATATTCTCCTTCTCGTTCAAAAAATAATCAGCATCTTGTGTTGTTACTGCTCGGTAAATTTCTCAGCTCTGCATACTGATGCTGTAACAGGCAAAGCCTTAACAGTCTCAGCAATCAACGTGCACAAGCACGCCTCAGAGAATATTTACCTCACGTGCCTAGCAATATACTAATTCTCTTTTGAACTGTTATTTTATACAGTCGATTAAGCTTAAAAGCTGTGAATTGTAATTACTATTTATCTAATAAACATTCAATTCCAGGAAGAGCTCTTCCCTCTAGATATTCAAGCGAAGCTCCTCCACCTGTTGAAATGTGCGTCATCTTATCCGCATAACCTGCTTTCTCTATTGCGGCTGCTGAATCTCCACCCCCAATTATTACAATAGCTTCTTGATTTCCTAGAAATTCTGCTATCTCATTTGTTCCTGTGGCAAATTTATCAAACTCAAACACTCCAAGAGGTCCGTTCCACATTATAGTTCTTGCATTTGCTAAAACTTCTTTATACATTTTGATAGTTTCAGGTCCAATATCCATGCCTTCCCAACCTTCTTCTATCTTGTCCGCTGGAACAACTTTGCTTTCTGCATCAGGTGCATATTCCTTTGCTACATGTATATCTATTGGTAATAATAGTTTGACATTTTTCTCTTCAGCTTTTTTCATAATATCTTTTGCTAGGTCTAGCTTATCTTCTTCACAAATTGAGTTTCCAATATTCATACCTTTTGATTTGAAAAATGTATATGCCATACCACCACCAATTATCAATGTATCAACTTTTTCAAGTAAATTATTTATAACTGATATTTTATCAGATACCTTTTTTCCACCAATAATTGAAACAAAAGGTCTTTCTGGATTATTTAATGCCTCACCTAAAAATTTTATCTCTTTTTCTATCAAAAATCCTGACACTGCTGGTAAAAATTCTGCAACACCTGCAGTAGAACTATGCGCCCTATGTGCTGTTCCAAAAGCATCATTTACATAGATTTCAGCAAGAGATGCAAGCTCTTTTGAAAACTCTCTATCATTTGCCTCTTCTCTTTTATCAAACCTAACATTTTCAAGTAATACAACTTCTCCATCTTTCATATCTTGTGTTAGTGTTTTTGCACTTTCACCTATGATATCATTTGCAAGCTTTACTTCTTTTCCAAGCTCTTTTTCTAATTCTTTTCTAACTGGTTCAAGTGAGAATTCCTTTTTTACTTCTCCCTTTGGTCTACCAAGATGTGAGCATAGAATTACCTTCGCATTACTTTCCAATAAATATTTTATTGTTGGAAGTGCTCCTACAATTCTTCTTGTATCTGTGATATTTCCATTTTCATCCTGTGGTACATTAAAATCACATCTAACCAAAACTTTCTTCCCTGAAACATCTATATCTCTAATTGTTTTTTTCATAATTAATCACATTCCTTATCTTTATTTTGTTGCCATATATACAGCTAAATCCACAAGCTTATTTGAATATCCCCATTCATTATCATACCAAGCAACTAATTTTACAAATGTATCTGTTAAGGCAATTCCTGCTTTTGCATCAAATATTGATGTATGTTCATCATGTATAAAGTCTGAAGATACTACTAAATCATCTACATATTCAATAACACCTTTCATTTCATTTTCTGATGCTTTCTTAACTGCTGCACATATCTCTTCATATGTTGCAGCTTTTTCTAAATTACATGTTAAATCTACTACTGATACATCTGTTGTAGGAACTCTAAATGCCATACCCGTAAGTTTTCCATTTAATGCTGGTATTACCTTTCCAACTGCTTTTGCAGCTCCTGTTGATGATGGTATTATATTGTATGATGCAGCTCTTCCGCCTCTCCAATCTTTCTTTGAAGCTCCATCTACTGTTTTTTGTGTTGCTGTAATTGAGTGAACTGTTGTCATTAGACCATCCTTTATTCCAAAGTTATCATTTATTACTTTTGCAAGTGGTGCTAAGCAATTTGTAGTACAAGATGCATTTGATACTATATTCATAGATGGATCATACTCTGTATGATTAACTCCCATTACAAACATTGGCGCATCTTTTGAAGGTGCACTTATTACTACCTTTTTCGCACCTGCTTCTAAGTGTGCATTTGCTTTTTCTAATGTTGTGAATACTCCTGAACATTCAAGTACATATTCTACACCATCTGCTCCCCAAGGAATATTTTTAGGTTCCATCTCATTATATACCTTTATTTCCTTACCATTTATTATAAGCTTTCCTTCTTCTGCTCTTACTTCTCCCTCAAATCTACCATGTATTGTGTCATATTTAAGCATATATGCCATATAATCTGAAGTAATAAATGGATCATTTATTGATACTACTTCAACCTCTCCTTTTGAAAGTGCGGCTTGACATGTTAATTTTCCTATTCTGCCAAAACCATTAATTCCTATTTTTACTGACATAAAAATTCCTCCTTATCCTTTACGGTTTTAACCTTTGTTTTAAGTATCCGTAAATTATCTTTGTTTTTCGGTTCTATTGTATATCAAACTGAATTACTTTGCAAGTATTTTTTCTAATTTACTTTTTCACAATTCACAACTATTATAACTTAAGGCTCATGCAGGGTAAACGATATTTAAAACTGTGAATTGTAAAAAATAAAATAATAGGACATACTAAAACAACCTTTTTGTTTTAGTATGTCCTATTTTGCCGGCATTATTTATTTTAAAAGTGTTCTTAAATTAGAACTTTATCTCTTGAAATAAGAACCCCTTAATTCCTTGCCATGTAACTTCTTGGTGTAAAAATGCATTAATTTCATCTTCAACTTTTTGTTGGTATGGAGTTAATTCTACATTGATTTCTTGAAATAAGAATGATTTTACTTTGCTCCAAAAACTAACTTTTGTAGGTAATTGATTTTCTACCATCTTTATTTCCTCCTTTGTGATACTTTTCGGTTTATATATAATTTATACTATATTTTCCAAAATTTTGCAAGGTTTTACACTAAATTTACATATTAAGTTTTTATTACATTAACATGTCAATTATATTACATGTTCAAATTGATAGCTTTAATTACTAATTGTTAAATTCTATACTTATATAATCAGAGTTAACTTTCCTTTGCCTCTTCAAACAGCTTTGCCATAGTTTCATTTCCGCGTGTAAGTTTCTTGATTGTTAAGTCCTCTGCTTTACCATTTGCTAAACGGAGATTATTTTCACTACTTAATAATGCTTCTTTTGTCTTTTGTAAGCTGCTAATACTTTTATCAATTTCATCAATAGCTTTTTTGAATTTTTCACTTGCTAATCTATAATTTCTACCAAAATCGTTTTTAAATTGTTCCATTCTACTTTCAAAATTTGTAATATCAATATTTTGATTTTTTATCAACTCAAGTTCTTTACGATATTCAAGCGATTTATTTGATAAATTACGTATTAGTGTAATCAATGGTATAAAGAATTGAGGTCTTACAACATACATTTTATCATATTTATGTGATACATCTACAATACCATTATTGTATAAATCATTATCCATTTCTAACAGAGTTACTAATACTGCATATTCGCATGATTTCTCCCTACGATCTTTATCAAGTTCTTTAAAGAAGTCTTCATTCTTATGTTTAGTCGCCGTTTCATCCGCTTCGTTTTTCATTTCAAACATAATAGATACAATTTCATTTCCATCTTCATCATAATCTCTGTAAATAAAATCACCTTTTGAGCCAGTACGAGCATCATTATCTTTTTCAAAATAAGCATTTGGAAATAGTGGTCTTAAACTATTAAATGAATCACTACAATGCTGTTCCAAAGATTCACCTATCATTTTTGTTGATTGTTTTGCTTTAAAATCTTTATAATACTCAATTTGCTCATCTTTATTTTTTAGTTGTATATCATAAGATTCTTTTATATTTTTTTCTCTTAATTCATACTCTTTATTCTTTAATTCAAGCTCACTGCTTAATTCAGTAATTTTCTGTTCTTTTTCAGAAAGCGCTTTATTAATTTCTAACTTGCTATTTGTTGCATTTAATTCCAACTTATTTGTAAGCTCTAATATCTCAGTATTTTTTTGATTAAGCTTATCTTGATACTCTTTATCTAATTTACTTTTAGTTTGTTCTTCAATATTTGCAACTTGATTTTTTAAATTGGATAATTCAATATCTTTATTAGAAATCTGCTTTTGCAATTCTTCTCTAATATGAGCTTCTGCAAGTTTTATTTCATTGTCTTTTTCATCTTTATACTGCTTCTCCCTTGCATTAATTTGCTTATTAAACTCATCATCTCTTACTTGTCTTAAAATTGATTCGTAACTTGTTTCATCTATTTGAAAAACTTGTCCACAATTTGGGCATTTGATTTCGTTCATATACTCCCTCCATTTAACTTTATATTTCATTATATAATCTTGTTTTTAATAATCTTAAATTATATCACAACATCTCTTTTGAGCCTATTTGAATTCACCTCGCCTAACCCAATAAATGTCTGCTTTTCGTCATATATTTTATATATGCCATCTGAATTTTTCGTACCTATTTTTACTCCATTTAAAAATAATTCTAGTTCTCTTTGAGATAATATAATATTTTCATTTTTTTCAAATATGTCTTCAATTTCAATTATCCTATTTTGAATATATACTGTATATTCACTATTTTTTTCTAATTCTTCTAAAGCTATTGCTTTATCTATACTAAATATACCGAACCTTTACTCTTTTAAGTTCTTGCATTGTTCCGCACTTCTCCTAAAGCTTTTGCAATGTCTTCACAAAGTGACCTAATATATGTACCTTTTGATACATGTACAGTAAAATATATTTCATTTTTTTCTATTTTGTTTAGATTTATATCATATATTTCTATTTGTCTTGGTTCTATATCCACTTTTTTTCCTTCTCTTGCATATTCATACAATTTTTTTCCGCTTCACTTTTATTGCAGAATACATTGGTGGAACTTGACTTTGCTTGCCCAAAAAACTTTTCAAAACTTTCTCTACATTTTCCTCTTCTAAGTGTTTTAAATCAACATCTTGTTCCTTTATTATACTACCTTCTCTATCCCCTGTATCAGTTTGTATTCCAAGCTTTAATACTACCTGATAAACCTTATCATGATCTATTAAATACTTAGATATTTTAGTACCTTTTCCGAATAAGCAAAGGAAGAACACCTGTCGCTAGTGGATCTAGCGTACCAGTGTGTCCTACTTTCTCATTTAATATTTTTTTTACTTTATATACTACATCATGTGAAGTACAGTCTTTTGGTTTTTCTACAACTAAAATTCCATCCATATCTCATTACTTTTCTAGTGAATGTTTGGGGACGGTTCCAAAACGTTCACATTTTCAATTTATCTATTAGTTGAACGTTTTGGAACCGTCCCCAAACGTTCATTTTAAAAATGTTTTTGCTCTTTCAATAATTTTTTCTTTGGCTTGTTCTAATGGGAAGTGTATCGTACAACCTGCCGCTCTTACGTGCCCTCCACCACCAAATATTGAACAAACTTCTGCAACATTTACATATTCAGAAGACCTAAGCGAAACTTTAAATCCATCTTCAATTTCTCTAAGGAATATTGAAACTTCTACATTTTCTATATCTCTTCCTATTTCTACTAGTCCTTCATGGTCTCCTGGAACTACATTAAACTTCTTTTCGTCTTCTAAAGTTATATATGTAATTGCTATTTTGCCATCTGATGTGAATTCCATTCTATCCATTATAACCTTACAAAGCTCAAAGTTTGCTTTTGTTTTTGTTTGTAATGCTTTTTTGCATATTTCAGGCAAATTTACACCTAATCTCAAAAGCTGTGCTGTTATTTCAAAAGTTTCTGTTGTAACTCCAGCATATCTAAATCCACCTGTATCTGTTACCATCCCTGTTAATATACAAGTTCCTATATCTTTGTCTATTTCTACTCCTATATGATTCATAGCAAGTATAAGTATTTGGGCACATGCTGGAGATACTGGATCTACACAATTATAGTCTGCAAACATAGTATTAGTTCCATGATGATCTATTGATACTTTTGACTTTGCATTTTCATAATACTCTTCATATCCTTTAAGCCTCTTTGTATCTGTACAATCCAAAGATATTCCTAAATCATATATAAAATCTTTCTTACCTTCTTCTTTTATATTTTCACTTCCTGGAAGAAATGAAAAAGTCTTAGGATATTTTGGTATTATTATATCAACATCTTTACCCATTTTAACAAGTGCATGATACATTGCAAGCGAACTTCCGAACTGCATCTCCATCTGGTGATTCATGTGTTAATATAACAACAGTATTTGCTTTTTCTATTTCCTCTTTTATGTTATCTAAAATCATAAACTCCCCCTATTATTTCTAAAAATGATCAGCATCCTGCCTCGCCTAAGTTCGTTCAAAATTGCAGGGTACACATCAGTACTCCTCCACAATCTTTGAACTCACACGTCTTGCAATATACTAATTTTCTTTAGAATTATCTTCTTTATTTGATATTGGCATAATTTCTTTAAGAATCTGGTCTATTTTTGCACCATACTCCATTGAATCATCTAGTACAAATACAAGTTCTGGTGTTACTCTTAAGTTAATTCTTTTTGCAATTTCTGTCCTAATAAAACCTGCAGATTTTTTTAAGTTAGCAAAAGTTTCTTTAATATTCTTTGAATTTAATATACTTACATATACCTTTGCATACTTAAAGTCTGGTGTAATTTTAGTTTTAGTCACACTTATTAAACCCGTTATTTTAGGGTTTTTAAGCTCATAATTTATAATCGTACTTATTTCTTTTTTTAATTCTTCGTCTATTCTGTTTAGACGATTATTATTCTTGACACTCATCTCTTTGCTCTCCTATTTAGCTTAAAATAATTATTATAGTTACAATTCATAGCTAGATAAGCTTAAAGTCCGCGTAGGGGATTTCAATTAATAATTTATTCGATGATTCTTACGCTTTAGAAAATGTTTGAGCATAGCGAATTACATTTTCTTAAGGGTGGAGATTTTCGAAAAATTATTAATTAATCCCTGTGACAGGACAAACGAAACTTTAAAGCTGTGAATTGTAACACATTAAGACTTATTTTTTCACTTCTTCCATGACGAATACTTCTAAAGCGTCTCCTTCTACTATATCATTATAGTTCTCAATTTGAAGTCCACACTCATATCCAGCGACTACTTCTTTTGCATCGTCTTTAAATCTCTTAAGAGATACAAGCTTACCTTCATGTATTACTACATTTTCTCTTATTACTCTCACTCCTGCATGTCTTGTAATCTTTCCATCTAACACATAGCATCCTGCAATTGTACCAACATTGCTTACTTTAAATGTTTGTCTTATTTCTGCATTACCTATAACTTTTTCCTCAAATGTTGGATCAAGCATTCCCTTCATCGCAGCTTCTACATCTTCAATAGCTTTGTAAATTACAGAATATTGTTTTATTTCTATTTCTTCTTTTTTAGCCATCTCTTTTGCAAGTGGTTCTGGTCTTACATTAAATGCAATTATTATAGCATTTGCAACTTTAGCAAGCGTAACATCTGACTCTGTAACACCACCTACATTTGAGTGAATTACTTTTACTGTTACTTCGTCATTTGATATTTTCTCTAGACTAGTTTTTACTGCTTCTACTGAACCTTGAACATCTGCTTTGACAATCAAGTTCAATTGTTTTAATTTATTTTTCTCTATTTGTGAGAATAAATCATTTAAGCTAACCTTAGATATAGCATTTATTGATTTTTCTCTTTCTTGGCGTTTTCTTCTTTCTATCAAATGTTTTGCTGTTTTTTCATCATCTACTTCATAGAAAGTTTCTCCTGCCTCTGGCACCTCTGTTAAACCTATGATTTCAACTGGTGTAGAAGGTCCTGCTTTTTTAACCTTTTTACCTTTATCATTCATCATAGCTCTTATTCTACCTATAACAGAGCCTACAACAACTGTATCTCCAATGTCAAGTGTACCACGTTGTACAAGCATTGTTGCAATTGGTCCTCTTGTTTTGTCAAGTCTTGCTTCTATCACAACACCTTTAGATTGTTTATTTGGATTTGCTTTTAATTCTTGCATATCTGCAACTAATAGTACCATTTCAAGAAGTCCATCTATATTAATTCTCTTTTTAGCTGAGATTTCAACAAATACAGTATCTCCACCCCATTCTTCTGGAACAAGCTCATATTTCATTAATTCTTGTCTTACTTTCTCTGGGTTTGCACCTTCTACATCTATTTTGTTAATTGCAACTATTATTGGAATTCCTGCATTTTTAGCATGGTTTATAGCTTCTATTGTTTGAGGCATAACTCCATCATTTGCTGCAACAACTAGTATTGCTATATCTGTAACTTGTGCACCTCTTGCACGCATGCTAGTAAACGCTTCGTGTCCTGGTGTATCTAAGAAAGTTATTTCTCTTCCTTTTACTTCTACTTTGTATGCACCAATATGTTGTGTAATTCCTCCTGCTTCACCCTCTATTACATTAGTTGATCTAACCGCATCAAGAAGCGAAGTTTTACCATGGTCTACGTGTCCCATAACTACTACTACTGGTGGTCTTACTTTTAAGTCTTCTGCCTTATCATCAGAATCGTCAAATAAAATATCTTCTTCTGTTACTACTTCTTTTTTAATTGCTGTAATTCCGAATTCCTGCGCTATTAAGAAAGCTGTATCAAAATCTATATCATTATTTATAGTTGCCATTATTCCATAATCTAATAATTTTTTAACTATATCTCCTGTCGTCTTTTTCATTTCTTGTGCTAAGTCTTTTACTGTAATTGACTCTGGAATTGTTATTTCTGTAAGTTTAAATATTTTTTGCTTTGTTCTTTCTTCATCATTATTTGTCTTTTTCTTACCTCTTTTTCCTCTTACAGTTGTTAAATCATAGTAATCAAACATTCCACCTTCTGGATCAGAAAACATATTTGATAATTTGTTTTCTTGTTTTAAATTTCTAAGTTTTCCTGAATCAAATTCTTCATTTCTTCCAGACTTAGAACCTTTTCTCTGTCTTGCTTCATCACTTGAATTTTTATTATTATTTTTCTGTTTTAGCATATTTCTATTGTATTCACGAGTATTTTCTTTTTCTCCTAGCTCTTGTGCCATTATGTTTTTGATATTTTTCTCAATTCCTTTTTCATCTAGTTTTCTGTCTTTTCTAAAGTCATTTCTGTTTCCATAGTTGTTATTATTGTTTTTGTTAAAGTTGTTATTTCTATAACCACCATTTGGATTATTATTTCTATCATTTCTATTATAGCCATTATTATTTGGTTTATTATTACCAAAATTTTTATGATTATCAAACCTTGGCTTATTTCCATATCCACGGCTTTCAAAATTTCTGTTATTGTTTGAATTTCTTTGATTGTTTCTATTATATCCATTTTGTGGTTTTTGCATTTTTTCTTGGTTGTCTGTTTTCTCTTCTCGTACAACTTCTGGTCTTTCCTTAACTTCTTCTTGTTTTTCTTCTGGGGCTTTTACTTCCTCTACCTTTGGAACTTCTTCTACTTTTTTCTCTTCTACTTTTGGTTCTTCCTTTTTAGGCTTTGAAAGTCCAAAAAGTTCACTTGCAGTCATTGGTTTTGATGGCTTATTTCTATATACAATGTTATATTCTTGATTTTTATTTCTCTCAACAAAACCTACATCTTTTCTAGCATTCTCACTTTGTTTTGCCTTTTTCTCTTCTTCTTTTTTGGCTAATTCTTCATCAGAAATAATAACTTCACGTCTTATTATAACCGGTGTGCTATTTGCCTGTTTTGCCTTATCTTGGCTTCCTTGTTTATCCTTATTCATTTCTTTTTCTATTTTCTTTGCCTCACTTTCATCAATAGCACTTAAGTGGCTTCTTATTTCAATTCCTAACTTACTTGCCACTTCCATAATTTCTTTGCTTGATTTTTTTATTTTTTTTGCTAACTCATGTATTTTTACTTTTTCCATAGCAAATCACCCCCGATTACATTTTTCAAGTATACCGTTTTGAAAAGTTTTCATCCGTTATACCTATTATTGCTTTATTTCTCTTTCCAATAAAATGACTTAACTCTTCTATTGTACTTAATTGTATTACTACTATTCCATTATTAGTACAAACATATTTGATGTTTTTTGTAGATTTGTCAGATGCATCCTTTGCAACTATTACTAGTTTAGTCTTATGTCTTTCTACACTATCTATTACAGCATCCATCCCTGAAACAACCTTACCGTGACTTTGCTGCAAGCCCTAACATACCAAGTACCTTCTCACTCTGTTCTGTCAAATATCACACCTCTTAATTCCTCATATTTTTTATTATCTACACTTATCTTTAGTGTCGATTTTAATCTATTTCCCTTTTGCATTTTATCAAAACAATTCTTATCTTCACATATATATGCTCCTCTACCTTCTAGTCTTTGGCTTAAATCAACTTTGATAACTCCATCTTTGTTTTTGACAATTCTAATTAATTCTTTTTTATCTTTCTTTGCTCTACAACTTATACATGTTCTTGTAAGACACTTATTCTTCATCTATTTCCTCTTCACTTAATTTTACTTCTACTCCTTCTTCTGTATCAGTACTTGCTTCTCCCTCTTCTTGCATTTGCATTAACATTTCTCTAAATTGTGTTTCTGATTTTATATCTATCTTCCAATTTGTAAGTCTTGCTGCAAGCCTTGCATTTTGACCAGCTTTACCAATTGCAAGTGATAATTGATCATCTGGTACAATTACTCTTGCAGATGTTTCTTCTTCATTTATATCTACTGCCATAACTTTTGCTGGAAGAAGTGCTGATGAAATAAATATTGAAGGATCTTCATTCCATTCGATAACATCTATCTTTTCTCCACTAAGTTCGTTTATAATGTTTTGAATTCTAACACCTTTTTGCCCAACACAAGAACCAACTGGATCTATGTTTTCATTTTGCGCATGTACTGCAACTTTACATCTGTTTCCTGGATCTCTTGATACACTTTTTACTTCAATTAGCCCTTCATATATTTCAGGTATTTCAAATTCAAATAATTTCTTTACAAAATCTGGTGCAGTTCTTGAAACTATAACTTGTGGTGCGCCTTTTGTTCCTCTTACTACATCTATTACATATGCTTTTACTTTGTCATTTACTCTAAATTTTTCTATTGAAATTTGCTCTTTTGCTGGCATAATTCCTTCTAGTTTTCCAAGATCTAGTATTATTGTTCCAGTATCTGCTTTTTGCACTATTCCTGATACTATTTCGCCTTTTCTTTCATTAAATTCACTAAACACTAAATCTCTTTCTGCTTCTCTTAGTTTTTGGATTATTACTTGTTTTGCAGTTTGTGCAGCAATTCTTCCAAAGTTTCTAGGATTTATCTCTATATTTACTGTATCTCCTACTTTAAGCTGTTTATTGATTTTCACTGCTTCTGTTTTTGCTATTTGCAAAACTGGATTTTCTAGTTTTGTAACTACTTCTTTTACTGCATAAATATGTGTTTCTCCTGTTTCTCTATCTATTACTACTTGTACATTTTCACTGTCCTTATAATTGTTTTTATATGCTGTAATAAGAGCAGCTTCTATTTGCTCCATTAAATATTCTTTTTTTATTCCTCTTTCCTTTTCTAGTGCTTCTAAAGCTATTTCTAATTCTTTATTATCAATTGCTTTCATTTTAAATCAATTCCTTTCTTACCAATTATATTTTGTTTTAATTTGTGCAATTTGACTTCTTTCTATTTCTTTTTCTGTATCTTCCGATTTTATATATATTTTTCCTTCATCAAATTTCATAAGTTTACCGAGACAATATTTTTTCTTTATCGATTGGTTTAAATAGTCTCACTTCTATCTCTTCTCCAATTGCACTTTCTAAATGTTTATCTTTTCTTAAAATTTTCTCTATTCCCGTAGAAGAAACTTCTAAAAAATATTCATTTTTCACATAGTCTGCCTTGTCTAATATGTCGTTTATCTCTCCGGTTACTTTTTCGCAATCTTCAAGGCTTATACCCTTTTCATTTTCAATATATATTCTTAAAAAGTAGTCTTTACCTTCTTTTGCATATTCCACATCATATAGATTATACCCAAGTTCTTCTATTTTAGGCTTCACTAGGGCTTCTACTTTTTCCTCGATATTTGCCATATATTTTTCCTTTCTTTTTAGATGTTATTTTCATGTAATGTGCAAATTACCTCGGTGCTATTCGCCTGTCCGTAAGACTGCATTTAGCTTCTCTTTCTTTGATAAAAGCTATGTTTTTTATCAAAGAAAGAGTGGAATTTGCTTCCACTCTTCTAGTTTCATTATTGTTATTTAATATAATATACCCTTTTGCTTGTTTTGTCAAGCCCTTTTCTTAAGTTTCCGTAAGTTTTTCTCATTTTTGCAATTATCTTTTGTAGTTTTCTATATTTTTGTGTTTTTATTCTATTTGATTAACAATAAAATTTCACTTCTTTTATATCAAAGTATTTTTTCCACTCTGCGACTATAAAAAAATAATTTTCTGATATAGTTCTTAATATATCAGAGAATTATTTTTCAGGAATTTTACTTTTATTGTTAGCCACTATACGGCCCCCACTTTTAGTAATCCATATCTTCGTTGAATTAGCAGATGGTGTGCCTTTTGAAATATGTACATGAATTGGTTCTAATTTTTCGTTAGACCAAAAAAATATTTTATATCCGCATAATTTCTATTATATTAGGCAATGTTCGCTCCCCCTTTTCTTGCGAATTCAAAAAAAGTAGCTGCTCCACGTTCTACAACTGTCTTGAACAACGCAATCTCTTCATCTTTATAATTTCCTTCTTGTCTTATTATTCTATAACTAGGTAACTCAAAAATAATTGTATCAAATCCACTTTCTGTTGGTCTTTCAAAACTAACCCAAATAGTGTCTTCTTCGTTTTCGTTTTTTCTTAAATCTGAAAAAACAACTTCTGTACCATCATAGTATTTACAATATGGGTGCATCATGTTTATCACTCTCCTATTGTTTCTAGTATACCATAATTTTATAGACTTTTCTATATTTTTGCTTAAAAATTTTAACAATATTCTTCTGGATACATAGTCATTTGTTGGTAGAATTGCTTCGTCTTTTACCATATAAATTCCTCCTTGTTTATTTAATTTTAAAATGTGACTTTTATTTGGGTGAACCCCAAAGATATTTTTTGCAAATGCCTAAGTTGTAATTTTAAAAATTTGATTTTAATTATGTATTATTTATATAACGCTTTGTTAGATATGTCAAGAAAAATCGTTCGACATAAAGAATAAAAAAGACAACTTGGTGCTATAATTTGAGAATTTGCTACATATCAAAATGCTCCGTCCCCTTTGACCATAGAATTTTATGTCTTTATATGCAAAAAAGAGAATAATTTCCCAATTAGTACATAATATATTATGTACCGCAAATTATGTATAACACTTTTGTTTTAAAATATATAGGGGGTTAAACTGTTATGTATAAAAGGATTAAAGAATTAAGGGAAGACAATGACAAAAAGCAAGTTGAGCTAGCACATTTGCTAAATATCTCTCAACAATATTATAGTGAATATGAAAGTGGGAAAAGGCCTATTCCTGTGGAGAAATTGAAAATGCTTGCTAAAATTTATAATACTAGCATGGATTATATTGTTGAATTAACAGATGAGATAGCTCCATATGATAACTAAGAAGAGCAAAACTTTTTTATATGATGGCATATTTTATTTTGTTTCTATAATATTTAACTTATACATTATATTTTATCTAATAATGCAATATTTTTACTACTGTATTCTAAAGAAAAATCCCATATAAAGTACTCATAATAGCTTCAAAAAGAAAAAATGTATGTTATTTCATTTTTTTCATTGACATTGCATCTAAAATGCTATAAAATATTTCTATATAAACATATACTTAGGATATTAAGTACGGAGGTTAATTTGAATATGACTAGAATTTTTAAATTTTCGATTATTTTATTTATTATAATGATGTGTGTACACACTACTATATTGGCATCTGGTATTAATATGGATTTATCAAACAACTCTGCTAGTAATACTTCTACTAATACTACTGACAACACTGTATATGGAGCAAATACTGTAGAAAATACAGATACTGCTAGAACTAGTAATGTAGTTAATAATCCAAGTTCACTTACACCAAATTCTTCTTCAGCACTTAGTTCTTCTACATTAGAAGCTTCTACAATTATTAACATACTTTTGATTGTTATAGGAATTTTATTAATACTTTTTGCAATCGCCATTTTAATTCGTTTACGTTAAAAAAATAAATTTATACAAATAGAAGAGATGCTTTTTAAATAGCATCTTTTTTTATTGTATCTCTTTTATATTCTCGTTATGCAATTTTTACAAATTTCGCTTATGCATATTTTCGATTTTTTTAGGCAAAATATACATAGTTTTGATAAAAACTATATTATATTTTGAAGGAGAATTTAAAATGTTGAAAAAGTCTTTAATTATAGTTTCTCTATTTGCTCTTATGCTATTTATATCAACTCCAGTTTTTGCTTCAAATATGATGCAAGGAGCTGAAAATACTTTAAATAATATTAAAGGTGGAGTTCAAAACATGACTAAAGATGCTGGAAATGCTATGGAACATGCAAAAGATGGTATTTCAAATGTAGCATCTGATATAAAAGATGGAGCTCAAAATATGGGAAGCGATATAAAACGTGGTACTGATAATGTGGGAAGAGATGTAAGAAATGATGGATATACTGCATCTAGAACTTCTGCTACTGGTATGTTAGGTGGAACATCAAACTATAATACTGCATTAGTATGGGTTGTTCTTGCAGTAACTGGCGCAATAATTATTGCCCTTGTATGGTACTATGGAAGCCAAGTAAATACTAGAAGACGTTAGTATTTAAAATAAAAGCCTTAGTTATATATGAAATATAATTAAGGCTTTTACTCTAGCTAAATCTAATAAAAACATGAAACTTTTTATATCTTTATGCATTTCTATCTATTCTTTTTCTGTTTTTTGTGTTATACTATTTAATATGACAAGAAAGGAAAAATCATATTATGAGTACTATTGCTAAAAATCCAGTTGCTAGACACAATTATGAAATAATCGATACACTTGAAGCTCGGCATTATTTTATCTGGTACTGAGATTAAGTCTATAAGAAATGGAAAAGTTAATTTGAAAGATAGTTATGCTTCTATTAAAAATGGTGAAGCTTTTGTATATAACATGCACATTGGACATTATGAGCACGGAAATATACAAAATAAAGATCCCCTTCGTAATCGTAAACTACTTTTAAATAAACGTGAGATAAATAAACTTATACGGTATGGTGCAACAGAAAGGATACTCTTTAATTCCAATTAGCTTGTATTTTAAGCGAAATTTTGTTAAAGTAGAACTTGGTATAGGTCGTGGAAAAAAACTTTATGATAAAAGGCAGGATATGGCTAAAAAAGAGTCTGAAAGAAGAATTGAAAGAGCAATGAAGCAAAACTTTTGACAATTTTTGTACAAATATGGTATAATATATTGATGTTTTACTTAAAGTGGTAAAGCAATTTTTGCAAAAAAGGAGTTCTTAACATGGATGACATCAAAGGCACACCCTTAAGCGGAGGTATCACTGGCACTATCGACTGCACATCTCAAAAAGGAAAGGTTTTCGAAGTCGAAGTATGCACCAATGATGATGCTAGGTTCTCGATTATTATCCCTGAGGAATATATGTATATCGTGAACCGGGCAATCGAGTATGTTGGCACCCTCTCTGGTATGCAAGCCAATGTGGACTTCGAAAAACACGAGCTCAAAGTTCTCATATTCAAAGGGCTTTACATCGGGATGTATTACAGCTCCGCCGACCGTATTGGCGAGGATATCGCTTAATACACAAAAGCAAAAACGTTACGCTGGAATTTTTTCGGCGTAACGCTTTTTTTGTTTTTATGCTTTATCACTTGAACCAAACACATCTCTTATTTTATGCTGTACTGTTTCTTTTACTTTTTCTCTACCTGGTGTTAGGTATTTTCTAGGATCAAAAGCTGATGGTTCTTCTGCAAATATTTTTCTTATTTCTGATGTCATTGCAAGTCTTAAGTCTGTATCTACATTTATTTTTGATACTCCCCTTAGTCCTGCCTCATGTAACATTTCATCTGGTACACCTTTTGCTCCTGGTATGTCCGCTCCATATTTGTTGCAAGTTTCAACAAGTTCTGGTATTACTGTTGATGCTCCATGTAATACAATTGGTGTATTTGGCAATTTTTCTTTTACTTTTTCTAATATATCAAATCTAAGCTTTGCTTCTCCTTTGAATTTATATGCACCATGGCTTGTACCAATTGCTATTGCAAGCGAGTCGCATCCTGTTCTTTCTACAAATTCTTTTGCTTCATCTGGATTTGTAAACATCGCGTCATCTGCTGAAACATTGACCTCATCCTCTATTCCTGCAAGCTTACCAAGTTCTGCTTCTACAACTACTCCTTTTTCATGTGCATAGTCTACTACTTTTTTAGTTAATGCAATATTTTCTTCAAAATCATATTTTGAACCATCTATCATAACTGATGTAAATCCTGCATCTATACACATCTTGCATGTTTCAAAGTCTGGTCCATGGTCTAAATGCAAAGCTATTGGAATATTTGTCTCCTCTACTGCTGCTTCTACCATTTTCATTAAGTAATTAATTCTTGCATATTTTATTGCACTAGATGATGCTTGAAGTATTACTGGCGAATTCTCTTCTTTTGCTGCATCTACAATTGCTTGTATAAACTCCATATTATTTACATTAAATGCACCTATTGCAAAGTGCTCCTTCATTGATTTTTCAAACATTTCTTTAGTCGTAACTAATCCCATTACTTATTACCTCCTATTAATATTTATATATTATATTGCTAAAATAATTAATTTAAAGTGAAATTGCGAATGTAGAGTAATCGAGCTAGCAATTCTAAGTATATTTTATGGAAAGAGTTCACATACCTGTGGAAGGGTGCCATAAAATAGACATAGAATTACTGCGATGATTAGCTCGCCCCGAGCAATAAACGCAAAATTAATTATTTTAGCATTGCAAGCTGCTGATTATTGTTTTAATTTAATATATCATAAAAATTTCTAAATATATACCCTTCATTTTTTAAATACTGTATTATCTCTGGGAGCGAATCAGCTGTAAGTTGCTTTGTTCCTGCATCATGCATTAGAACTACAATTCTATTTTTACCGATTTTGTGTAAGTTTAAAATCCTTTATCAAACTTTCATAAGTTGGTTTTCCTACTGAATCATTAGTCAAACAGTTCCAATCTATATGCAAAACACTATTTTCCTCAAGTAACTCTTTTGCTTCGTTTTTTACTTTTTTGTATTTGCCACCTACACTGCCACCTGGAAATCTAAACAAATGACTTGAATATTCTTCCATCCCCAAAGCGTCTTTTATTTTTCTTTCAGTGTTATTATACTCATCTAAAACCGCTTCTTTAGAATTATATATACTTGAATAATTATGCGAATACCCATGATTTGCAATAAAATGCCCTTCTTCATATTCTTGTTTTACAAGCTCTGGATATAATTCTACTCTACTTCCTAAAACAAAGAAAGTTGCTTTTACTCCTTCATTTCTTAGTATATCTAATATTTGTGGTGTTACAGTTTTAGATGGTCCATCATCAAAAGTTAGATATACTACTTTTTCTTCGCCTATTACCTCTCCTGTATTCTCATCTTTCTTTTCTTCTTTAAAACTATATATATTATTTATTTTCTCTTTCGCCTCATCTGAATACTTAGGTAATTTTGGCTCTGGTGTAGGTTCTGGTGTAGGCTCTACTGTGGCCACATCTTGATGTTCATTTTCTTTTTTTGATAATTTGTTAATAAAGATTCCTGCAATTAGCGAAGCTGAAATTACAACTACTGCAAGCGTAATAAAGATTAGCACTTTATTAAGTGTCTCTTTATTACTTTGCTCTATGCTAATCAATCCTACTCCTAATTTAGCTTTTTCTTCATTTTCCTTTTTTTCTACGTCCAATTTTTTCACCTTTTATTTCTCTACTATAATACTATTTTGCAATAGCCATATCAAAATGCAACTATTTTTCATTTTTTAGTGTATTTATTTTTAGTAATTTTAAAATTTCAACTATCACTAATGGAGAAATAACCAAAACTATTACTTCAAATATATTTTCTTTTGGTAACACTGCTATACTGAATATATCTCTTAAAAATGGTATAAATAGTATACTTAAAACTAATACACAAGATACTCCAGTTGCAAGAAGAAGTTTTGAGTTATTAAATATTCCAGTTTTAAATACTGATTTTGCATTATTTCTAATATTAAATACATGCACAAGTTCAGAAAACGCAAGTACAGCAAATGACATTGTTTGTGCAATTTTTATTCTTTCCGCTTCTGGCATTCCAGAAGTAGAACTTAAACCTACTATAAACGCTAAAAGTGTTAAAATTCCTATCATAATTCCTTGGTATACTATTCTATATACCATTCCAGCTGTAAACATCCCTTTTGAATTTTTTCTAGGCGGTCTATTCATAATATCTGGCTCCTCAGGATCAACTGCAAGTGCAAGTGCTGGAAGTGAATCTGTAACTAAATTAACCCAAAGAATATGCACTGCAAGTAGCGGTGTTAAGCTTGATACATCACTTATACCAAACCAATCTGCAAATACTGGTGTTAGCATTACTGCTAAAAACAATACTACTACTTCTCCAATATTACTTGATAATAAAAATTGTATTACTTTTAGTATATTGTCATAAATTCTTCTACCCTCTTCTACTGCTGTTTCTATGGTTGCAAAATTGTCATCTGTTAGAATAACATCTGCAGCTTCTTTTGCAACATCTGTACCGAACTTTTCCCATTGCACAGCCAATATCTGCTGTCTTTAGTGCTGGTGCATCATTTACACCGGTCTCCTGTCATTGCAACTACTTCCCCATTTGCCTTCCATGCTTTTACTATTCTTACCTTATGCTCTGGAGAAACCCTTGCATACACACTATACTTTCTAATATTTTTTGTAAGTTCTTCATCTGTCATATTTTCTACATCTTGTCCTGTTATTGCTTCGTCTTCATTCTCTAATATTCCAAGCTCTTTTGCAATTGCTATTGCTGTAATCCTGTGGTCTCCTGTAATCATTACTGTTTTTATTCCTGCATTTTTACATTTTTGTACAGCTTCTTTCACTTCTACTCTTGGCGGATCAATCATTCCACACATACCAATAAAAGTTAAACCATTTTCAATTTGTTTCATTTCTTCATCTTCTGGTATGTGGTCCATTATTTTATATGCTGATGCCAAAACTCTTAGCGCATTTCTTGCCATCTCTTCATTTTGCTTATATATCTCTTGCTTATACTCTTCTAGATTTTCTTTTATCCCATCTGCATCTTCATAATTTATACATCTTGCAAGTAACTCATCTACTCCACCTTTTGTATATACTACATATTTATCTCCCACTTTATTAACTGTTGTCATCAATTTTCTTTCAGAGTCAAATGGTAATTCGTTCTTTCTTGGATTTTGGTCTATTGTTTCTTTATCAAATCCAAGTTTAAATCCCATATCTATTAGAGCAGTTTCTGTTGGATCTCCTGTAAGTTCTCTATCTTCTGCAATTTTTGTATCATTACATAGCATATTTGCATATACTATTTTAGTCTGTAATTCGTTTTTCTCTGCATCTTCTAAGTCATAAGTTTTGTGGTTATAGAAAAGCTTTTTTACTGTCATTTTGTTTTGTGTAAGTGTTCCTGTTTTATCTGAACATATAACTGATGCACTTCCTAAAGTTTCGACTGCTGGAAGTTTTTTTACTATCGCATTTTTCTTTGCCATTTTTTGCATACCTATTGCAAGTACTATTGTTGATACTGCTGCCAAGCCTTCTGGTATTGCAGCAACTGCTAAACTAACCGCTGTCATAAACATTTGGATTATATCTTTTCCATAAGCAATTCCTATTAGAAATATAACTATACATATCACAAGACATGCTATTCCAAGTGTTTTTCCTAAACTATTTAGTCTTCTTTGAAGTGGTGTTTCTGTATTTTCTACTTGGTTTATCATATTTGCGATTTTTCCAACTTCTGTTTTCATTCCAGTAGAAGTTACAATTCCTTTACCTCTACCATAAGTAACCATACTAGAAGAGTGTGCCATATTTATTCTATCTCCTAATGCAACATTTTCATCTTCTATTTCTTCTATATTTTTCTCTACTGGCACTGATTCTCCGTGTTAATGCTGCCTCTTGTATTTTTAGGTTTGCAGCTTCTACAAGTCTCAAATCTGCTGGTACGTAATCTCCTGTATCAAGTATTACAATATCTCCTGGCACTAGTTCTCTTGCAGGTATAACCCCCACATCTCCATCTCTTAAAACTTTTGTGACATGTGCACTCATTTTCTGTAATGCTTCAAGTGATTTTTCTGCTTTATTCTCTTGTACTACTCCAATTATTGCATTCATGATAACTACTATTAGGATAATTATAGAGTCTGTTATTCCTTCTCCTTCTTTTATTCCAACATAACCTGATACAATTGCTGCAATAATTAATACAATTATCATAAAATCTTTGAACTGATTTAGGAATTTTACAAATAGACTTTCCTTTTTCTTACCCTCTATTTCATTAAATCCATACTTTTCCCTTTTATTATTTATTTTTTCAGTATTTAGCCCTTTTTCTATGTCTGTATCTAGCTCCTTCTCTACTTCGGCTATTTTCAAATGAAAATAATTCATGTATTTCTTCCTTTCTCTTTAGATTTCATATTTATTATTGTAGCACAACCCCATTTTTTATTCAATAAAATATTAAAAAAAGAAATGGGAGAAGTGAAAAAACACTTCTCTCATTTCTTTTTTGTGCTTTCTTACTCTGGTCTACTCATCATCTCATGATAATACTCTTTCAAGAACTGAGCATTTTCTTCAAGATTCTCGATGGTAAGTCCACACGCAAGTTCCCTTACAAGGGAATCAAACTCTAATTTCATGGATTTTTCGGAGTCTGTCAAAAACTTCTTCCTTTTGCCGGTCTGATGGCTAAACTTGCTTGCAGGATATTCTCTTTCGAATTCAGCTTTAAAGATATACTCCAAAGCTTCTTGTGTGCTCGCATCAGCAACGGCTTTGTCCTCTTCTATAACGAGCCTTACATTGTTACCGCTTAAACGTGCACAGACATATATGGGTTCAAAAGACAGTTTTTCTCCCATACAATTTATAGTTTCGGAGTATTCTTTTAATAGATCAGACTGATAGAGAAGTGCATTGATACTATCAATACTTCCTTTGCATCTAATTCGTATCCAGTTTTTAGCTTCTTTAATGCTTTCTGCTTCCGAAAATTTTCTGAATGCATCAAGATTTTCGAATTTTCTGCCAGTCAAGTTATCTATTATCGTTGCAATTTCTCCATTGTCTAACACGATTTCGTTTTGCTTGATGGTAAAAGCATCTCCTTGCGTCATATAGATATAAGGCAATTCTGTCTTTCTATCATATCCTACGTTAAACAGCTTTCCATCAAGAGATATCTGCTGCTGCTTTGCTGCAATCCGTGCTTCTCTTGCAAGTCTTTCCTCTCGTAGCCTTCTTTGCTCTTCTTGCCACATTTGTGCCTCAGCTTCTCTTCTTCTACGGTTTTGCTCGTATATACGCTGTACTTCGGCTTCTCTTCTTAACTGTTCCTCGTATTTTGCCTTCAGCTCCTGATACTCCGGATGGTCATGCTCAAAAGATACATTTTCTGTAACAAATCTATCATTATAATATGTTGTTACAGTTACTTTAACAGTATCTTGAGCAGGATCATATTTAGTATCGGTTCTGTATTCTAATTCACCAGCAAAACGCTCTAAAACGATTTCTTCAGGAACAATTGTTGCAAATGTAAGCAAGTAAAATTCGGTATCAAATCCAAATCTGTCCTTGCCTGTAACTGTTATTGGGTAACCTGCCAAAAATGCTTCTTGGCTTACACAGCTTTTGTTGTCTAGTTTTCTCCGAAAACCGCCAGTTGTAAGATACTCATTACTTGTCCATATACTTTGGACATAAATCTCAGGCATACCAGCTAAGACTGACTTTATGATGGCATCTCTATCAGACTTTGAAGTGCTTTCAATAACTCCGTCTATATCTAACGCCGCACATATCCGCTGAAGATGTTTTTTGGCCTGGTAGTAATTGTATCTGTTAATCCCCAGTCTTTTGAAATCATCACGTGTCAGCTTGCTCTGTTCATTCAACTCATTCAGTTTGTTCCATACGTCCAGCTCAGCTAACAAGTCGCTTTCGCTTTCTTTTGTAAATGTCTGATAACTTCCAACTCCTATTTTGCTATTCTTTTGCAAAAGTCCACCCATGTCGATTATTGCGCAGATTGTGGCAACTTGTGCAGTTACGCCGTATTTCTCGGCTTCCACAATCATACGTGCCTTATCTGTTGGCATAGGAATTTGGGCTACTTTGTGTCCAATTTCGGTCACTTCGCCGTTATCATTCATGCATCCAAGAGCTTCAAGCTTCTTTTTAGCTTCAATAATTGCTTCTTCATCCGGCTGATGGAAAAATTCCATTTTTTCTGCATCTATTCTCATTGATGCAAATTGAAGAACAGTCTGGTCCAAAAAGCTTCTCTGAATTTCCGGAACTGGATATTCAGGCCTGTCCTCGAAGCTTACATTAGAACATAAGATGTATTTGCCATCCTTAGTTCTTCCTGCACGCTTCATGCGCTGCTTTAAATCCGCTTGGCTGACATCCAATTCGTCGAAGAACATTACTCCATTTTTCGCTGTGGGTATAATAGCTTTGCCAGTATCTACAACTGTGTCAATGCCCGGTATAGTTACAGACGTCTGAGCAATCGGAGTTGAAATAATCACTTTAGGTCTTGGATAATTATAAAAGCACCGCCGTTGCTCATGATACTCAAGTTCTCCATGAAGGGGCAGAATTTCTGCATTTTCTCCTTCAAGTTTCTCTATCATGTCACGAACTTGGCTTTTTTTGGCAACAAACGCCAAAACATTATGACCTAATGCAATTTCCTCTCTGATTGTCTTTTCAAAGTCCCACTTGCTTCTGAGCTCGGTTACGACATTATAAGTCTTTCCGGGAACATTTATAATGCAAGTGTTTTTGCCCAAATAGGTTGCAATTTCCTCAGTTTCCATGGTGGCGCTCATGATGACTACTTTGGTATTCCACTCATCTGCCACCAGCTTACACCATGCAACAAGCGCCTCTGTCTGATTTGTCCACTCATGGACTTCATCGATGATTAGAACTTTCTCTGTGTCTGTATCTTCGCTAAAAATTGCTCTAATCAGTTGAAGTCCATCTGCGCAGTACTCAACGGCCGTATCTCTGGATGCACACTTGTAGTAGCCCGTCCTATAACCGACTGCTTCTCCAAGTACTACACCCATTTCTTCCGCCACATACTGCGCAAGTGTGATTGCCGAGATTACGCGTGGGTTGGTTACTATAACTTTCTTAAAACTGTTCATAAGGTACTGGGGTACGAGTGTGGATTTGCCACCGCCTGCTTCAGAACTTATCAGAGTATATTTATGCTCTAATACAGCCTTCTGAATTTGACTTTTGAAACTGCTAACTGGTAATAACATTTTGTTCACCTCATTGATATAATTAATTTTGGTTTGCTACAATTTAGTCTATACCTTCTTGTATTGCCTTTTGACTTCTCTCCTTCCCATAAAATTAGGTTTTCAAATAAGTTTTCAATGTACTATTTATTATTATGTCATCTTTTTATGTAAAATGCAATTTTAGCTAATTTAAATCTCATCTAACTTTTACTTAAGAAATGAAGGTATTATGTAATTTATTTTTGCATAATTAAAGAGGGCGGTTATACCGCCCTCTGCTTATGTATCTTAGTTTTATCAACATAATGCTTTGTTTTTTGTCATTTCACATATTATTTCTGCCGTTTTTTCTACTCCTAATGTATCACTATTTACACATATATCATAATTTTCAGGACTATTCCATTCGTTTCCTGTATAGTGTTTATAGTGATTTGCTCTTAGCTTATTAATCTTTGTTATTTCTTTTTCTGCATTTTTCTTATCTAGTCCATAAATTTCTGTTGCTCTTTTTATTTTGTTTTCTTTATTGCTATATATAAATACTTTTATAATATTTGGTCTGTCTTTTAAAACAAAGTCTGCACATCTTCCTATTATTACACAAGATTGTTTTTCTGAAAGTTCTTTTATGACCTCTGCTTCTTTAACAAATAACTCATCTTCATTGCTTAGACCTGTATAATATCCATTATTTAATCCTGCTAAGTTAGACCTTTTCTGCTCATTATTTTCTATGTATTCTGTTGATAATCCTGTCTTCTCTGCTACTTTAATTATGAAGTTTTTATCATATAAATTAATTCCTAACTTATCTGAAATCAATTTTCCAACATATCTACCCCCTGAACCATATTCTCTTGCAATTGTTATAATTACATGGTTTTCAAGCGGACTATCTATATTAGTATTATCTACAATAATTTCTGTTTGTCTCTTGTTTTTACCTAAATTTTTCATTTCAAAAACAAGTAAAGTTGTTGCAACTGCAAATGCGATACCATCTGCAACTGGTCCTGCACATAGTATACCTTCTATACCAAATAAATGCCCTAGTATAAAGAAAGCTGGTACTAAAATAACTATTTGTCTTGATAATGAAAGTATTGCACTTTTTGCACTTTTTCCAATTGCTTGGAAGAATATTCCTGATGAAATTTGCACTCCGTTAAATACACATAGCATTAGATATATCCTAAATGTCATACACGCAAATTCCATGTAGTTACTATCACCACTACCAAAAATTGATATTAATTTATCTGGTATTGTTTGATATAGTATAAATGAAATTATACTAATTACCACATTTATAGTCAAAACCGTTTTTAAGGTTTGTTTTACTCTATCGTATTTGCCTGCACCATAGTTATATCCTAAAATTGGCTGTGAACCTGCTGCAACTCCTATAATTATGCTATATACTATTTGACTGATTTTCATAACTATACCAAATACTGTAATTGGTATTTCTGCTCCAAATCTAGAGTTTACACCATATTTTCTAAGTAAGTTATTTTGTACTGCAACAACAACTACTATACTCATTTGTGTAATAAAACTACTAATTCCAAGTGATGCAACTCTTATTGCAACTTTTGGTTGTACTTTAAAATCGTCCTTATTGAGCTCAATTGATTTAAGCCTTTTTAAATATGCTATATTTATTATAAATCCTAAAATCTGGCTAATTACTGTTGCTATTGCTGCTCCTGCAACTCCCATATTGAAAACAAATATGAAAATTGGATCCAATATAATATTTAGGATTGCACCTGCAAGCATAGATGCCATTGCGTACTTAGGACTTCCATCTGCTCTTATAACTGAGTTTAATGTTGTTCCTATCATCATAAATGGTAATCCCATAACGATTATATATCCATACTCAGTAGCATATTCTCTTAAGGCATCTGTACATCCAAATATGTTTAATAATTGTGGCAGAAATATTAATGATATAGCACACAAAGCTACCGCTATAATTATTGAAACTACTATACTATTTGCAACACCTTTGCTTGCTTCTTTCTTCTTCTTTTCTCCTAATTTTAAGCTTAAATATGCTGATGCTCCATCTCCAAAGCATAAGGCAAAAGCTAGACAAACTACAGTTAGTGGAAATATTATATTTGTTGCTCCATTTCCTAGATATCCTACTCCCCAGCCAATAAAAATTTGGTCAACTATGTTGTATAATGAGTTTACTACTAATGAAATAATTGATGGGACTGCAAATTTCTTAATTAGTTTACCAATTTTTTCTGTTCCTAATATGTTTTCTTCTTTTTCCATTTTTCCTTTTCCTCCTAACTTTTTTTATTTGAAACCCAAAAAAAATAGATGTGCGAATCCGCACGCCTATCTCTCGATAGTTAAAGTATTATATCACAAATTTTTCTGAATTGTCAAGCAAAATCTTTTTGACAAATTGCAAATGTCTTTTGGGTACAATATGCTTTTAGCCAAACAGATAAAACAGTATTATGGTCGCTATTTATAACAAATCCAAAGGAATTGGTCGAAAAGATAATAAGCGAAAATGAAGATATAAAGAAAGCAAATGAAGAATTAGAAAAATTGCAAAAGAAGACAAAGCAACCTAGAAAATTTTATATAATCAATAGTTATAAATATAGCTATCGATTATTTTTTTACTTTTTATTTATATTTTTAACAAATGCATTCAAATGTATGATTAAATTATAGCATTCTTTTAAATGCGTCTTAGGGCATTTTTTCAAATGCATGATACAATTTTATTATATCATTACATTAGGGGAGTATTTTATGTATTTAAAGAGATTGAGAGATTTGAGGGAAGATATCGATGCAAAGCAAACTACAATTGCTGAATTTCTTGGTATAACTAGGCAACAATATAGCCTTTATGAAACAGGAAAAAGAGATATGCCATCAGAATATATAAAAAGGTTAGCACGATTTTATAATACCTCTACTGATTACATTTTAGAACTTACAGATAATATTAAACCATACCAAAGTGAAAAGGAGTATGCTATACATTAAAATTTTTATTTGTCCTAATAGTGCATACAAATAATTGAGAGTTTTTTCAAAATTTTAATTTCCTTTCTTTTTAATATTTTATGTCGATTTAATATCCACTTTTTATTATATATTTTAATATAACTTATATATAAAGTTTTACTGATGGATAACTATGCTTTTAAATTATAAAAAAGCAAAGAAATGTACCATTATACACTTCTTCGCCCCTTTGAATTATTTAATATTTCTTACATAATACCCATGCGTTTTGCCATTTGTTTTCCTTTTTTCATTAAATGTCTTTTGACTTTACTATTACTTTCTATATACATCATAGCAATTCCTGCTGCTCCAACTGCACCTATTACCATACCTTTAACAAACTTCATAAATTTGTCCTCCTTATTTAATTTTTAACTCTAATACTATTATTACAAATTTAACTAAATCTATACTAATTTTCTTGCTTTTTAAAAAGTGTTATAATTTCTACAATTGCTATAATTAGTAAAAATATACCAAAATACATTTTTAGTTTACTTGTATCAAGATTTACAGATATCTTTGCACCGAATAACTGCACCGTACAATTCCACATCCGTGCAACAATTAGTCCTGTTTTCCATTTTATAAGTTTTTGCTTTAAGTTTGTTATTATGCTTACAATTGCTGTTGGCACAAAAAATACCAGGTTTGCTCCTTGTGCTACATGCTGGTCATAATGCATAAACAAAGAAAGGCACAAAATAAGTATTGTTCCTCCTCCCATTCCCATACCAGAAACTGTTCCTGAAATTAATCCGAATTAGTATGTTCCACATTTCTCCTCCTTTGTAAAACGAATTTAAATCAGCGTCTTGCATCGTTACTACTCAAAAGAGGTCACTATCCGCGTACTCACGTACACCTGCGTAGCACTCGTCTTCGTATACCTTGCAATCGGCGGCATTTAAGTTCGTTTCTAATTTTGTATCACTAATCTAATTCCTGCATATATAAGGAACACTATGAAAAATATTTTTAGTGTTTTGTCTGACAGTTTTTGTAAAAGTTTTGCTCCAGTAAATCCTCCAATTACTCCTCCGAATTGCACATAAAATACTCATTTTAAAGTCTATATATGAAGAATTAAAGTAAAAAATTGAACTTGCACATACCATTGGTAATATACAAAATACCGAAGTGGCTCTTGCCTCTTTTTCACCTAATTTTAAAATAAAAGTAAAAGCTGGAACAAGTATCATTCCTCCTCCTGAACCGAAGAGGCCAGTCACTGTTCCAGCTAATAGTCCAATTATTATCTTCTTTAACATCTCAAATCACTTCTTAATACTATTATAATTTAAAAATAGTATTTGCAGTTCTATTCTTTTTATACACCATATTTGTCTAATATTTTAGCCAAATCATTTGAAAAATCTCTAAGCATAACTAACTTAATACTTGTTTCCTTATCACCTGTATATTCATCTATAATTTGTTTCAATTGTCTAATATTCTTCATCTCTGGCTCTATTTCTTTTGTAAATAATTCTGCCCTATTTACAAGCTTTTCTCCAATCGTAACTATATCTTCATTACTTGCACAAGAAAGCCTTTGGAAAGTTTGATATACATCATAATACTTAAATATTGGTATATCCATGCATTCTTTATCAAATCTCTCATAAAACACTTCCATTTTCATCGGAATACATTTGAATATACTATCTGCCTTTTCAATATACATTCTATCTTTTAGCTTTGAATTTAAGTTGTAGAAATGTACCAATATATCTTCTACATCTTGAGAAGCCTCCCCCATTCCTATTGTATCTAGTTCATCTTCTACATTATCACAATAAGCTGAAACTAGCGAAGATAAGTTCATACCATGTGTGAATATCCCTTTAACATGTTTCATATCCTGTTTTATTAAGCCTTTTCTTATTAAATAATCAAAATAGATAAATAGTTTTACATCCTCCATAAGGCTTGTCTTCCCTGATTTTACATCCTCTAATACTTCATTTATAACTTCATCAAATTCTTCATCACTTATTTTCCAATACTCTTCTGTTAATAATCTTTTATATCCTGGTAGATTTGATGTGTCTACTGTATTTATTATTGTTTCCATGTCTTTTTTAAAGGTTTTCATGTCAAATATTCTTGTTCTTACATATATTTCTATGAATTTGAAAAATCTATATTCTGATTTAAAATTATAGTAATATGTGTTATCAAATTCTTTTATATAGAATTGCCTATTATCCATAAGTACTCTTGAAGAAACAAGTATTGACTTGTATTCTTCATTATTTGAAATATTTACAAATTTATCTTTTGTAATTTTTCCTGCTTTAATTTCAAAAGATACTGCTATTGTAAATATAAGCATTGTTTGTAAAACTCTGTTATTTATATTTGGATAGGCTCTTGTAACCATTTCATACACTTTTTTGAAATCATTTAGTGCATGTTTTAAAATTCTTAAGTTACGAGTTCCACTTTTATTAAAGGTTGTAATTATGAGTCCAGTAGCTTCTCTCAAAAACCTAATTAGGTCAGGATTTGATTCATACCTCATAAGCAAACCGGTTTATTATATAATCAAATTTTGGTTGATATTCAAAGGTTTCTCCTATTAACTTTTCTTTTATCCTTTCATAATCATTTGCCTTATCAAATACATATTCTATCTTATCTTGTATCTTTTCAACCATTGGTTTGTCTGTTACTTGTGTTAGCTCATCCTCTTTATCAAGGATATATGTTGCAATAAATGTTTTCATCTCTAAGTTTGTACTTTTTAGTTTAGTAGAAAGTTCTTTTTCATTACAAATAATAATTGTTTTTATATGGTCATGTTCTACAAAATTATTTATATATCCCAAAATATCAATAACATCTACATTTGCTCTTTCTAAGTCATCAAAACATAAAACTTTATCCTCTGTTGAGAAAAAGTCTCCATAGTTTACTCTATCACCATTTTGTGTAACCCCAAATAAATTTGCCATATCAATACCAGTTTTTGCATATTCTGGTATTTTATCTACTCCATTTGCTTCCATATATTTCTTTAAGTTCTTATCCATAAGCTGTGTTGTTTCTATAAATATTTTTTTGCTTATTTCTTCTAGGTTAGATATTCCGATAGAGTGACATATATATTGTTGTGTAAGATTGTCCGATTTAGCTTCATAGATTCTATTTTGTTTCTTACTTTGTTATTCCAAAAATAAGTTTTTCCGCTTCCCCACTCTCCGTTTATCATTACTGCATAATCTGTGTAGTCTGCTCTTACATAATCTAATATACTTTCAACTAATTCTTCCATATTCTCCTCCAATCTTTAGTTTATTTAGCTAGTGTTAAAACTACTATTTCTTTTGCTCCACTTGACTTTAGCACTCTTGCACATTCATTTACTGTTGCACCGAGTTGTATAAACATCGTCAAAAAGAACTATGTTCTTATCAAATATTATCTCTTTTTCTCTAGTTTTATATGCGTTTTTTACATTTTCTATACGTTCTTTTCTATTCAATGTGCTTTGCATTTTATTATCTTTTATTTTTTCAATTACACCCTCATAATTCAAATTATTTTGTGTTTTTGCAATTTCCTTTGCAATAAGTGTACTTTGGTTGTACCCTCTTTTAAGTTTTTTCTTTTTATACATTGGTACTTCTGTAATTATATCATAATTTTTTAATATTTCGCATATTTTTTCATTATTTAATAATATTTTTGCAAAACTTTTATACATATATGATTTTCCGGTCAAATTTATATTTCAAAATACTTGTCCTCACAGCTTTCTTATAGTCCATTATATAAATATGCTTATTAAAATATTTGTCTTTATAATTTTCAACCTTCAAATCTACATTAAGCTTATGTACACACTCATCACAAACCCAGTCTTTGCAAAGTTTTCCGCAAAATCCACATACAGGAGGAAAAATTAAATCTAAAACCTTATCAAGCATACCGCTCTCCTTCCTGCCCCCTCTATACTTCTCTTAGTTTAAACTCCAAACCTGTATTTCTAACCTTTGCATCTGTATTTTGTATCATAAACCTAACCACATCATTACTTCCCACAATAATCAAAAGCTTTTTTGCCCTTGTTATCGCAGTATAAAGCAAATTTCTTGTAAGGAGCATTGGCGCTGACCTAACTATCGGCAAAATTACTACATCAAACTCACTTCCTTGCGATTTATGTACAGTAACTGCATACGAATGTTCTAATTGGTCTAATTCGTCAAATCCATATATCGCATTTTTTCCATCAAAACATGCTTCAACCGTTTCTGTAACAGTACTTATTTTCGTAATCTTTCCCATTTCTCCGTTAAATATTCCTGTACCGATTTCTCCTCCGCTGTTCCCATTCTATATCATAATTGTTTTTCATCTGCATTATACTATCCCCTTCTCTAAATGCAGATGCACCGAACTTGTTTTTCCTTCTTTTTATCAATATTAGGGTTTACAAGTTCTTGTACCATTTTATTTATTTCTCTTGTTCCAACCATACCTTTTTTACTAGGTGTAATTATTTGTACACTTTTAAAATCTTGATACCCTTCAAACTTTTTTAGTCCATCTTTGTATAATGATAGAACAAAATCCATTATTCTTTCAGGACTTCTTTCATCTACAAAAAAGAAATCTTTCTTCAAAGCTCCTTCTTTATCATCTATAAAATATTCTCCTGAATTTACTCTATGTGCATTAAGGACAATCTTAGATGCAGCAGCTTGTCTAAAAATTTTATCTAATGTTATTACATTTATTCTTTCAGATGAAATTATAGATTTTAGCACACTTCCGTGGACCAACTGATGGAAGTTGGTCTACATCTCCAACTAGTACAAGTTTTGTTCCCTCATACACTCCTGTTAATAAATATTTCATAAGTGCTAGGTCAATCATAGAAACCTCATCTACTATGATTACATCTGCATCTATTGGTTCTATACTTAAGTCCTCTTTTATATAGTTTACCTCGTCTACTTTTGTTATCTGCAAAAGCCTATGAAGCGTCATTGCGTGTTGTCCTGTTGTCTCAGTCATTTTCTTTGCAGCTCTTCCGTGTTGGAGCACAAAGCACAACTTTTTTCCCTTCATTTTTGTATAAATCTATTATGCTTTTTATAATCGTTGTTTTTCCAGTTCCTGGTCCACCTGTGATTACACACACATTATTTTTACTTACAGAATATATTGCTTCTCTTTGCTTTTCTGATAACTCAATTCCATTTGCTTTTTCTAGTTCCTCTAGTTTTTCTTTTATATTTGCTATTTGTTTTCTATTTTTTACATTGTCTAGTCTTATAAGTTTTCCTGCAACAAATATTTCTGCTTCATAGAATTGTCTTAAATATACCCATTCTTCCTCTTCTCTGTCTTCTATAAAGACAGTCCCTTTAACTTTAAGTTGGTTTAAAATTATTTCAATAGTGCTTTCTGAAATCTGAAGAAGTCCTGATGTAAAATCTAGCAAATTATTTTTTACAACACAAGTATGTCCATTATAGCTTGCAAGTAATAATCCATATTTAATCCCATAAATAATTCTTTGTTCATCATCTTCATTTACACCTATCCTAAGTGCCGCTTCATCTATTGTCTTAAAACTAATTCCTTTTACTACATCAATTAATCTATATGGATCACTCTTTATTTCTTCTATTGCATTTATTCCATATAATTCATAGACTTTTTTTGCATAACTTGATGCGATGCCTATTTCTTCTAAAAAATCTACTATTTTCCAAAGCTCTTTATTTTGCACAAAACTTTCAGATATTTCTATTGCTTTTTCTTTGGTTATCCCTCTAATGGTCGCAAGTTTTTCTGGCTCTTTCTCTAAAACATAAATAGTTTCATCCCCAAATTTTTTTATTATCTTTTCTGCTGTTGCAGGTCCTACCCATTTTATGCTTCCTCCACCTAAGTATCTTTCAAGTGCATCTAAAGTCTTTGGCATTTCTTTTCTAAAAGTTTCTACTTTAAATTGTTCGCCATAGTCTTTATGTGTTACAAATTCTCCGTGTAAGCACTACACTATCTCCTATATTTATAAACGGCAAAAAACCGACTATTGTAATCGTATCTTCTTCTGCTTTTAGCCTTGCAACTGTATATGAATTAACTTCATTGCAATATATAATTGTTTCTATTTCTCCTTCGATTTCTATACTCAAATGCATCTTGTCCTTTCTTACTTTCTTAGTACTTCTATTGTTTCTTCCATATTATCACTATTTACTATTGCTGTACCTACAACAAATATATTTGCTCCTGCATTTTTTGCGTCTTCGATATTTTCTGGCTTTATTCCACCATCTACTTCTATATCAATATCTATATTATTTTCGTCTATGTATTTCTTTAAAATACTTACTTTTTCCAAAGTCTCTGGAATTAGCTTTTGTCCACCAAGTCCTGGTTCTACTGTCATTACTAAACATAAATGTATATATGGTAAAAATTCATATATTTCTTCTATTTTTGTATTTGGTTTTACTGAAAGTCCTACTTTTATTCCCTGTGACTTTATATAGTCTATCAACTCTTTTACTTCTTCTTTTGATTTTGTCGCTTCTACATGAAAAGTTATTATATTTGGATTAAATCCTGCATATTCATCTATAAACCCTTTTACATCTTCTACCATAAGGTGTACATCTATTGGAATATTAGAAATTTGTTTTACTGTGTTTGTATAGTCTTTCATAAGTTCTGTTGTATCTTTTGGTACAAATTTTCCATCCATTACATCTATATGGAAATAGTCTGTATGTGCAACCTCCAATCCATAAAAAATTTTAGTGGCTTGGTCTTTTTCTACGTTTAATATTGAAGTTGATATTTCTACCATTTGTGTTCCTCCTTTATTTTTAATTCGTTATATATATTTATATAATTTTTATATCTTGATTCTTGAATTTTTCCGTGAGTTTAGAGCGTTTTTTACTCCACAATTTTCTTCTTTTATGTGAGTACATCCGAACAAATTCGCATTTTTTGATGTGTTCTTTAAATTCTATGAAATATTTATCTAAATCTTTTGTTTCTATCTCAAATATGTCGATTGTTTGAAAGCCCGGTGTATCTAAGAAATAGCTGTTTTCCTCTATCATATAAAGTGTACTGTCTGTTGTAGTATTTTTTCCTCTTTTGTTTTTCTTACTAATGTCTCCTGTATCTGCAACTTGTTTATTTAAAATTTTATTTGTGATTGTTGACTTTCCGTACTCCAGACTGCCCCGCAAGCACTGTTACATTGTTTTTTAATACTTCTTTTAATTCATCTATTCCGCTTCCCTGTTTCTGCATTTGTTTTTATTACTTGGTATCCGTGTTTTTGTGTATATATCAAATATTTCTTCTGCTTTTTCTTCATCTAAATCTATTTTATTTATATTGATAATTGGGTGAATGTTTGAAAATTCTGCAAAGCAGAGCTGTTTATCTAAAACTTGCAAATTTGGTACTGGCATTTTGGGTGTTACAACAAATATAGCTTGTGTAATATTACTTACTTTTGGCCTTTTCAAATATGATTTTCTATCTAGTATATTTGTTATAATGACTTTTCCGATTTTCTATTTCTTCACACTCTACATTATCTCCGTACAACTAATTTTAACTCTGAAATCTTTAATTTCCCACGTGCTATGGCTTCATATTCCTTTTGCTCTACATTTACTATATATGTGTTTGAAATATTTTTGATGATTTTCCCTTCTATTTCTTTCACCTCTTTTATAATTTTAGTAGTTTAAAATCAAGATAATCCGCACTTACTAGATTTAGATTTACTCCTCCTACATCGCCTGTCACAGCCTCTTTTAACCCTTCTCCATGTAAATGTCCATATATACATTTTTTTATGTTATATTTTTGCATTATCTGTATAAATCTCGACTTTTCTAAGATTGCTTTAGTTGTAGGTGGATAATGCATACATACTATTATTTCTTTATTTTCTCCATACTTTTTTATACCTTCACTTATTGAAAGTTCTAATCTTAGTAATTCTCTATTTATAATCTTTTCATCGTCGTCTTCTCCTATAAGTACCCAACCTCTCGTTCCGTGCAACTATTTTTCCCTCTACTTCATAAGCATTATTATGTAGAAAATCTATATTTTCAAAATTCATTTCTTCTTTGTATTCTTCTAACTTTTTCAAACTGTTCCACCAGTAGTCATGATTTCCTTTTAGCAAAATTTTTTTTCCGAGGTAAAGAATTTAAATATTCAAAGTCTTTTTGTGCTTCATTAAGTGACATTGCCCATGAAAAATCTCCTGGAATTAGTACAGTATCTTGTGCAGTAACTTTTTCTAGCCAAGA
Organism: Clostridia bacterium; assembly: GCA_022791735.1. GTDB lineage: Bacteria > Bacillota > Clostridia > TANB77 > CAG-508 > JAAWPK01. The sequence continues at coordinate 42,543 of JAAVZQ010000068.1, forward strand.
TTTTTTTATTTTGTTTTCGTGATTTGTCCAATTATCCCCGAATATATCCATGGGTTTGGGTTTTTGGAAGGATAAGTGTAGGTCTGCTATACTATATATGGACATGGAAATTCACCTCTATTCTTTTTTGTAATTTACAGCAATTGGTACTTAAAGTCCGCGTAGGACAAACGAAATTATAGAGCTGTAAATTACAAATATTTACTCTAATTTCAAGTTCGGCACTGCATTAAGTGTAAGGTCTGCTCTTTTTCCTGCTATAAAATCATAATAGCCTGCTGATGCAATCATTGCTGCATTATCCGTACAAAGCTTCATCTCAGGGAAATATATTTTTGCATCTATTTCTTCTCCAAATTTAGTAAATCTTTCCCTTATATAAGAATTTGCTGATACTCCTCCTGCAAGTACTATCTTTTTTAGTCCTGTCATTTCTACTGCTTTTTTTGTATTTTTTATCAACATATCTGTTACTTCTTGCTCAAATGATGCACATAAATCTTCTTTTTTTATATCTTTTTTATTATGGTTTATATTAAGTACTGCTGTTTTTATTCCACTAAAACTAAAATTTAAACCATCTAAATGCGCTTTTGGCAGTTCTATATTTGGCTTTCCGAAGTTTAGCAAGCCTGTCAATTTTAGGCCCTCCGTGGATATTTGAGGTCCATAACTCTTGCAACTTTATCAAAAGCTTCTCCTATTGCATCATCTTTGGTTTTTCCAAGTACCTCATACTTTGTATAGTCTTCAACTTTTACTAGATGTGTATGTCCACCTGAAATAATTAAGCATAAAAACTCTGGCTCTAGCTCTCTATATGTTATGTAGTTTCCAGCAATATGACCTGCTATATGATTTACTCCGGACTAACGGCTTATTTAAGCTATAACTTAAAGCCTTTGCATATCCTACACCAACTAGAAGTGCACCTACAAGTCCTGGCCCTTTTGTTACAGCTATGCCATCAATATCATCAAATGTCATATTTGCCTTTTCCAAAGCTTCTCTTACTACAAGTGAAATAGCACTGGTATGTTTTCTTGATGCAATTTCTGGCACTACTCCTCCAAATTTTTCGTGAATTGCTATTTGTGTGTTTATTACATTAGAAAGAACCTCTCGCCCATTTCTTACTATTCCGGGCAGAGGTTTCATCACAACTTGTTTCAATTCCTAAAATTACTATATCTTTCAAAATTACATCCTTCCTAGTTTACCTTTACACACGTAAAATAAGACTAGCAATATGAATTAGTCCATTTGATACAAATTCAAGTGCTGGAGTTATTATATATCCTGCAAGTCCTGTTATCCAAATTATTAAAAATATTATATAAAATATGCTTTCTTTTTCACTAACCCATCTTTTTACATTGTATGGTAAAAATCTTATAAGTATTTTTGAACCATCAAGCGGAGGAAGTGGAATTAGATTAAATAATCCAAGTCCCACATTCATCAAAGCGGTGCTTCCTACTATTGTCCAAACTATTTCTCCTGTTTGTGTACCTAAAAATGCTGGTGCAAATTTAAACATTGCAACATATATAAATGAGAATACTATTGCAAGTATAAAGTTCATAAGTGGTCCTGCAAATGCAACTATTGCTTCTCCTGTTTCCATTGAATATTTTCTATCGAAATTCCTTGGATTTATTTGTACAGGTTTTCCCCATCCAAATCCTGCAAATAGTAATAATACAAATCCAACTGGATCTATATGACTAAGTGGGTTTAAATTTAGTCTTCCCTGTGCTTCTGGTGTGTCATCTCCAAGCTTGTTTGCTGCAAATGCATGTGCAAATTCATGAAATGTAATTGCAATTAATACTGCTGGAAGTGTCAAAACTAAACTTAGTATTCTATCTTGTGTCATACCCATAAGTCCTGTTATTATAAATATTGTAAGTATTACATACAAATATCTTTTATCAGAAAAAAACATATTTTTCTCCTTTTCTTCCCCTTTGTTAACTTTTTATATTATATCACTAAATGCATTTGTTAGCAATAAAAAAATGGAATTTCCCTAGAATTTTAGGCTTATGTATTTACTTATCTTTAATAGTTTAGCCTGACTTAAGAAAACACTTAAGTCAGGCTAAAAAAAGATTTTAGCTATTTTTTGCATCTTCTGCTTTTAAGTAGTATATAATAGCAAGGTTTACAAATGCATGGCTACAATTCATCTGTCTTAAATGACAAATATCCCTCATATAAATAGCTATTGTCTATGCCTTTCATATACACTTCTCTATCGTCTACCTTATTAGTTAAATTTTGCTTTAATAATTCTTTAATTTCTATATCTTTTATAGGGCTACGTTCCATCGCAAGCAAATAGTCTCTCTTATCAACTTTGCTCCAATCCACTACTACATTTAATTCTTTTTTTAATATTAAATCTAGCCAAATCCTCATACTTCTCCCATTACCTTCTCTAAAAGGATGTACAATATTCATTTCTACATATTTTTCGATGATTTCCTCATATGTTGATTGTGGCATTTTTTCAATATTTTTCACCGCTTCATTAAGATAAGCTAAAGGAGTAAATCTAAAATTTCCTTTTGCTATATTTACTTTTCTTAAATCTCCTGCGAATTCATATATTTCTTCAAATAAATGTTTATGTATTTTTCGTAAAGTTTCAAAGGTTCCCGGCTCTAATGTTTCTAAATATCCTGTTTCAAACATCTCTTTTGCTCGTGTTTTGCTAATTCTTTCTTCTTCTCTTGCTAGTTCTACTGGATTAGTAATATCTAATTTGTTTTCTAAAATCATTTGTCCTCCAATTTGTTTAATTAAGTGGTTTCATTGTTGGGAATAGAAGTACATCCCTTATTGATGCAGCGTCTGTAAGTAGCATTACAAGTCTATCTATTCCAATTCCTATTCCTCCTGTTGGTGGAAGTCCTATTTCTAGTGCTGTTACATAGTCTTCGTCCATCATACCTGCTTCTTCGTCTCCATTTTCTCTTGCTGCAATTTCTTCCTTAAATCTTTGATATTGGTCAATTGGATCATTTAACTCTGAAAATGCATTTCCGTATTCACGCCCACCAATAAATGCTTCAAATCTTTCTACAAGTCTTGGATCTTCTTGTTTTTTCTTAGCAAGTGGAGATATTTCTATTGGGTACTCATATATAAATGTTGGCTGAATTAGTGTTTGTTCTACAAATTCATCGAAGAATAGGCTTATAATATGTCCTCTTGTTTCTTTTCCTGCTGGTATTTCTATTTTCTTTTCTTTAGCAATTTTCACCGCTTCTTCATCTGTATTTATTTCATTAAAGTCTATTCCAGTTACTTCTTTTATGCTGTCTATCATTGTTACTCTTTTCCATTTTGTTCCTAAGTCTATTTCTGTACCTTGGTATGTTATTTTTGTAGTTCCACATACTCTATTAGCACATCTTTGGAATATTTCTTCTGCTATATCCATCATGTCATGATAATCTTCATAAGCTGAATAAAATTCTATTGATGTAAATTCTGGGTTGTGTCTTATGTCCATTCCTTCGTTTCTAAATATTCTGCCTATTTCATATACCTTATCAAATCCACCAACTATTAGTCTTTTTAAGTTTAATTCTGTTGCAATTCTTAGGTACATATCTATATCTAATGTATTATGATGTGTGATAAATGGTCTTGCTGTTGCACCTCCTGATATTGTATTAAGTATTGGTGTTTCAACTTCTAGATATCCTTTTTCATCTAATATTTTTCTTATCTCACTGATTATTTGACTTCTTTTTACAAATGTGTCTTTTACTTCTGGGTTTACTATTAAGTCTATGTATCTTTGTCTATAACGTAAGTCCATGTCTTTTAAGCCATGAAATTTCTCTGGTAGTGGTCTTAGTGACTTAGAAAGTAAAGTTATTTCTTTTGCATGTACAGATATTTCTTCTGTTTTTGTTTTGAACACAAAACCTGTAATACCTATGATATCTCCTATATCATAAGTTTTAAATTCTTTGTAGTTTTCTTCTCCTAAGTCATTTGTACTTACATAACTCTGTATTTTTCCTTCACTATCTTGGATAGTGCAAAAAGATGCTTTTCCCATTATTCTTTTTGCCATTATTCTTCCTGCTACTGTTACATCTTGTCCTTCTAAGGCATCATAATTATCTTTTACATTTTTGCTCGTATGTGTTCTATTAAATTTTGTTATCTCAAAAGGATTTTTCCCATTTTTGCATAGTTCTTCTAATTTTTCTCTTCTAACCTGCATTAAACGATTTACATCTTGTTCTACATTGTTATTTTCATTTTCATTCATGTTTGCCACCATTCCTTATCTCTTAAAATATGTATTATTATATATCAAAAGTCCCAAAAAATCAAGCAAAAAGTAAGATATCTCAAGGCTAATTATATTTTACCTTAAGATATCTTACATCTATTTGTTTTTATTGTGCATTTTTTGGATCTATAACTTTTTTCTTTATTACAAATACTCCTGCTCCAATTACTGCAACTGTTATAAGAAATACAGCTACATGGTTACTCTTTTTATTTGCTTGTTTATTTTCTGCTTTACTTCCTAATACATCTGTCTTAAATGGATCAGATGTAGTTGTCTCTGTTGGAGATGGAGATGGTGTTGGTGTTTTTGGGTTTGGTGTTTTAACTGGTAGTACAAATTCCTTATCTGTTACTATTGGTGTAAGTACTGGCTTTGGTGTAGGTGTTTTAGTATTATTAGTAGTTGCTTGGTTTGTTGTTTGTTTTGGTGTTGGCACTGGCGTTTTTACTGGTGTTGTTGGTGTTGGTATGTATGGTGTCTGTACTGGGGTAGGATTTATTGTAGGAGTTGGATTAATTGTAGGTGTAGGTTCTATTTCTGTTGGAATTGGCTCTGTTGGTGTTGGCTCTATTTTATCTGTAACTTCCAATGTAACCCATGTACTTTCAGTTGTAATACTTGATGCGCCTAAATTTGTTATAATTACTAATCTATATCTTCCTGCATCCTCCTTAGTTATTGAAAATAGTTCTAGTTTTTCTTTAGTTTGACCTATTAGTTCTTCTGTCTCTTTATACCACTTACAAGTGTAGCTATCTCCATAAGTTATCACTGTAGGATTTATAGTTATATTTTCTCCTTCTGCTCTTGTCATAGTGCTTTGTGCAAATGTAATTTTTGCACTTGTTGGAGTTTGAAATACTGTCTCTTCTGCCCTACTTGCTTTTACACTCTGTGGTATAAAAGATACATATACAATATTATTTCCGTTTTGCAAATCATTGTAATTTGCTGTATATTCTGTGCTTCCGTTTTCATTTATTTTAGTTTCTTTTCCTAGAATAAATATCTTTTCAATGGTATAACCTGCACTTGGCACAATACTTATATTTTTGCTTTCACCACTTGATATTTGTACTGTATTTTTGCCGTCACATAAAACTGTTCCACCTTTTGTGCTAGATAAGGCAACCTTTTTATTGTCTTCTGATATATTTCCAGCTAGCACTGCTATTGTAATTTTTGAAAAATTATCACATTCGACAATTAATCCATAAGGTGTAACTGTACAAGGCATTTCTACTGCACTTGCAATTCCTCCTGCATCATTTTCTGTGAAGTAATATGCTTTATATTCTATTCCTAGAGTGTTTGCATCATACCCTTCTGGGAATTTAACTGATATTCTCAATTTTTCATTTGTGCTATCTATCTCTTTTTGTCCTAACATAAGTTTTATATCATATGTATTACTTTTTAACACTCTTTTATTAATTGTGCTTTCTATTTTGTTTGTCATAGCTTGTGTTTGGCTTTCATTTATCTCTTTTGATACAAGCATAAGTTTATCTTTAGCATTTGCAGATAGCTTACTACCTGATGATTTATCTGTTATTGCAATGTCTGTATTTTCTAAAAAGCTTGGTTTATCGAATGTCTTCCAATAATTTGTATACCTTGTTAAATAGCTTATATTATTTTGATTTTCTTTTACACTTGGTGTTCCGATAATTAATGTATCTAAATCATCTATTTTACACCATTTTCCTTCTATTTCAGCATATGCATTTATCTCTAATGTTGTATCTGTTTCATCTTCTATTACCATACATGGAATATCTAGTCTATCAAGAACTGCTTTTATCGCTCTTGCATATCCTGATGGGGTTGCCTCGTTGTTTACTAAAGCTCCGTATGGAGTTCTAACATATGCTTCGTTTCCATTTGTACAGTTACTCTCAAATTTGTATGAAGCATTATCTATTATTGTATCATATATATATTGCACTCTAAGCTTAGTAATATTTGATGCATCTACAATTTCCCCTGAATCTATATTGGCTTTTTGTATTTCAGCATTTATTTTAGATGTTGTGGTACTTTCTGATGTAGTATTTGTACTAGATGTTGGTGCTACTGTTGGAACTACTGCACTTGATGATACTTCTGGTTCTTGTGTTTCAATTGGTTTCGTACTTGATGTGGGCTGGGCCGTCTGCTCTACATTTGATGGCGGAGCTGTAGTAGTTGTGTCTGGTGTTGGCTCTGGTGTATTTACAACTGGTTCATTTGTATTCTGTTTTTGTTCTTTTCTTGTCTGTGTCCCAATCACTTGTGCATCAGATACAATTTTCTCTATTTTTTCTTCATATGCACTAATTTTTGTATCTATATTTTCCTTTGTAATTCCTTCTATAAAGTAGTTTTCATTATTTCCTGCTCCTAAATATGCGTTATATGTATTTGAACCATTTGATGTAATTCTTATTGTTAGTTTAGAAAAATCTACATAAAACACTTCTGGATAATCTAGTGAAAATGCCTTTTTGGCTTTTTCAATCTGTGAAAGCAAAGTATTTTTTCCGCTTACATATTTTGAAACTTGATCTTGTGTAACTCCTCCATTTGTTATAAGCTCATATTCTGCACCTGTTTTTAGTATACCTCCAGTATACATTTTTTTGATAGCATCATATATGCTTTTTTCCTCTGTACTTAAGTTTCCATAATAAAATCCTATATTATCTGCTTGATTTTTACCTGCTATATCTGATGTAATACCTGTTTTAGTAGGATTTGTGTTTATTAATTTTATGAGTATTATTGCTATAACTACCATTACTAGTATTATTAGCACTTTTTTACATTGGTTCATTTATATTCCCTCTTTCGTAAATTTATTCTATTTCATTTTATATTATAACAATAATGAATTTTATAAATCAAGTATATTGTCAAAAAAAAAAAATTTTTGTCATACTAATTTTGTTAGTATTTTCCAACCTCTATCCCTTTACTATGCTAAAATTTCTGTGAGGAATGAGGAAAATGAAAAATTTTAATGAAAGATTAAGAGAATTAAGAGAAGAATGTGATATGACACAAACTGAATTAGCACATGAGCTACTAATCGATCAAAGAAGCTTATCTTTTTACGAAATAGGAAAATATGAACCTAACATAGATACTTTAAAAAGAATGACAATTTTCTTCAATGTTTCTTCTGACTATCTATTAGGCTTAATTGATGAACGCAGAGCGTTATATGAAAATAAAGCAGAATTATTAGTAGTTTGACAAATAAGAACCTTGTTGTTTTCACAATAATGGCGACCTACAAAATGAAATTCATTTTGCAGGTCGCCATTATTTTCATACTTTTACTTCGAATTAGCCTTCCCCTTATATGAACCCTTGCCATTAATAGTAGTAGCTTGATACTCTTCTTCTGGTCAAGAGACAACCAAATATAATATTTGTAATGATTATTAAAATAATCATTATCGGAATTACCATAATGAAAAGTAGTGTAATATGCTCATTTGTGAAATTTCCATCTGTCACTCTCCCTATAATCTCCATAGCAAATCCAGCTCCACCAAAAATGATATACGCAAGAAGTGTTACATGAAGTTTTTTCCAGAATGGAATGCAAAGCCGTTTTCTCTTTTTGTTCTTTATGTAGCTACAAATTGTTATAAGCAAGAACAGATGTGGTACCGCGCAAAAGTCAATATTACTCCAAAGCATACTCCGCGGTATTGTGTAGAAGTTCATATACTTCCAAAACATAAGCCCAGTTACTCCCATTATGCAGATAATAGACAGCGCGTTAAAAGTTCCTGCCGAGAAAATCCTAGATTTGCCGCCGTTTCCGAGGCCTAATCTGTTCGAGATGAATGAACAAATTACTGCTCCGAAAGCCATGATGATGATTGCTAAAGTTGTGAGTTTCATAGTTTTTCCTCCTTTAATGTTTTGTAAGTTAAGGTGTATAAGTAAAAATATATTCAAAAATGCCGTTTTAGGCACATTATTACATATTAATTATACCATAATTCTTGATTTATTTCAACTAATTATGTTGATTTCGATTTAATACATCCCTATGTATCCATTTCTTGGCATAGGCGGTCTGCCTCCGTGGTCCTCCTGGAAATCCGTCCGTGGTCCTCCGCGGGCCTGGCATTCCTGGTCCACCCATAGGTGGTCTTGGCATTACTCCACCTTGCCATCCTCCTTGCAAAAGTTCTCTGATGACAAGTATTCTTATCAAATCTCTTAATAAATAATTATTATTTGGGCGTCTTGTTTCTTTTGCCCTTGGATTTTTTACATCTCCATTTTTTTGTGTTGTTTCCTCTCCTCTTACCATTTCTTCTCTTGGTTCTATGTTACTATATATTTCTTCTACCATTTCATTTAATTGTACACTATCTATTGTTATAACATTTCTTCTACTACATGCCTTTTGTACCATTGGATATACTATTCTATAAATGTCAGGATATAGATTGTTTATTTCTTGCATATTTACTTCTTGTATTCTTGGTTCAAAGTAATTTTCCATTCCTTGCATATATGTATTTTGACTTTTTACTCCAAGTACATTTTGCATATATTCTTCATAGCTATTAAACATAAAAAAAGCCTCCTTTTCTATATATTTTATATATATTCAGGAAGCTACATTTTTGTGTTTAAATGTTACAATTAAATCTCATTTACGATTTCTTTAAACTTTTTGCCTCTTTCTTCAAAATTCTTGAACATATCAAAACTTGCACTTGCTGGTGAAAATAGCACTACTTCTCCAGCTTCTGCTGTTTTCTTTGCAACTTTTACTGCATCTTTTAAATCTTCACACATGTATGTATCTATATTTTTTCCTTGTACTTCTCCCTCTTTTTTTACTGCCTCAAATATTTTTCCAGCTGTCTGACCTAATAACACAAGTGCTCTAACATGTTCTAAAATAGGTTTTGCAAGTGGCTCATAATCTAAATGTTTATCATATCCGCCAGCTATTAATACAATTTTCTCATCAAAAGAATTAAGTCCTGCCATTGTTCTTGTAGGGCTTGTTCCTATTGAATCATTGTACCATTTTACGCCCTCTATCTCTCTTACAAATTCTATTCTATGTTCTACCCCCATAAATGCCTTTATTGCTTTTACTTGTGTATCAACATCTGTTAATGTTCTTGTTGCAGCAATTGCAGCACTTATATTTTCATAGTTATGCACACCTCTTAAGTTTGTGTCTTTAGTATTTATAATATGCCTTCTAACTCTATCGTTACACTCTTTTATTATACCATCGTCAATAATTATTCCATCGTCTAATTTTGTCTTCCTACTAAAGAACACGACCTTACTTTCCGCTTCTTTTGCAGCTTTCCTTGTGATATCATTATCATAATTTAAAACTATAATATCATCTTTCTTTTGAGACTTAAATATATTTTTCTTTGCTTCTATATATTCTTCATAAGAACTATGTACATTTAAGTGATTTGGGGAAACATTTGTAATCACTGATATTTTAGGACTTATTTCCATATTCATTAATTGAAAACTGCTTAATTCTAAAACTATGTAATCCTCTTCATGCATTTCTGAAAGCTTCGTAAATAGTGGAGTTCCAATGTTCCCTCCTAAATAGCAATTATATCCAGCTGTCCTTAATATTTCATATATTAGTGATGTTGTTGTTGTTTTTCCATCACTTCCAGTAACACCAATTACTGTGCCTGGGCATAATTTCATTAGCATCTCTATTTCTGATGTTACTATTGCCCCTCTTTTTTCTTCTTCTACTATTTCTCTTATAGTTGGCATACAGCTTGGAGACCTAAATATTATATCAAACCCTTTTAAGTTTTCTAATGCATTTCTTCCAAAAAAATGTAGCATATCATATCTTTTTATCTCATCATAAGCTTCTTTTGGAATATTCTCCATTTCTCTATTATCAAATACTGTAACAATTGCTTCTTTTTTGTTCATGTATTTAAGTAGTGGCAAATTACTAACACCTAATCCAATTATAGCAACTTTTTTATTCTTCAAATAGCTATTAAATTCCTCTAACTTTTTGTTCATAAGTTTTCCCCCAAAATTTTATCTAATTATTACAATTTACAGCAAAGTAAACTTAGAAGTCTGTGCAGGAAGTTATATATGATTTTTAAGAAACACCGCGTAAGCGACCAAACGAGCTGTGCGAGTGCGAAATGGAGTAACCGACATATTAAGCTACGTAGTAGCGTACAGTTTGGAGGTTACGACACCAAGGTGTTTTAAAAAAAATTATATATAACTTCCTGTATGAACAAACAAAACTTAAAGCTGTAAATCGTATTATCTAATTATATGCAAGAAAATGTTATTTCATTGCATCTTTAAACATTTGATTTAACATTCCTGGATTTGCTTTTCCTTTTGTTTCTTTCATCGCTTGTCCAACTAAAAATCCTAACGCTTTATCTTTTCCTGCTTTATAATCAATTATTGATTGTGGATTTGCAGCTAATATTTTATCTACAACTGCTTTAATTGCTCCTTCATCAGATATTTGTGTCCAGCCATTTTTTTCTATTATTTTGCTTGGTACTTCATTTTCTTCAAACATTTTTTCAAGTACGTCTTTTGCAATTTTACTACTGATTGTACCTTTCTCAATAAGTCCTATTAACTCTGCAAGGTCTTTTGGCTCAAAAGGTATCTCATCTGGCTCTAGTTCTTTTTCATTTAGAATTCTTGCAACATCTGATAATAACCAATTGCAAACTGCTTTTGGGTTACCACAAATATCTATTGAGGCTTCAAAAAAGTCTGACAAGTATTTAGAATTTGTAAGTGTTCTTGCTTCTTTTTCTGTAAGCTTGTATTCTGCTAAATATCTAGCCTTTCTACTTTCAGGTAGCTCTGGCAGATTATTTTTTACATTTTCTATATATTCTTCTGAAAGTCTTATTGGCGCTAAATCTGGCTCTGGAAAATATCTATAATCTTGTGCATTCTCTTTATCTCTCATTGAAAATGTTCTTCCTGATACTTCATCCCATCTTAAAGTTTCTTGCTCAATTTCTCCACCATTTTCTATAACTTCAATCTGTCTACCTATTTCATATTCAATTGCTCTTGTAATAGATTTAAAAGAGTTCATGTTTTTCATTTCTGTTCTTGTTCCAAATTCTTTTGCCCCCTTTTTTCTAACTGAAACATTTACATCTGCTCTTAGAGAGCCCTCTTCCATTTTACAATCTGATACTTCTATATACTGAAGTATCGATTTTAATTTTTTTAAGTATGCATCTACATCTTCTACTGTACGCATATCTGGTTCTGAAACTATCTCAATTAAAGGAACTCCTGCTCTATTTAGGTCTACCAAGCTTCCTCTACCATAGTCATCATGATTTAACTTTCCTGCATCATCTTCTATGTGTATTCTTGTAAGTCCTATTTTCTTTTTCTCTTCTCCTACATCAATTTCTATATATCCATTTTCACAAAGTGGTTTATCATATTGTGATATCTGATATGCTTTTGGAGTATCTGGATAAAAATAATTTTTTCTGTCATTTTTACTATCTTTTGATATTGTACAATTTGTTGCAAGACCTGCTTTTACAGCATATTCTACAACCTTCTCATTTAAAACAGGTAAAGCCCCTGGCATTCCCATGCAAACTGGGCAACAATGTGTGTTTGGCTCTCCACCAAATTCACTAGGGCATGAACAAAATATCTTTGTTTTTGTTGATAATTCTGCATGGACTTCTAATCCAATGACTGATTCGTAATCTTCTTTTGCCATCTTAGTTACCTCCTTTAAATGTAGGTTTGTAGTTTTCTCTAAATTTAACTTTTTGTTCAAATTTGTATGCTATATTTAGTAATTTCTCTTCTTCGAAATAATTTCCAATAAGTTGCATTCCAATTGGTAGACCATTTTTATCTACTCCACAAGGCATCGATATACCGTGGAATTCCTGCAATATTTACTGATACTGTGCAAATATCTGCTAAATACATCTCAAGTGCACTTTTTGATTTCTCCCCAAATTTAAATGCAGTAACTGGTGATGTAGGTGTAAGAAGTGTGTCTACCTCTTCAAACCTTTTTGCAAACTCATTTTGTACTAAAGTTCTAACTTTTTGTGCTTTTTTATAATATGCATCATAATAACCCGAACTTAGTACATAAGTACCAAGTATAATTCTTCTTTTTACTTCTGCACCAAAGCCTTCGCTTCTTGAGTTTACAAATAATTCTTTTAAATTTGAATAATCTTTTGCCCTATAACCGTATCTTATTCCATCAAATCTTCCAAGATTTGAACTTGCCTCTGCACATGCAATGATGTAATAAGTCGCAAGTGCATATTTAGATACATCTAGTGATATTTCTTTTACTTCTGCTCCAAGTTCTTTGTATACTTCTGCTGATTTTAAAATTGCATCCTTTACTTCCTCATTTATGCCTTCTCCTAAAAACTCTTTAGGAAGTCCTATTTTTAATCCTTTTATATCATTATTTAATGATTTTGTATAATCTTTTTTAGGTATGTCTACTGATGTTGAATCTTTTTCATCTCTACCCGCAATTAGACTTAAGAGTGTTGCACAATCTTCTACATCTTTTGCCATTGGTCCAATTTGGTCAAGTGATGATGCAAATGCGACTAATCCATATCTTGAAACTAATCCATAAGTTGGTTTTAGTCCAACTATCCCGGCAAAGTGCTGCTGGCTGACGTATACTTCCACCAGTATCTGAGCCTAGAGCCCATGGAACCATTCCAGAAGCAACTGCTGCTGCTGAACCACCAGAAGAACCACCTGGTACACAGTTTAAATCCCATGGATTTTTTGTTTTCTTAAAATATGAATGTTCTGTTGAACTTCCCATAGCAAACTCGTCCATATTAAGTTTTCCAAGTAGTACCATTTCATTTTGATTTATAATTTTGTCTACTACTGTTCCATCATAAGGAGATATAAAATTTTCAAGTATTCTTGAACTACAAGTTGTCCTTACTCCTTTTGTACACATATTGTCTTTTAATCCAATTGGTATTCCAGCATAAGCTGATTTTTCTTTTCCATTATTTCTTTCTTCATCTATCTTTTTTGCTTTTTCTATAGCTTCATTTTCTAATGTTGTAACAAATGCATCTACATCTTTTTCTTTCTCATTTATTCTATCTATATATGCTTTTGTGATTTCTTCTGATGTAAGTTCTTTTTTCTCTAATTTTTCCTTTAATTCATGAACTGTTAAGTCTATAATCTCGCTATTATTCATCTCTATCCTTCCTCTCGATAATTTAATGTTGTTCGATTTATAGTACCTTAGGTATTTTAAACATATTCCTCTCTGCCTCTGGTGCATTTTGCATAAGTGCTTCTTCATTTTCGAACTCTATCACTTCATCTTTCCTAAACAAATTGCAGTTTGTGTTAGATGCTATTGTTGCTTTTAAATTGTCTACTGGTGCTTTGCATACAACATCTGCAAAGTCTAAAATATCTCTTAGATTTGCTAAATAATTATCTATTTCCTCTTCTTTTATCTTCAAGTCTGCAAGTTGTACAATATGAAGTAATTCTTCTCTTGTAACTTCCATAAACTAGTACCCCCCTTGTCCTCTCTTTTAATATTTTCTTATTATATAACGAAAACCTAAAAAAAACAAGCAAAAATTGGTATTTTAATGAACTTGGAACTTTCAACAATTTGAGCAAAAATTATTTGACTTTTTACAATAATCTGTGTATAATATAGATAAGAAATGAGAAACCACTTTGTGGTTGCCGAAAGAGAAAAAATAACCATTGCTCTCGTCAAAGCAGAATGGTTATTTTTTATTGCTTATGAAGTAACCAACAGATGATGACTAACAAAACAATGTTTATGATAGTTACACCTACTAATCCAAAGAAAAGTAGTTTGATAATTACTAATAATGCTTTTAAGGTAAAATCTAAATGTATTGTATTACATTCACAAAAATGCCAAAAATTAAAACAAGGTATATCTCAACCTTGCTTTTATTTTTATGCAGTTTTTAGTTCAAGCCTTAATTTGTCTGCTATCATTGCTATAAATTCTGAATTTGTTGGCTTGCCTTTTGCTGCTGATACTGTATATCCAAAGATACTTTCTACTGTATCACCATCTCCTCTTCCCCATGCTACCTCAATTGCATGACGAATTGCTCTTTCTACTCTACTTGGTGTTGTCTTAAATCTCTTTGCAATCTCTGGATAAAGTTGTTTTGTTATTTGATTTATTATATCTATATCATTTACTACCATCATTATTGCTTCTCTTAAATATTGGTAACCTTTTATATGTGCAGGTACACCAATTTCGTGAATTATATTTGTAACTAGTGCTTCTAAATTATCTGTTTCTCTTCTTCCGTCTGGTTCTATGTCTATATATGGTATCTTGTTGTCTTTGCCAAAACTTGCATTTTTAAAGCTAATCGGTTTATAAAATTTTAGTTCTTTTATCCTTTTTATAAGTACATCTATATCAAATGGTTTTACCACATAATATTGTGCACCAAGTTCTATTGCACGAGTTGTAATTTTGTCTTGTCCAACTGCTGATAAAACTATACATAAAGGCTTCTTGTCTAAGTCTGAATCTTTAATTCTTTCTAATACCCCTAATCCGTCTAAATGTGGCATAATAACATCTAATATGGCAACATCTGGTTTTGTATTGTTTATCATATCAATAGCTTCTAGTCCATCTTGTGCAATTCCAATAACCTCCATTTCTTCTTCACGTTCAATGCAATTTGTTAAAGTTCTAGCAAAATCAATATTATCATCTGCTACCAAAATCGACAGTTTGTCTTTCACTTTTTAATCCTCCTTTGTATAAATTTGTAAAAAATTTTACAGTTCGTATTATATTACTTTTTCCAGATTTTGGCAATAGATTTTATATTATTTTCCATTTTTTTCCAGTTTTGTGCCCTAACTTTTTTGTAAAAACTCATCACATTTGTTAGTATTTTGAAGCTATTCGCGTTTTTCGATAAATTTACTTTCTACAATTTTAATTGGTAATTTGCAAAATTCTTCATTTCCATTTTTCGGAAAAATCTCAAAATATTTTTCTTCCGAAATTTCTATCAAGTTTTTGATTTTATCTGTATATTCTTTTGCTACTATATTGATTTTGTTTTTTTCGCAAATATATTCTAGTTCTCTTTGTTTATCATAATCTATTAACACTTCAATTACATATCCAGCTTCCTTTTCCACTTCTTCTGCATTCTCTATGGCATCTGTCGTAGCTTCAGAATATGCTCTAACAAGTCCGCCTGTACCTAACAAAATTCCGCCAAAATACCTAGTAACAACCACAAGTACGTTACATAGTTTCTTTTTATTTAATATATTAAGCATCGGTGCTCCTGCTGTTCCTGATGGTTCTCCATCATCACTTTGCTTCTCTATTATTCCATTTTCTTCAAGTATTCTATATGCATAGCAATTATGTCTTGCTGAATAATGTTCTTTCTTTATACTTTCTAGAATTTTTTCCGCTTCATCAATACTTTCTACATAAAAAACATTTGCAATAAACCTAGACTTTTTTTCTACTATAATAGCTTCTGCTTCTTTTTTTATAGTTTTAAACATTTATATCCTCCCCAGAAACAAATCCTGTAGAAAACGCTATTTGCAAGTTAAATCCACCAGTGTATGCATCAACATCAATTATTTCACCTGCAAAGTATAATCCTTTAATTAACTTTGATTCCATAGTTTTTGGATTTATTTCTTTTACAGAAATTCCTCCTGCTGTAATTATGGCCTCATCAATTGGTCTAAATCCACTAATAGTTAATTTAAGATTTTTTATGAGTTTTCCTAAGTTTTCTCTTTCCTCTTTTGTTATCTCATTTACCTTTTTTTCAGGTTCTATTTGAGATAATCTAATAACCGGTTCTATCAGTTTTTGAGGTAATAATTTATCTAAACTATTTTTAAACTTTTTATTTATAGCTTCCTCAAAGTCTCTCCTTATTCTTAAGTCCAATTTCTCTTCGTCTAATGCTGGTTTTAAGTCTATACTGAGTTCTATCTTTCTATTTTTTAATAATTCATCTATATTTTTATACCTTATTATATGTGAAGAACTACTTATAATAATTGGCCCTGTTACTCCAAAATGAGTAAATAGCATTTCTCCAAAGTCCTCATATATTTTTTTATTTTTCACTTTATCTATTAACTTTATAGAAATATTTTTAAGTGATAATCCTTGCATAGACTTGACGAGCTCTTTTTCATAACATTCTAATGGAATAAGTCCTGGTTTTAACTCTGTAACACTATGTCCTAATCTTTTTGCAAGTTCATATCCATCCCCACTTGAGCCAGTTCCTTTATAACTTGCTCCTCCGAGTTGCTAAAATTATTTTATCTGCTTTAATATTTTCATTTCTATCTTCATGTATATATTCTACACCTACTATTTTTCCATTTTCTTCTAATATATTTGTCACTTTAGCATTTGTTAGAATTTTTACATTTTGCTTTTTCAATCTATTATATAGTGCATTTAATACACTTTCAGCCTTATCTGTTACAGGGAATACTCTTTTCCCTCTTTCAACCTTCGTTGCTACTCCTTCATTCTTTAGTAACTCTATAATATCTCTATTTGTAAATCTTTCAAAACTACTATATAAAAATTTTCCGATTTCCTGGAATATTGCTTATAAATTCTGACATATCTGCATCATTTGTAATGTTACATCTACCTTTTCCTGTTATTTTAAGCTTTCTGCCTAAACTATTCATCTTTTCTAATATAATTACTTCATTTTTTCCATTTGATGCAGAAATTCCTGCAAGCATACCGTGCAGCTCCTCCGCCCTACTATTACTACTTTCATTTATATTATATCCTTTCAATTATCTGAATATCATTATACTACATAACCAAGCATTTGTACATGCTAGCGATAATTATTAGCAAAAATTTAAAGCTTTTATATCCCATAATTGTAATATTTTTGAACTTTACCTAATATACATTAGTAAAGTTGATAGTACAAACATTTATTATGGAGGTTAAAGTACATGGAAAATTTAAACTTATATCAGGATATACAAGCAAGAACTGATGGCGATATATATATTGGTGTAGTAGGTCCTGTAAGAACTGGAAAATCCACGTTCATCAAACAATTTATGGACTTACTTGTTATTCCAAACATCGAAAATGAATACAAAAAAGAAAGAGCGCAAGATGAACTCCCACAAAGTGCTGCTGGAAGAACTATAATGACCACTGAGCCAAAGTTCGTTCCAAATGAAGCAATTGAAATAACTTTAGGAGATAATATACGTTTTAAAACAAGACTTGTAGATTGTGTTGGATACCTTGTAAATAACGCAATTGGTTATTTAGAAGATGATGTTCCAAGAATGGTAAAAACGCCTTGGTCTGAGGACGAAATCCCTTTTGAAACTGCTGCAGAATTAGGTACAACAAAAGTAATATCTGAACATTCCACAATTGGCATTTTAGTCACAACTGATGGAAGCATTACTGATATTCCAAGAGAAGACTATATTCAAGCAGAGGAAAGAGTTGTTTCAGAATTAAAGGCTTTAAATAAACCTTTTGTCATTGTATTAAATAGTGAAGATCCAAGCTCTGACTATACACGCGAACTTTCGAGAAAACTTGAAGATAAATATGGTGTATCTGTGTTACCTACTGATTGTTCTAACTTATCTATTGATAACATAAATGATATATTTAATAAATTACTTTATGAATTCCCAATTGAGCAAATGAATATATCTCTTCCTAAATGGACACTAGGACTACCAGACGAACACTGGTTAAAAAAAGAATTGTTCGGAGAAATCAAAACTGCTTTTAGCAATATATCTGTATTAAAACAGATAAACAGTAGTCTAGACGCTATAAAGTCAACAGAAATAATTAGTACTTCTACTCTTAATGAAATAAATCTTGGAAATGGTAATGTTTCTATTAATATTACTTTAAAAGAACCTCTATTTTACCAAATTCTAACTGAGATGACTGGTGTAGAAGTTGCTGACGAAGGAGATTTATTCACTTGCCTTACTTCCCTTGCTCAAACTAAGAAGGAATACGATAAGATTGCTTATGCCCTAGAAGAAGTTAAAGCTAAGGGTTATGGAATTGTCACACCTTCAATGGATGAACTTATCCTAGATGAACCTGAAATGGTAAAACAAGGTTCTAGGTTTGGTGTAAAACTTAAAGCAAAAGCGCCAAGTATTCATTTAATCAAAGCAGACATAACTACTGAAGTCTCTCCAATTGTTGGTTCTGAAAAGCAATCTGAAGAACTTGTAAATTACTTGCTTTCTGAATTTGAAACTGATCCTAAAAAAATCTGGGAATCAAATATCTTTGGAAAAAGTTTACATGAACTTGTAAACGAAGGATTGCAAAACAAATTATATAGAATGCCCGAAGATGCGCAGCTTAAATTACAAGAAACTCTTGAACGTATTGTCAATGAAGGTAGTGGTGGTTTAATTTGCATTATTCTTTAACATTTAGATTTACAGACTGCTTAAGCTAAGTGGTCTGTTTTTTTATTCTTCAAAACAAGAAACTTTATTGCTAAAAAAATCACGCCTAAACTTAAATTTATCAAAATAAGTTTTAGATTAAAATAATCTGCTCCTGTTCTTGGAAGTACTTTTCTCTTTATTTGTACTTCTGCATCACTTTGCATTTTATCTTCTTCTTTTGCTTCATTAGAATTTTCCTTTAGTTCTTCGTCTTTTTTTATCTCTTCATTCTTTACATCTGTATTTTCGTCTTTTTTGTCTTCATCTGTTTTTCCTATGCCGTCCTTGGCTATTTCCATTTGTTTCTTCTTTATTTTCATCTTGTTTGTTATCTCCCTCTTCATCTTTATAGATTAATTCTTCATCTTTCATAGTATTTGTCAAAGTAGCTTCTACATCATCCACCTTTTCTACTTCTAAAAGCATTGCAAACTTTCCTATTTTATCTATCCTTTGGTACATTTTATCTGTTAAATAATTTACTTTTGCATTTACCTTCAATGTGTCTATATCTTTTACTTGCTCATTTGGTATTTTTATTTTAAATGTATCATCTGCTGCATCAAATTCTGCTTTTATTTCTCCTGTTTCTACATCTGTTATAGAATATTCTGTACTATTTTCTATATTATAATTAAGAAGTTCTCCATCTATTATCTTTGTCCTATATGTTTGTGAAACAAAGCCTTCTTCTTTTTGCATTTCTCCAATCTCTTGAAGCTCTGCTCTACCTCTGTAAAATTCTCTCAAATTAAATCCTAATTCAACTAATTCTTTTGCTTTCTCTATTATTTTATTAGCTCTTATCATTTGTGCTTCAGTTACACCATCTGCTACATAATATTTAGTATTTATCTGTGATAAATCTGGGCATACATCCACATAATCGAGTGCAAGCTGTGTTGCCATATATGCATCATTCTCGCTTGCTAAGCCTAAGCTGTCTCCTCCTATTTTATTATATCCGTGTCTAATTATCCTAAATCTTACTACATCATCATATTCTTTTTCTATTACTTCACCAGAATTACTTATACCTATCGCACTCGTTCTGTATAAAACCTTATCTCCTAAAGTATATTTGTTAATTCCAATTGGTCTGTATTCATCTACAAACTTTTTCGCAACTATTAGTTCTAAAGATTCTGCATGTACTTCTGTATTTGTATTAGCCTGTACATTGCAAGCACTTAAGCCTAATAGAATTGCTATAAAACCTACTATTATTCTCTTTTTCATTTTAAATCATATCCTTTCTTATTCTTCTTTGCCAATAACACATAGTCTATTTTCATCCTGTCCTTTTACACATGTTATAAGTGTTATTATGTTTTCTTCTGTTTCTCTTAAAATACTTAAGTCTGTTTCTTTAATAATTTTGCTTTCACATACTTTATATCTCCTTTCCCCCTTATTTGTCATATATATTATTTCTTCATTATCTTCAAGTTCATTAATTCTTGAAAAATAATGAGCATAAGAGCCTTCATTGTGTGAAGCAAGTGCAATATTTCCGCTTCCACAGACTTGTTTCTTCAAAATGTCCGTACACTATGTTTTAACACATCTGGTGTTGTACCCTGACGAACCACAGTTTCTACTTCAATACTTGGTATAATAATTATACCGAATGATATCATTTTCTGATATCATTTCTTGAGTGGTATCATTATGGGCTTCTTCCTGTGTGTTTACATTATCATTTAATATAGCATTTACTTCCTCATTTCTTTTGTTTTCTTCTAATTCAAAATACCTATTTCTTGCAAACGCAATTGTACATGACACAATAAATAGCATTGCAAAAAAAGCTATAGTAATAATTCTTCTTTTTCTCATTTTTTCTTCTTTCTTTTTGGATAAATTTTAGATTAAAAATTTATTGATTAAAACTTAAAAATCTAATTAGAATAAAATTTGAATTCTAACTTCTATATTTCACGAATTCTATAATACTACTTATTTGGAAATAAATTTAAAAAGACAAAAAAAGACAGTTTTTTTGAAACATTTTGTATCAATATAAAAGAAAAGCAATATATTTCTATCATAGTCATATACTGCTTTTCACTTAATTTTATTCAAATGTTATTTGGAAATTTGTCGGTGCAATTTCTATATATGTGTTTCCGTCATTTACCTTAATCTCATTTCCTTCTAAATCTTGATATTCTGTTTTTGCACTTCTTGATGTTTTTTTGCATTTTATCTTTATGGCTTTACCATCTGTAATGTAGTATCCGTCTAAAGTCCCCACATTTTGAATTGCTTGCCTTCCATAATTATTTTCTTCACTTGTTGTTTGATAATTTGCAAGTGTTACTATTATATTCTTAGCTGTTAGTACTTCTCCTGTCAACCAATCTTTTTGCAACTGATTTGCTACATATCTTTCATACACTTTCTTTTCTGCATTATATACAAACTTAACTTTTCCTTTTAAAAATGGTATGGTTACTGAATTTGCTTCACTACCATCTGCTAGTTCCACCTCATCTGTTACATAATTTAGTACATTTCTTTGTGTTGTATTTGTTCTATATTTCTTTGTTTCTGCATAATTCCATACTTCTTTAACATTTACAAGTGCATTGTGTGGTGCTTTCTTTTTGTTCGTTCTAGAAAATACTTTTCCTGGAGATTCTATTCCATTTGCATTATCTATCCCTAAACTTTTTACTTCTGCAAGTGCTTTATCACTACCTCCAAAGTGTACAAATATACTATCATTTTCTATGGCATAATCTATAAAATATGGCCTTGCAGACCTTGAAGGTCCAATTTGGTCTATTTGCGGATCTTTATATACTGCAAGAAATCTTGTTAAGCTTCCCTCAACTACTGCCTCATAAACTATCATAGCTTCATTTAGCCCTGTTTGAGGAACTGCGTCACCAACGTTATCTATTACAACTGCTATTGTTCTTTTGTTTCCATCATATTTACTTTTTGGAACAGCTTTATCTTCTATCCCGACTGTTATTGTGGAATTATCTACTCCTTCTGATGCATCCACTGTCTTTTTTGAGCTTTCTAATTCTTTTGTATCGACTATTTTTATGGCAAGTAATGCTCCTAGTCCAATAACTAATAAAATGAGTATTGCAAGTAATATTTTATTTCTCATTGCTACATTTCAATCCTTTCAAATCCTACCTTTTTTAGTATATTTTCTTCTTTTGCTCTCATTTCTTTCTTTTCTTCTTCATTCATGTGGTCATATCCCATAAGGTGATAAAATCCATGCACAAGCATATATGCAAATTCCCTTTCAAAACTATGCCCATATTCCTTTGCTTGACTTTCCACTCTAGGAATACATACGATTATATCACCTAATGCTTCTTCATTTTTCTTTGCTTCTTCTATTTCATCTTGCTCAAACATCGGGAAAGATAGTACATCTGTTACACTATCTATATTCCTATATTTACTATTTATTTCTTTTATGTATTTTTCATTTGAAATAATTACACTTATGTATATGCTACAATCGTATAGATTTTCTTCTTTAAAACATGCTTCATATACTATATCTATTATTTCTTCATATTTTGTATTTTCTTCTATTCCTTCATAACTTGTTTCAGCTAATTTCCTCATACTCTCACTGCCCTTTTGGTATAGTGTTCTCCTGTCTTACATTTGTTTTTAAGTCTTTTTAAAGCTCCATATTCTACAAGTTTATCTTTATAAAATCTAACTATTTTTTTGTTTTCGTCTGTTCCTTCTAGTTTCTCTATTTCTTTTCTTAAAAATAGTATTTGTTTTTGAACTTGTCCTTCTTCTGTACTTCTATCAATTTTCTTAAATTCTTCCCAGAATTTCTTATAATCTTCTCTTTCTTGTGGTTTTTCCCAGTAAATCTTTGTTGATAAAAGCCTGATGTTATATTCTTCTATTAAGTTTATAAGTAACTCGTAAGCCTTGTCTTTCTTTAATTCTACTTTAGAATTAATAATCAAATTCCTTGTGTCTGTAAGTAATTTCTCATAGCATTGTTCTGCAACAATAAGCGGAATACTGTGTGTAAATAGTTTTCTACTTATTGCAAGCAAATACATTTTCTTTTCAATTTGATCTCTTGTATCAAGTTTTCCTGCTAAAAATTCTTGTGCTTTTTCATTTTCTGCCAAAATTTCTTTGTAGTTTTCTTTTCCTTCTAGATTTATCTTTATTGGTAAAATATTTGCAATATAATCTTCTAATGTATCAAATATACTATTATATATTTCATTTTTATCGGCTAAGTCACTTGTCATTTTATCTGCAAGTTGAATAGAATAGTTTTTAAGTATTCCTTTATATATGCTATTCATCTTGTCTGCATAAAAACTATTATATCTTGCCACTTGTTTTTCTTTACTTTCTTTTTTTAATGACATATAGTCTAAATCTAAAAGATATTTTTGTTTTCTATATTTGTACTCTAAATATTGTGTGTCTTTTAAATGTATGACTGCATAATATCTTGACAACGCGTCTTCTTCAAAGGCTGTCGCCGTTTTTGTTGTAACCTTTTTATATATTGAATCTAATACATATTTGTCTATTGATTCTAAATATAGAATAAATGCATCCTCATATTTCTTTTGCAAATTTTCTTCTTTTTCTTGTTCTTCATTATTTTTTACTGTTTCATAATTTTTTAATACATTGTTTCTTTTTAGCGTTATTAACATACCATTAATCCCGATTTTAGTTGGTATTAATAGTTTACTTATTGTTGTTGAAATCTTTGAAAAAAACGCCTTATCTGTTTTTGCTACTCTAAGTCCTCTTTCTTCCATGGTATCCCTCCTAATAATTTAATATCTTTTCTTCAGTTCCAATATTCTCTAGTACCTCATATATCACTTCTACTTCTACGCTCGTACTTTCTTCTGCTGTGTTTATTTTTATATCTTTTATTTCCCCATTATTTTCTATTTCTTCGGATAGTTCACTTTTCAGCTTTTCTATCAGTGTTTCTTTTGCTTTTCTTAGTGTAAGTACCTCTTGTTTCTCCTCTATTTCGCAATATGTAGAAATCCCTAAGGTTATTGGTATATAGAAATCAGAAAATAGTTTAAATTTTTTCTCTTCATATATTGTATCATATTTTTTAAATTTTGGAAGCTTTTTCCCTAAATTTATTTCAAAATTATTCAATTTTATGCAATATTTTTTTTGGGTATTTCCAGTTTTGTTTACGGAAACTTGTTTTAGGTCCATTTTTTCTTTTTTACTATACCAAACTTTTGCTGTAATTTCTCCGACTCGCATGTACATACCTTGTGCCTGTATACTTTCCTTCCATCCAGCCACCAATTAATATGTTTCCTTTGCTTACTATATCTCCTTCTTTTACAATTTTTGTACCATTATTTGCGGTTATCTTTACTATTTGCGCATCTTTATCTGAAACTATATTGCAATACTCGTCTTGTTTTATGATTTCTGGTTTTTCTTTTGTTTCTGCAATCTGTACTATTACATTTGTACCTCGCATGTCTATTCTCATCCATGCTATATCTTCTCTTTTTAATCGTATTTTGTTTACAATATCTACTGTGTTTATCCTATCCTTTTTTGAGCCTATCCTTAATCCGCATTCTGCTAGCTCTTCAAGTATTATATCCTGCTCTATCCTATTATTTCCTTTTATCTCAATATTCCATACAAATTTAGATGTTAGATATATAAGCACTGTGATAATTGCCAAAAGCAAAAAGAAGATTTTCCTTTTCTTATATCTATTTAGTAAAAACGGCATTCCTCGCTTTGCCTCAATCTTTACCTTGCATTTAGTTTTTTTAGCTATTTCTCTTAGTTTTTTAAAATCTTTTAACCCAACATTTGCATAGGCATTAGTCGCTCTTTTTATTTTTACATTCCATAAAAATATTCCACTGCCTATGCAAATATTTATAAATCTTTCAATATAATATCCCTCTACAGATATGTTTACATACCCTAATATATATCTTATAAGTATTTTAAATATCAATCTTGTTTACCTCTCTATTCATTTTCTTCAAAGTTTATGCTATCTATTTTACCGTACTACCATGATGTCATCTTTATTCATTTGTATAAGCTTTAAACCTATTCCACTGATATTTATTACTCCTATATATGTATTTACCTTAATAAATATTTCATCGTATTCTAAGATGTTTTTGTAGTTCTCAATTGCCACTTCTTCAAATCCCATTACTGTGATTTTTGGTTTATCTGTCATTACTTCTTCTGGCATTTCTAAAAGCGCAGTTAGCTTGTTTAGCCTTCGTCCCACAGCTAGTTCCCCCTTTTTCTCTACATACAATCTATTTAAGTATATTTCAAAACAGTAAAAAGAAGAACAACAAATATCTTCATAATTCCTTAAGACTTTTTTTGAAAAGCTTTCACAACAAGTTCACAAAATGGACAAATTAGATTGTTATATTATAAGTACACTAAACAAAATAGTGAAAAACATCCCCTTTTATTTTTTATTTTATAAGCCTAGGGCAACCACCCTAGGCTTTTTTAATTTTAGTGCTTATTCTTCTTCTTTTACTATCCTTACCATTACTATCTAAAGGTACAATTTTTAATGTATACCCCATAGGTCTTAGTAATCTCATTAATGTTGTATATTGTGGCGTACGCGCAAAACTTTCAATTTTTGCAATGGAAGGTTGCACTATTCCTGTTAATTCACTTAGTTCCTGTTGAGTCAAATTAGCATTTTTTCTTGTCTCAATAGTCTTTCTAATAATTTCTTTTTCGCATTCTACTTCTTGTATATCCTCTTCTGTAAAATCTGCTTCTATTTCCTTTTTGACATCCTTCCAATTCCTAAATTTACTCATTTTCATCACTCCTATTTTTATAATCTTCTAGTAATCTCTTTGCCTTTTCAATTTCACATCTAGGTGTCTTTTGAGTTTGTTTCATAAAAATGCTTAATAATACAAACTTATTATAATGCCAACTTGCAAAAAGTATTCTATCTCTTAATGGCCTAAGCTCCCATATCTCTTTGTCTATTTTCTTTATATATGGCTCTTTAAGCATCAATCCATATGTTGCTAATGAATCAATATAACTATCTATTTTCTTCAACTTTTGTTTATTTACTTTACTATTATTTCTTTTTAATTCTCTAATATATTCATAAATTTCACTCTTGCCGTTTCTATCTTCATAAAATTCAATATCATACATTTATCTATTACTTCCTTTCTATTATACCCTAAAGGGTATAATTTTTCAATGCTTTTTTTATAATTTTATTAAGTTTATAAATTGCAATAATAAATTTCCGTTTTTTAAGCACATAATTTTTCCAAGATTTGGTTGGTGCTTTTATATTTAAACATAGCTCTTGGATAATTATTTATCCAATCTTCTACACGCTGTATAAATTCTTCTGTAATTGA
>JAAVZQ010000069.1 GCA_022791735.1 Clostridia bacterium
AAGAAACTTTCTTACGAGAGAATTATGGCGAGTGTTACAATTTCTTTGTGACGCCGTCACTTAGAAATTGTTAAGGAGGTTTTTTATTTGATAAAAAAGGTTGAAATATGCGGAGTTAATACTTCAAAATTACCTGTACTATCAAATGAAGAAAAAAATGAACTATTTGAAAAGATAAAACAAGGGGATGCAGTAGCAAGAGAAAAATTTATAAATCGGAAATTTAAGACTAGTGTTAAGCGTTATACAAAGATTTGGAGGACGAGGAGAGAGCTCAGATGATTTGTTTCAAGTTGGATGCATTGGCTTAATGAAAGCGATAGATAATTTTGATACAACACTAAATGTACAGTTTTCAACATATGCTGTACCAATGATAATTGGAGAAGTTAGAAGATATTTAAGGGATAATAATCCGATTCGTGTTAGTCGTTCTGTAAGGGACTTAGCGTATAAAGCAATACAGATGAGGGAAAAACTTACAAAAGAGAATGGAAAAGAGCCTTCGATAGATTTAATTGCTAAAAATCTTGGAATAAATAGAGAAGAAGTGGCACTTAGCTTTGATGCAATACAAGATCCAATATCTTTACAAGAACCAGTATATAAAGATGGAGCTGAGAGTATTTTTGTGATGGATCAAGTAAGTGATAGTAAAAATACAGATGATAAATGGGCAGAAAATTTGACTATTGCAGAGGCTATGAAAAAGCTTAGTAAAAGAGAGAAATATATAATTACAAAAAGATTTTTTGACGGGAGGACGCAGATGGAAGTGGCAGATGAGATAGGTATTTCTCAAGCACAAGTTTCAAGATTAGAAAAGCTTGCAATTCAAAGAATTAAAAAAAGCTATAAGTAAAAGGTATCCTTTCTTGCTATGTGCAAGGAGGGATATTTCTTGCATTATACATATATATGTGATATTATGTAGGCGTAGTTTTTTTGAAGAGGCGGCCCGCCTCAATATCAACCTTTATTAAAGGAGGAATTCAATATGAGCGAAGACATCATGAAGGGTAACAACAGCAGTACCTCTAAACTGGCGTTATTACGCCAAAGCAGAAGTATAAAAAAACAAGGAGTGGATATCGGAAAGGCAATTGACGGTTTTGTGGCGTCTATTGATGATCAAATGATGATGGCAGAGATTAAACGGAATTCTGCTTGCGTGAATTTGATTGTTGACCGTAGTGATTCCATGGAAGGAACTCCTGCACAAATTGCGGATGGGTTAAATGGATTTGCTACAAGGCAAGCAGCAAAAATTTATACAACAAAGATTTCACTTACTCTATTTGATGATGAGGTTACCCCAAAATTCGTCAACTGGGACTCAAAACAATTCGTACCTATAAAACCATGGGAATGTGTTGGTTGCACTAATATCTATGATGCAACGATTAGCGCCATTTCCTCAATTCAAAAAGCAGATGCAAATCACAAGCTCCATTTGATTATCACGGATGGACGAAACACTGGCAGTGAACACCCTAAAGAGGAAGTACAAAAGTTAATAACAAGTCGAGAGAGTGAAGGTGAGCATGTTTTCTTGCTTTATAACAAATACTATGGAGGAGATGCTAAAGAATATGCACAAGAGCTTGGGATAAAGGAGAGTAACGCAGTGAACTTTAATCGTGAGGGAGATGGCATAAAAATCATTTTCCAAACACTTGAAGACCTGCTAGATGCACTCCGTACCACGGGTACAGTCCCTAAGGATTGGGCAAAGGTTATAAAAGCCCATGCAGCAAATCCCTTAGGTGTTAAGGCAAGAGAGATTAGGAGCCTTATGTAATTGGTTTAAGCTAATAGGAGGCTGTCAATATAGTAGGAAAATTAATTTGGCAGCCTTCTAACATAGAACTAAACGAATTGGAGGAGTATCAATGGACAAAAATCTTTATGAAGTCCTAGGTGTTGACCGAGAAGCTAATGATGAAACTTTAAAAAAAGCATACAGAAAACTTGCACGGAAATGGCATCCTGACCAATACACGGATAATGAAGCGAAAAAACAAGCTGAGGAAGAGATGAAGAAGATTAATGAGGCATATGGCATACTGTCAGACAAAGATAAGCGGGCCGTGTATGACTTGCAAAATCCAGATTCTACAGATGTTTATGAGTATTATGCAACAAAACAGCCAAAATCAAAACCTTGGTTTAGGAAAAAGCGTGCTTCTTCTGACATTGAAAAAGAGAAACAGAGAAAAGCGATTTTTCAATTTTTGGAGCTAGAGTACCAGCATAAGTCTGACATATTTGATATGTTTGCTGAGCTTTCGAACGGAGCAGTTAACGGTGAATATTCTAATGAAGAATACTTAGAAATCCTTGAATTAATTTTTGAGGAAGTCGAGGACTGTATTGCAAAGCTCCAAGGGATAGTCACAGCAGCGAAGGAAAGAAAAATTGAAGGGCTGGAGGCATCTTTTAAACAAGCACAGAATGCAATGGAGGAATTAACCAAAAAGCGTGATGAAATGCCAAGTACATTGAAAAAGGCCAAATACGTTGAAGAAACGAGACGGTTAACTGAAAAGATTAATGATTTAATGGAGGGATTTGGACCGAGACTTTATTCCATAACTAGTTTTAATCTTTTGAACAAAACTTGGGAATTTCATAATGATGATGAGCTAAATGATGCCCGAGAAGGACATAAGAAAGAAGTGGATGAATTTTTAGCAGATATTCAGTGGATTCAAAAGAATGCGACTGAGCGGAACATTAAAATCGGAACAATAGTATTTAATGGAAGAGACAACTTCACTATTGATGAGTGCAAAAAAACGGCTAAAAAAAGCAGTCAAGTGCTTAGCCTAAATTTGCAGGAGTTGAGAAAGGCATTTTGGGAGAAGTGTGAATATTCAAAAAGCAAAAAGGGTGAAATCACTTTAGACCGTATAGGTGTATCATATATGGTTAGCAAGTATGAAGGTGATTTCGTATGCCCTCCCAATATAAGTTATATTGATAATATGGCATTTTACTTTGCGGATAGTTTTTCTTCTATATCAATTCCAGCACATCTTGTGAAGGGATGCAGTGAAATACATGTCCCAGACAGCAGTGAGTTAAAATCTCTAATTTTTACCTTTGGACCTAATTCACAGACTGTAGATGTTTCGAGCATTAATGAAAGAGCAACAATAACTCGTCAAAGAGATTATATCCTTGTAGGGAACCAAGATAACCCTAAAGATGGGTTTGCTGTTATTAATGCCGAAAAT
The DNA here is from genome assembly GCA_022791735.1 of Clostridia bacterium. Taxonomy (GTDB): domain Bacteria; phylum Bacillota; class Clostridia; order TANB77; family CAG-508; genus JAAWPK01. Next base: position 3,240 of record JAAVZQ010000069.1, read on the forward strand.
GCATATCTCTATGACACAAAGAAACTGTGTGCATTAAGTGGCGTAAAAACTGTAAAACAACTTGAAAAGCTAAGCTATTTATGGGGAGATTATTCGAAATGGATAGGTCATGAGTTGCAAGTACATACATGGGTACAAGCGATAGGGCGACTTTCTGATCCTTACATTATGAATTTGCTTCCTGTTAAAATTCAAGCTGTAAAAGAGTGGAACACAATGGACAAGACAAATTTTGAAAAGGTTTTGTCCAGCTGTAATGAGATGACAAGGCCGAGAGCAATCCGCTTGTATATTGCACTTGGAGCACTTAATGGAGATGCTTGTCATGCACAAGCAGAGTATCTGATTTCGAAGCTAAATGTAAATGCAATGTATCGTTCAAGGTTAGAGAGGTGTCCTGGAGAAAAGAGAGTAGGTCAAGACGCAGTATTTTCTGTTCCAAAAGAAATAGTTGACTTTGTTGAAAAAAATGTGAGCAATGAGGAATTCTTACCTTATGTTTTTGCTTTTTTAGAGGGACACAAATTGGTTGTGTCAGAAGCTAAAAAAGCAGGTGTAGGGCTCTCAGTTGAATTTGTTATTGAGAGGGCTGCACAATACATATTCCATAGCAAAGTGAATAGCGAAGGAGTAGAATTTGTAAAGCAACTTTTGGAACAAGAAGAATCCTTTGATGAAAAAAGGGTTGATAGGATTGTGCAGATATACAGTTTTGTGCAAAGACAAGAAGAAAAGAGGTCTAAAAAGAATATCATTCCGACCATAGATATGGATAATGAGAGTAGTTTGCATTACAGATTTTTTAATCTTAACTCTGTACAAACATATCTTACTTTTTCTAAAGAGTTTATGTTTAAGAGGAGATATGAAAGGCATGATGCATATTATGGCATAGAAGCAGAAAATGTATTTACATCAAGCAATAGCCATGCAATAGAAGTTGTGGATGGCGAAAATAACAGTATAGCAACTGTAATTTTGAATTTGTTTGATGAGGGCGAATTGTTTGCAGATATTGTAAGCTGTGATGATAAGTCTATCGATGTAATTGAAGCTATAAGACGTGCCGTAATAGACCAAAAGAAATGCAATAATGCGGTTACAGGAATTTCTATTGGCATGAATGAAGCACCCAGAACCAATCGTTATAACAAATGGCGTGTAGTCATAGAAAGCGCAAATGTAGCTTGGGCTAAAGAAGTAGAATGGATTAAGTTTGAATATCGTTTCAAGAGCCGTGTTTTGGGTACCTCTAACAAAGCGTATCGTGTAAGGTTCATGGTGGATGGGATAGAACAAGACTTTGATTACCCCAATCCGTATGATGATCCGAGAATAAGTGGAAGAAGAAACAGAAGAAGAGGAGGCTGGTGGTAAAATAGCAGATAACAACCTAGCAATGTGTGTTTACATACATTGCTAGGTTATTTTTTTGCCCAAAACTCAGGGGATGCATAACTTGAAAAGTTAACTCCTATGTGTTATAATTTGTGTTAAATTAATGTAATTATTTAAGGAGATTAAGCAAAATGAAAGTAATAGTAGGTGGAATTATAGAGAAAGATGGAAAATATTTATTAGTACAAGAGGCACAAGAAAAATGTTATAAAAAATGGAATTTTCCAGCTGGGCATTTGGATTTTAGTGAGAGCTTAGAACAAGGAGCAGTCAGAGAAATAAAAGAGGAAACAGGTTGTGATGTAGAGCTAGATGGAGTATGTTATATTGCGAATAAAGTTTTAGAAAATGATTTGTTTGTAATGGTAGTTTTTAATGCTAAGTTAGTTAAAGAAACTATTGAGTTTGACAAAGATGAAATTTTAGATGTAAAATGGTTTGATTATGATGAGATAGTAAATAAAATGAATAATCAGTTAAGAGGAGATTATGTTAGAACAGCAGTAATTAACCAAAAGAAAAAGTTAGTTGCACCAAAGGAGATAGTACATATTTTAAATGAGTAAAACTCTACAAATAATACTAAAGCCCATATACATATAATAGTATATAGGTTTTTTCTATTTCTTTTTGTGAATATAGCATAGAGAAAAAGATTATGGCTTACTGTACAATTATGCAAGAAGATATAAATTATGAAGAAATAGAAAGATATTTTTGCAAATTTGAAAGAAGCAAGAATGGATATATATATGATGCAGTAGAGAAAAGAAGTTTATTTATAAAATTTGGTTGTGTTGAAATACAGGGAGATTTGTGATATAAATTTTATCAAGTAATAGGAGGCATAGTTTATGATAGATTTACATATGCATACAATATATTCTGATGGAGACAAAACTGCATACGAAGTACTAAAAATGTGTGAAGAGAGAAGATTAGAATATATTTCAATAACAGACCATGATACTTGCTGGCAATATGAAGATGAAGCACTAAAAAACAACAAGATTTTTAGTGGTAAAATTATAAAGGGTGCAGAATTACATGCAGTATTTCAAAATAGAAGTATTGAAATATTAGCGTATAATATAGATACTAATATAATAGAAGAATGGATAAATAAGTAAAATATAAAATGATTAATGAATGGAGATAATAAAATGCAATTATTCACACATGAAGTAAACAATATGGAACAATTAGAAGAAGAGTTAAGAAAATATCGAGAGATTTCAAAAGATTATGAAATAGCAGTTATCTTATGTGCTTTTGATAAAGATAATAAGATTATTTTTCAAAGAAGAGGACCGGGCTGCAGAGATGAAAGATTAAAATTAGAAACAATAGGTGGAAGAGTTAAGAAAAGTGATATTAGTTTTAGAGAAGCACTTGATAGAGAGATTATAGAAGAGGTTGGAGAAGAAGCCAATATCGAAATTGAGGAATTTATTACGGCAACCTATGGAGTTACATTTGATAATAGATATAATAAAGAGCAAACTTGGGTTTATCTTGTATATAAAGGGAGGTTAAAGAGCGGAAATTTAAAAATTGAGGAGCCTGATAAATGCTTAGGATATGAGAGATATAAAATTGGCGAAGTAGATGAGAACGAACTAAGCAATGGGGCAAAAGAAATTTATAAAATAGTAAGCAGAAAATATGATTATTTGAAGTAGAGAGGTAGTAATGATTAAAAATATTATATTTGACTTGTCAGAGGTAATAATTTCAGGATATCATGGTACAGATAAGCTAATAGAGAAAAGATATGGAATTAAAGCAGATGAGTTTTTAAAAAGAAAAGAAAAAGTCAATAATATATTTCTTGAGGCAATGAGAGGTAAAGTTACAGAAGAACAATACTTAAAAGAATTGATAAATGTGCAAGAATGGAAAATTAGTGTTCAAGATATGAAAGACATAATTAGAGAAAATCTAAATGTACCAGTACAAGGAACGTTAGAAATTATAAAAAAATTAAAGAGAAAATATAAATTGATATTACTTTCTGATCATATAAAAGAATGGGCTGATTACATATTAAAAAATAATACAGATTTAGATATTTTTGATGAAAAATTTTTTTCATATGAATTGAAAAGAATAAAACAAGATACAGATACTTTTAAAGTAATACTAGAACAGTTAAAAATTAATGCGAAAGAAACAATATTTATAGATGATTATCAAATAAATATAGATATGGCAAAAGAACAAGGAATAGAAGGAATATTGTTTTTAAATGCTAGTCAACTAGAGAATGAACTTAAGAGTAAATTACGGAGAAGATATTGGGACTATGCTAAAATAGTTTTGAAAATAATTAACTTTTCTATTCAATTTTAGTATAATAGATATAACAAAGATGAGCGACCACAGAAATATGGCGTGTCGTTATAAAAGTGTAAAAAATTGAGAATACATCTCTAATGACAAGGCAGAGATATACTTTTGTATAAAGCCCAAGCCCCCATGCATAAAATAGCATAGGGGGTATTAATATGGGAAGCAAAGGATTAGATTTTAAGCATAAAGAGGTAATTAATATAACAGATGGAAGGCGTCTTCGGATATGTACAAGATGTAACAGCAGATTTAGAAAGTGGCATGATTACATCTATAATTGTGCCAGGTACGAATAGCAAACTTAGTATATTTGCAGGGAATAATGATATAGTAATTCCATGGAAAAATATAAGATGTATAGGTGATGATATAATTTTAGTAGAAATACAGTAAAAATACGAATTTCCTTCACAATATAGACACAAACCCAATATATAATGTATAATATTAGTATCTTATTGAAAGGAAGGAATTTATAATGAATACAACCATATTAGTTGTAGATGATGAGCAAAGAATGAGAACTCTTATAAAAGATTTCTTAGTGAAAAAAGATTATGAAGTAATTGAAGCAAAAGATCGGTGAAGAAGCTATACAGATGTTTGAAGAAAGACAAGAAAAGATTAATTTGATTTTGTTAGATGTAATGATGCCAAAATTAGATGGATGGTCAGTGCTTAGGCAAATAAGGCAAAGCTCAAAAGTTCCAATAATTATGCTTACAGCAAGAGGAGAAGAACAGGATGAACTTTTTGGATTTGAACTTGGCGCAGATGAATATATATCAAAGCCATTTAGTCCTAAAATATTAGTTGCAAGAGTACAAGCAATCTTAGGAAGAACAATGAATAAAGAAAATAAAATTGAAAATTATGGTGGAATAGAAATTGATGAGGATGGTAGAACTGTTAAATTAGACGGAAAACCGATAGAAATGAGTTTAAGAGAATATGAGCTTCTAAAATATTTGGTAGATAATGTAGGAATTGCACTTTCAAGAGATAAGATATTAAACAATGTATGGAACTATGACTATTATGGAGACTCAAGAACAATAGATAGTCATATAAAAAAGATAAGACATAAACTTGGTAAAAAAGGTAAATATATAAAAACTATGAGAGGTATAGGATATAAATTTGAAGTCAAATAGGGAAGAAGTAAAGAAAAGAAGCAAATTACAAAGTATAAAAGTAAAATTATTTTTGACATTATGCGCAACAATTTCGATAATAATAGTGTTTCTTATATTGATGAATAGTATAGTGCTTGAAAGATATTACACATATTCAAAAAGAAATATGCTACTCAATGCATACACAATAATAAATGCATACTATAATGGAACACTGAAAAGTAGTGATATAGAAATAGATCTTGAAAAAATGTCATTTAGTAATGACTTTGATATATTGATAAAAACAAATACAAGTATCTATGCTACAAGTAAGGATTTTATTTCGTCACTAACAGATGTAGAATATAACAGAAGAAGATTATTAAATGAAAATATATTGTATGATGAAGATAATGTGGAGATAAAAAGGAAGATAGACAAGAAAACTGGGTTATCATTTATTTTATTGTCTGCTGAACTTGATAATGGATATAAATTATATATTAGAGCTGCTGTTGCACCGATACAAGAGAGTGTTAAGATTGCAAATAAATTTTTAATGTTTATAGGTGTTGCTACAATAGTTGCAAGTGGAATGATAGTTTTGGTTATTTCTAAGAAATTTACATATCCAATAGAGGAATTAAATGAAATAACATCAAAAATATCGAAGCTGGATTTCAGTCATAAGTATAGAATTAGAGAAGAAGAGGATGAAATAAATAATTTGCGGTAGAAATATAAATATAATGTCAGATACACTTGAGAAGACTATAAAACAGCTAAGGAATTCTAATATAGAACTTGAAAAGGACATTGAAGAAAAATCAAAGACAGATGAAATGAGAAAGCAATTTATATCAGATGTATCGCATGAATTGAAAACCCCAATTGCTTTGATACAAGGATATGCAGAAGGATTAGTTGAAAATGTTGCTAAAGATGAGGAGAGTAAGAAATTTTATGCAGAGGTAATTTTGGATGAGTCAAATAAAATGGATAAAGTTGTAAAGAAATTGCTTGAACTTATGAAACTTGAATACGGAAAAAGTGCATTTAATTTGACTAAGTTTAATATATCTGAGCTTATTGAAGAAGTGTTTAGGAAATCTAGCAAAATGCTTGAAGATGAGAAAATATCTGTAAAATATGATTCTGAACCAATATATGTAGAGGCAGATGAATTTTATGCAGAGCAAGTATTTACAAATTATTTTACAAATGCGACAAAGAATATTTTAGAAATAGATGGGAAAAAAGAAATTGAAATATCGTATGAAATAAGAGAAGATAAGCTTAGAGTTAAAGTGTTTAATACAGGAGAAAATATAGAAACAGAAGATTTAAATAGAATTTGGAATAGATTTTATAAGGTAGATACATCAAGAAATAGGGAAAGTGGAGGCACAGGAATAGGCTTATCACTTGTTAAAGCGATTATGACAAACACAAATAATAAATATGGTGTAGAGAATAAAGAAAATGGAGTAGAGTTCTATTTTGAGGTAAACTTGGCAAAAGATTGATTGAGAGTATAGTCACAAAAATGTAGGTTTCTATTTGATAAAAAGCAAACAAGGACTTTTTACGGTCCTTGTTTGCTTTTGCAGTACTTAATTTGACACATAATGCCACCAGCCATCAACATGATGGTCAATCATGTATTGAGTAACGCGGTTAAAATCCTCTTCAGATTTTGCGAAAGGAATACCGCCCTCGATATCAATATTGATATTCAAAAGGCAGGCTATGCGGTGAGCTGCGGACATCTGGGAGAGGTCTCCTTGGAAGTGGTATCGCTTGCCCTCAAAAGAAGAGGTGGTCTTGGCACTTGCCAATAACCAAGCTATTCCTACAATGTTGTTTTGTTCCATAGTGTACACTCCTTCTGGCATTTGCCATAAATGTAATATTATTATATCATGCTTTTTAATAGAAATCAAATTATGTAAAATTCAGTATTTAGTTGAAACAAATTAGTTTGAACAGAAACGTTATGTTTTGCCTTAAGAAAAGTAATTATTTTACTATTTTTTAAATGCTTTCTAAGCCCTTCAAGTTCTACTTTCATAAACTTATCTAATACATGAGCATACGTTTTTTCAAGTTATCTTACACTTATTCCAACTAATTTTGAAATTATTAGTAAACTCATGCGTTCAAGGTGTACAAGCGAAAGTTATTTCTGAGAGGTTAGGGCATAGCAATGTCAATATTACTTTAAATTTATATTCACACGTATATAAAGAAACTAATATGGAAGGTGCAAATACCTTTGGCAAATTTTTAAATGTTCGTTAGCAAATGGTTAGCAAATTAGCAAAAAACACCAAAATAAAAAGAGTAAGGAAAATGTTGTATCCTTACTCTAGCTTGGTGCAGATGGCCGGAATCGAACCGGCACGGGAGGTAAGTCCCGCAGGATTTTAAGTCCTGTGCGTCTGCCAGTTCCGCCACATCTGCATCTATTAAACTGGCAAAAATTATTATACTATAATTTGAATAAAAATGTCAATACTTTATATGAAATTTGTAAAAATAAAAATTAATAAAATACTTTCAAAAATTGTTGAAGAATTTGGAAGAATGTGATATAGTTAAGACATAAATCTAATAGGAAAGAGTGATTATATGGCAAAACGTGGCAGAAGATATGATGATGAACCAAAACTAAATATGAAGAAAGTATTTGGGGTAATTTTAGTATTTGTACTGATTATTTTTAGCATAATTATGATACGTAATATGCTAAAAAATGATTCCGAGCGTGCAAATGGTAAAATTGAAAATGTATATTACTATGCCATATATGATAATGGAAAATGGGGAGTAATGAATTCATACGCAGAAATAGTTGTAAAAGCTAAGTATGATGAAATGATAGTTATTCCAAATCCAGCACAAGATATTTTTGTTTGTACAACAGATGTAGACTATGGAAATGGGAATTACAAAACAAAAGTAATAAACGGCAAAGGTAAAGAAATAATTAAAGATTATGACAAGATAGAAGCTATTGCAAACTATGATACAGAAAAAAATATCTGGTATGAAGATAATGTATTTAGAGTGCAAAAAGACGGAAAATATGGTTTAATTAATTATTCAGGCAAAAAATTACTAGAATGTGAATATGATAGCATAAATCCAATTTATGGAATAAAAAATAGCTTAGTTGTAGAAAAGGAACGGAAAATTTGGGCTTTCAGATGATTCAGGTAATATAGTAATCGAGCCTAAATACAAGAAAATAGAAAAAATAGGTGATGACTATAAAAATGGATATATAGTCACAGGTGAAGATAACAAATGTGGAGTAATTGGGTTTGACAAGATTAATATTTTAGATACAAAATATGAAGACATAAAAAGTATAACTGGAGAGAACCTTTATGCTGTAAAAGAAAATGGCAAATATGTAGTTGTAAATAAGTCAGGTGAAAAGAAGTTTAATAAAGAATTTACAGACATCCTAGAGATAAATAATGAAGGAATAGTTGCAAAAACAAACACAAAATGTGGAGTAGTAGACTTAGAGGGAAACACAAAAATAGATTTCAAATATGATGAATTAAAACATACAAAAGGAAATAATTTTATTGCCAAGGAAAGTGATAAATATGGAGTTGTAAATATAGAAGGTACAGTAGTATTTCCAATAGAAAGTACACAAATAGAGTATGTTAATTCAGGAAACTTTATAATTGTAGCTTCTCAAAAGGATGGAAAAGCTGTTTCGAAGATTTACGATGAGAATTATCAAGAAAAAATAACAGGCGATATATTAGAAATAAATACTTCAAAAGGTTATATCAAAGTAAAAGTAGATGACGACTACAAATACTATAATTTTAAATTTGAAGAAAAAGCAGCGTCTGGATTACTTACAACAAATAAACTATTTGTTAGCAAAAAAGACGGAAAATATGGTTTTATAGACGAAAGCGGAAAAGTTGTAGTTGATTATATATATGATGATGCAACAGAGCAAAATGCAAGCGGGTATGCAGGTATAAAAAAAGATGGCGTATGGGGTTCAATTGATTTGAATGGAAAAGTAGTTGTAGAGCCAAGATATAATTTAGATAAAAATGCCAAAATAGATTTTATAGGTTCTTGGCATTTATGTGAAGATACTAATGCAAATTATTATTTAGATGCATAATGAGTTGTAACTGTATAGTACTAAAGAAAGGAAGTAAAAGCTATGGAACTAAAAATGAAATATAGTTATAGCTACTTTATATATCCTTATGTAATACAAGAGAAAAACTATAGAAAATACATAGAAGGATTAATGAAAAATAAAAAATATAAACCAAAATTTTTTGAAAAGGATAAGAATTTAGGTATATATAAGTTTTTCTTGCCAACTATCAGAGAATACATGTTTAAAAGTTTTAATCTTGCTAAAAAAACGCAGACGTCGGTAAATACATTTGATGACAAATTAAGAAGCAATTTATTTAAAGAGAGCCCTTGTGTTATGTTTGAGTATGAGATAGGCAAAAATGCACAAGCAAAAACAGGAGAAGAGAGTGGCATTTTCTTCAAAATAGAGAAGATAGAAGTAATATGTTTTAAAACAGGAATATGCTTTTTAGCTATTAAAACAAATATAGAAGACACAGATAGATTTTCAGACCTTTTGAATTTTAATCTAAAATTTAGAGATATAAATTCAGAAACTGCAAATCTTGAAGAATATAGAAATATAAAGATACAAACAGATACATTTTCAGACATAAAAATGCTTTCAGAGCTTATATATGAGATAACTGGTAAAACTAAAGAAGCACAAAAAATGGATATAGATATAAATAGATTTTTTGTATATTCTTATGTATGCTTAGACCAAGAGTATTGGAATGAAACTAGAGAATTTGCAGAAATAGAAAAGGAGTTTTACAAATTTGCAAATGTTTTAAATAGTGAATTTAACTCTACTTTTGATAATGATAAACTAAAAACTGTGAACCTAGGAAAGTATATAAAAGTGGGAGTAAGTAAAGCAGGTATAAATCTTTTGACATCTAGTATTAATACAGTAAATTATACAAACTTACCTAACGAATTTGAAAATGAATATTTATATGCATATATATTTACTTTATATGAAAAATTCTACTTTGCGAAAATTCTACAAGACTTTAAAAGTAATGTAAAACATGTAAAAGCTTCAAAAGAGTTTGTAAAATTTACAAATGATGTATGGGTGCATGAGCTTACAAATGTAGATAATGGTAATTTAATACATAAAGAAACAAAAGAAGTCTTAGAACTAAAAGAGGTATATGGAATTGTAAAAGAACAGTATGATGTTACTTACAAAGGCTTTAAAATGAAAAATAATGATATGTTAAATAGAGTGGTATTCATACTCCTTGCAATTTCAATAATTACCAATATAGTTAACTTTATAAAACTTTATAATTTAAAATAAGGAAAGAAAAACGATGGATATAACGTGTGGAACAGATATAATAGAAATAGGAAGAATTAAGAAACTAATAGATGATACAAATACAAAAGAACTAGATAAAATATATACAAAAAGTGAAATAGAATATTGTGAAAATAGAAATAATGTTAAATATCAACATTATGCAGCTAGGTTTGCTGCAAAAGAAGCTATCTTTAAAGCGATTTCAAGTAAATTAAGCAATAAATTTGATATATCTTGGAATGATGTAGAGGTCTTAAATGACGAAAATGGCAGACCACAAGTGAATTTTGTAAATGAAAAAGTTAATGGTATAAAAAATATAGAGATAAGTTTGTCACACTGCAAAGAGTATGCAGTGGCAAATGTAGTTGCTATATGGGGAGAGAATTAATGAGATTATTTGATACACATTCGCACTATAATGATGAAAAGTTTGATGAAGATAGAGAAGAAATAATAGAGTTAATCTATGAAGCTGGAATAGAGAATACAGTGGTTGTAGGAGATAATATTGAAAACTCAAAAAAAGTAATTGAGATAGCTAAAA
>JAAVZQ010000070.1 GCA_022791735.1 Clostridia bacterium
AGCCCACCAGGTATGATAAGCAATTATTTATATAAATTAAGACAAAACCGGAGTATTTGATAATATAAAAGGTTTATGGATTGGAAACTATGAACATGAAAGTGGTATTTCACTTGAAAAAATAGTTTTGGACACACTAGAAGATGAATATGATTTCCCAATAATAAAATCAGATAATTTTGGGCATGGATTGCTAAAAACGGTTATCCCAATAGGGGTGAGGGCGAGAATTGATACGAAAGAAGAGGAGAAAATAAAACTTTTGGAACAATGCGTTTTATAAATTATAGCTTTATGCGGACTTTAAAATTATCTAGCTGTGATTTACAAGGAAGGGATGTAGTAATAATGTACAATAGCTGGGAAGAATTAGAAAATGGAATAAAAGAGTGCCAAAAATGTAAATTACATAGTACAAGAAAAAACATAGTCTTTGGAATACGGAAATAGAAATGCAGATATAATGCTTATTGGAGAAGGGCCAGGAGCAGACGAGGATACACAAGGAGAACCTTTCGTAGGGCGTGCAGGACAGCTTATGAACAAAGCATTTATTGGACTTGGAATAAAAAGAGAAGAAGTATATATTGCAAATATTGTAAAATGTAGACCGCCACAAAACAGAAACCCAGAAAATGATGAAGCAGTAGCATGCATGGATTATCTTAGAAGTCAGGTAATGCTTGTAAAACCTAAGATAATAGTTTTGCTTGGAAGTGTTGCACTTAAAAATATTTTAGGAAATGAATATGGAATAACTGCATCAAGAGGAAAATGGATAGAAAAAAATGGAATAATATATATTCCAACTTGGCATCCAGCAGCATTACTTCGTGATGAAACAAAAAAGATAGACTTTTGGAAAGACTTGAAAGAAGCGATAAGAAGATTAGAAGAAATAAAAAAGGAAGTAAATTAAGATGAATATAGATGAGATAAAAAAACAAGCAGACTATTGCTTAAGTTGTAAAGTAAAACCATGCCAAAAAGGTTGCCCGCTTGGGAATGATATAACGGAATTTATAGCAGCTATAAAAACAGAAGATTATAAAAAAGCATATGAGATATTGCTAGATACTACAGTGCTTTCACCAATATGTGGCAGAATATGCCCACACTTTAAGCAATGTCAAGGTTCATGTGTAAGAGGTATAAAAGGAGAACCAGTAAACATAGGAAAACTAGAAGCATTTATAGGAGATATGGCAATAAAAGAAGGCTGGGAAATTGATAAGTTAGAAGATAAAAAGAATAGGAAAGTTGCAGTAATTGGTGGTGGACCTGCTGGAATTACAGCTGCTGCATATCTTGCAAGAAGAGGATATGAAGTGACAATATATGAAAAACATAAGATGCTTGGAGGGCTTTTAACACATGGAATACCAGATTTTAGATTGCCAAGAGATGTTGTATACAATACTATACAAAAAGTACTTGATTTAGGAGTAAACGTAGTTTTAGGAAAAGAACTTGGAAAAGATATAAAGTTAGAAGAATTGCAAGAAAGATATGATGCAGTATTACTTACATTTGGTGCAAATATATCATCAATGATGCACATAGAAGGCGAAAACTTGGAGCGGTGTATATGGACGGAAATGAACTTTTAGAATATGCAGACTATCCAGATTTCACAGGGAAAACAGTGCTTATAATTGGTGGTGGAAATACAGCAATGGATGCAGCAAGAACAATAAATAAGAAGGGGGCCAAAAAAGTCACAGTTGTATATAGAAGAGCAAGAGCACAAATGCCAGCAGAAGCAGAAGAAGTAGAAGCGGCAATCAATGAAGGAGTAGAATTTCTATTTCAAAATAATATTGTAAAAGTTCTAGGAAAAGAAAAGGTAGAAAAAGTAGAATGTATAAAAACAGAACTTGTAAAAGTAGAGGGAGGAAGAGACAAGCCAGTAGATATTAAAGGCTCAAATTATATTATGGAGGCAGACTTTGTTGTAATGGCAACTGGATCAAAGCCAAATACAAAAGTGCTAGATAGTTTAGGATTAGAACTAAACGATTGGGGATATATAAAGGTAGATGAAAACTATGAGACATCTAAGAAAAATGTATTTGCTGCAGGCGATATAATGGGGGATAAATCAACCGTTGCGTGGGCAGCAAGATCTGGACGAAATGCTGCAGAAAAGATGTGTGGGATAAATTTCACTCACCAGAGAATCTAGCAAAATCAATATCAATTGAAGCTGGAGAACTTTTAGAATGCTTTCAATGAGATAGCAAGAATTATAACAAAGAGGAAGTTTATGAAGAACTTGCAGATGTATTTACATATTGCATTCAAATGGCTATGAAACTAGATGTTAATCCAAAAAAAATAATATTAAAAAAATTAGAAAAGACAAAGAAAAAGTATCCAGTAGAAAAAGCTAAGGGAGTTAGTACAAAATATAATAAATTATAGTAGGTACAATATGAAAGTATATAATAAACTAGTAAGAGACAAAATACCAGAAATTATAACAAAAGATAATAAAAAAGCAATAACCAAAATACTTAATGATGAAGATTATTTAACACAATTAAATAGAAAAATTCAAGAAGAAGTAAAAGAATATTCAGAAAGCAATAACATAGAAGAGTTAGCTGATATCGTGGAAGTAATATATGGAATTCTAGAGGCTAAAGATATTTCGCTTGAAGAATTTGAGAATGTAAGGAAAAGCAAAGTTCAAAAGAGAGGAGCATTTAAAGAAAAGATTTTTTTAGAAAAGGTAATAGAGGATGGAGAATAATTTTTATAATCTTTTTAAAAGAGTAATAAGAGAATGTAATTACACAAACACATATAAGATGGCATGGGCTAAGGCACTTGTAGAAATTTCACTTGAGGAAGAGTACAATGCAGATATTATAAGTATAGATTTAAAAAACATAGCAAATAAATTTATAAAGTATTATTGGAATCAAACTATATTCTTCGACCTAATTCAAGGGAGTAATTTAATAGAAATTCCACTAATATTACAGTATGTTAAAAATCTAATAAGAGATTATTATTCTTTACTAGGAACAAGAAGACCAGATAGATTTGAG
>JAAVZQ010000071.1 GCA_022791735.1 Clostridia bacterium
CATTTTGACCAAAAGAAGCATATTTATATGTCCTAGGACATATATTCTATCAGAGGTGGAACACATGGAAAGAGTGATGACTCCTGATGATAGGATAAGAAGGGCAGAGGAAATTTATGCAAGAAGACAGAGTTTAAGAGAAAGAACAAAAAGAGCTAGAGTAAATGTTACAGAAAAGCCAAAAAATTATAGATTAATTAAAGGTTTTGCTTTGCAAGTTGCAATTAGTGTAGTTATCTATTTTATGTTTTATTTAGTAAATACAACTAGTTACAGCTTTTCCGAAAATGTTTTAAATAAGGTAAAAGAATTAATATCTGCAGATTATGATTTTAAAGGAGCATACAATTCTGCCATACAAAGTATAAATAATTATATATATGGAGATGAACAAAAGGAAGCAGATAACCCAAATAATGGACAGCAAGAAGGTGCAGAAAATAGTGAGCAAAATGGAGATAGTGGAGCAAATGAAGGGCAAGGTGAAAATAGCGAAAATCAAGAGAAAAGTGAAGAAGGAGCAGATACAAATTCTGGTGAAGATACAGCAAATATAAATGAAGATGAAAGCCTTACTCAAAGTGAAGTGAGTAAAACTGAGGAAAGCGAAACAGAGAGAATAAAAAAAGAATATGCATTTAGTTTGCCAGTAAGTGGAACAGTTTCTTCAGAATATGGTGATAGAGAAGTTACATCAAATGTTATGACAGCATATCATAAAGGAATAGATATAGGAGCAGATACAGGCACACCAATATATGCATCAACAGATGGAGAAGTTGTAATTGCAAGAGAATCACCAAGCTATGGGAAATATATAATGCTTCAAAATGGAGAAGTGAAAACTGTATATGCTCATTGTAATGAGCTACTTGTAGGAGTTCGGTGACAAAGTGTCAAAAGGACAAGAGATTGCAAAGGTAGGAGCGACACGGGCAAGTTACAGGAGCGCATTTGCACTTTGAAATAAGAGTAAATGACACATGTATAGATCCAAGACTGATGGTGCAGTTCTAAAATAAAGGGGGAAAATATTTTTGAAAATAAAAGTAGATTTAAAAATATTTATTTTCACTTTATTTTTTTTTGTAGCAAAACAGTTAGAAACATATATACTTTTAATGATATTTGCTTTTCTTCATGAAATTCGGACATATAGTGGCACGGTTTAATAGTAGGGTTTAAACCAAGAAGTCTAGAGGTGTTACCAATACGGATTTGCTGCTGCATTCAAAACAGATGTAAGAAACTATAATAAAAAATATGGCAAGGCTAATTTATTAAATGTAAAAAAGCTTGCAGTTGCACTTGCGGGACCAATGGTTAATTTGATATTTATAATATTATTTGTAATATTTGGAGTAAACAGCGAATTAATATATGTAAATATTTTGATTTTTTTGTTTAATATGATTACAATATATCCTTTAGATGGAGGGCGAATTCTAAAATATATATTATGTTTTTTTGTAGGAAGATTTAAAGCTTTGAGAATAACTAATATTTTGTCTAATTTAACAGCTATAATTTTAACTATATTTATATTTGTTTTAAGCATATATTTTAAAAATATTGCCTATGTTTTTATGAATATATACATACTTATAATCCTTATTGTAGAGAATAAAAAGTATAGAATAAAGAAAGAGATGTATAAAATTTTAGAAAATTATATTGCAATAAATAAAGATTAATAGTAAAATATTAATGTAGACATCAAAAACAAAGGAGGAGAAAGCAGAAATGAACCAAAGACAAGGAATAAGAGGAGAAAAAGGTATAACACTACTTACTCTTGTGATAACGGTAGCGCTTATGGTAATTCTTACAGCGGCAATGGTAAATAATTCGTCAACATCATTTCATCTTTCTAAATTAACTAAATTACAAAATGATATAGAAATGTTAAATGATAGGGTAGAATTTTATTATGTAAGAGAAGGAAAGTTGCCATTATATAAAGATGATAGTCCTGAATATGTTTTAAAGAAATCAAGATTAAGTCAAGAAATAGAAGGGCTAGCTGCGAGTGATGGTGAAGACTATTATATAATAAACATTGGGCTTTTGAAAGAAGAAGCTAATATGTCTGATTTGAATTATGGAAATAAATGGAATTCAACTTCTTCTGCTGAGACTGATAAATATATAATAAATGGTAAAACACATATTGTATATTATGTACAAGGAATAAATTTTGAAGGAGAAATGTATCATACAGTGGGCAAAAACATATAGAAAGGTAATTACTTTTCTATTGTAAATATATTTAAAATGGAGGCATCTTATGGATTACACGAAGATTTTAGGAAATAAAGATTTGACACGTGAGGAATTTTGGGCAGTATGGAAAGAGTTTAAGGAGGATTTAAACAAAGGAAAAATTAGAGTTGCAGACAAGATTAATGACAGATGGAACGTAAATAAATGGGTTAAGCAAGTTATATTGCTTGGAATGAAATATGGAGTTATCAAGAAATTTGATGATGGTACAATAGATAAAGATACTTTAGGTAACAGATATTTTAATGAAAATGATAAAGTTAGAGTTACATCTCCAACTGTATGTGTACGCGATGGAGCATATATTGCGCCTAGCGTATGCTTTATGCCACCATGCTACGTCAATATAGGAGCATATATTGATGAAGGTTCTATGGTGGATTCTTTAGCGCTGGTTGGCTCATGTGCGCAGATTGGTAAAAAGGTACACATAGGTGCAGGAGTTATAATTGGAGGAGTACTAGAACCAGTACGGAGCTATTCCTGTAATTGTTGAAGATAATGTATTTCTTGGAGCAGGTTCAAAAATTACAGAAGGAGCTATTATAAAAAAGAATGCAATAATTGGTGCAGGAGTTACTATAACTGCAAGTACACCAATTTATGACGTTGTAAATGATAATATTATAACAGCCAATGAAGAGGGGCAAGTTATTGTGCCAGAAGGGGCCGTTGTAGTACCTGGTACAAGAGAGATAAATAAAGGGGATTTTGATATAAAACTTTCAATAGATACGCCGATTATTATTAAATATGGAACGAAAATTACATTGGAGGATTTACTCAGGTAAAACTAATGAAAAGCGGCATCTTGCTTCGTTGTTGCTCGTTCAAAATTGGAGGGCGTGCAAGAGCACACTTCCACAATCTTTGAACTCACACGCCTAGCAATATACCACTTTTGATTAGCTTTTTTGAAGGGAGAAACTGGCTAATGGCTAAGTTAAATGAGAATTTTTTAAATATAGATAATTATTTGTTTAGTATGGTAGCAGAGAAGGCAAAGGATTTTAAGAAAAGAAATCCAGATAAGAAAGTAATAAACCTAGGAATTGGGGATGTAACTTTGCCACTTGCAAAGTCTGTAATTAGTGCTATGCATAATGCGGTGGATGATTTAAGTAAAAAGGATACTTTTCAAGGCTATGGACCAGAACATGGATATGATTTTTTAATAGATAAAATTGTTGAATTTGAGTATAGAAAAAGGAATGTAGATATTAAGCCAGAAGAAGTATATGTGTCAGCAGGAAGTAAGGGCGATATAGCAGGGATTTTAGATATTTTAAACCTAGATAATATAGTTCGGTATAGTAAGCCCAGTCTATCCTGCTTATGTAAATGCTAATCTTATGCTTGGAAGAGAAAACATAGAATTTATAGAGTGCAGGGAAGAAAATGATTTTATACCAAAAATCCCAGATAAAAAGTTAGATATAATATATTTGTGCTCACCTAACAATCCAACAGGTGTTACAATGAGCAAACATGACTTAGAAAAGTGGGTAAATTATGCTAGAGAAAATGAGGCTATAATACTTTTTGATTCAGTTTATGAAGTGTTTATTAAAGATAAAGATATACCGCATAGTATTTATGAAATAGAAGGCGCAAAAGAGGTTGCGATAGAATTTAGGAGCTATTCTAAGCTTGCTGGTTTTACGGGAGTTAGATGTTCATTTATGGTACTTCCAAAAGAGCTTAAAATTGAATGTAATAGTAGAAAAATAGAATTAAATGAACTTTGGAGAAAAAGACAAAATACAAAATTTGGTGCAACATCATATATAGCACAAAAGGGTGCAGAGGCTGTATATTCGGAAGAGGGACAAAAAGAGATAAAAGAAAATATAGACTATTACCTTAAAAATGCAAAATATATGAGAGAGAATTTATCAAAAGCAGGTTTTACAGTTTATGGTGGGGAAAGTTCACCATACATATTATTAAAATCCCCAAAAAATGAAAAATCGTGGGATTTTTTTGACGCTTTATTAGAAAAAGGAAATGTTATAACAACACCACGGTTCAGGGTTTGGAGATAGTGCAGAGGGATTTGTAAGGATAACAGCTTTTGGAAGTTATGAAAATACAGTAGAAGCAGTAAATAGGATAATAGAGTTATACAATTAGAACTAATTTACTGATTAGAAAAGAGTTGATAAAACAATGAAAATAGGCGATTGTGTGAAAGAATTAAAAGAGCAAATGATAAAGGATAAAGAGTTTTTTTGGAACCATCCAGAGGAAGAATTTAAGGAATATGAAACATCTGAATATATTATAAAAAGACTAAAAGAAATGGGATATATTGATATAAAGACACACATTGCAAAAACAGGGATTGTTGCTTGCATTGGTAATGGTAATGCTCCTTGCATCTTATTTAGAGCAGATATGGATGCAGTGGTTATGGATGAAAGCCATAGAATGAAGCACACATGTGGGCATGATGCGCACATGACGATTTTGCTTGCTCTTGCAAATTTGCTTATGCAAAATAAAGACAAAATAAATGGAACTATAAAGTTATTATTTCAGCCAGCAGAAGAAGGAATTGGTGGGGCAAAACCTATGATAGATGAAGGTGTACTCGAAAACCCACATGTGGATAAAGTTTTTGGACTTCACGTATGGAGTGAACTTCCAAATTGCAGTGTGGGTATAAAGCAAGGCCCTATTATGGCTGCAACAGATCCATTTGAGATTATTGTTAAAGGTAAAGGGGGGCATGCAGCTTTACCTGAGAAGTGTATTGATTCGATTTATATAGCAAGTCAAATTGTACTTGGAATAAACGGGATAATTAGTAATAATATAATAAATTCTAGTGAAAAAGTAGTACTTGGGATTACATCAATACATGGTGGAAGTAGCTATAATTTAATTCCAGATATTGTAGAAATGAAGGGAATTTGCAGAACGTATGATAACAAATTAAGAGATAAACTAAAAACTTTAGTGCAAGAAGTTTCAAAAAATATTGCAGAAGCAAAAGGCGGATGTGTAGAATTTAGATATCCTAGTTCGCTTCCTGCAGTTGTAAATAGTAAGGAAGAAGCAGAAATGGTGCAAGAATTAGCAGAAACAATTGTAGGAAAAGAAAATGTAATTACAGACTACAAAACGATGTGTTCAGAAGATTTTTCACATTTTTTACTAAATAGACGAGGAGCTTTTATTTTCATAGGATGTAGAGGAGAACATTATTATCCACAACATAATGAGAATTTTAGTGTTCGGTATTGAAGAAATAGTTCTTGGGGTGGAAGTTTTATATAATATAGCGAAAAAGTATGTTTATTAGTTTTTCTAAGATATATCATAAATTTTTATAAACAAAACATTTTTAACATAAAAATAGAAAATACTGGATATATAAACAAGATTATGTTAAATGGGAGAAAGAGAATAAATAAAGGAGAAAAATATATCAGAAATGCCAGCAAGAAGCAGAATTTTATTTACAGAAAGTGGAACAGAAAAAAAATGATGAGTATAGATAGAACTTTAAAGAAATATGGAGAATTAACTGCTAGCGAATTAGTCAATTTGACACATAGCCAAAATTCACCATGGACAGAAACGCCTAAAGGAATGTTATCACAGATAGAATTAGAGACTATTAAAGAATATCATCAGTTTGAACAAATATAATGAACAGAAAATTTGCATAATGTAAAAAATTATGCGAATTTTTTTTGCTCCAAAATATTAATAAAATTGAAATTTTTACTAGATAAATAAAAAAAAGAAAGGACACAATAAAAAATGTAAAACAAAAATAAGGAGGAAAAATTTCATGAAAAAAATTATTAGTATTTTTGTTATCATAACAATATTAAGTATGATAATATTCGTGCCAGAAACGTATGCAGCAGCCTTAGATACAATCGACATAGACACTGACAAGACTACTGTTAGACCAGGAGAAGATGTACTATTAAACATCAATTTCGGACAAAATTTAGGAGCATATACATTTGATATAGATTTTGACAATAGTATTTTTGACTTTGTATCAGTTGATGGTGGAACTGAAAATGTAATAGGTGATAAGGTTAAAGTAACATTTCATGATGCAACTGGCGGAACTAACCCTAGAAACTATATGGCAGTGACTTTTAAAGCAAAAGCAGATATTACTACATCTAACCCAACAGAATTTACTGTAACAGCAGAAGGGTTAGCAAATCCAGATGCTTCTGTTCAATTTGATGATATAACTACACCAATTGTTAAAAATCTAACAGTTGAACCACAATATATAGATTACGAAATAAAGTTAGAGCATAGTGGAGAAATTGTAAAAGGACAAGAAAAGGCTATGAACCTAAGTTATACTTCACCAATGGGACGTTATTATGAACATGCAAGACTAGTAGCAGAAGCTACAAGTCCTACAGGAGCTAATGTACAATTACTTGCAACTGACCAATCAAACTTAGAATATGATATTATTCAAAGTGGATGGGGAGACGCACAAGGAAGTAAAATAGGTGGAAAAGACGTTTCTCAAGTTTTACAAACTAGAGCTATTTTTAGTGAACAAGGAGACTATACAATTACTCTAAAATTGATAGATAGAGATAATTCAGACAGTGTTATTGCAGAAAAAGCTTTTGCATTTACTGCTTTAGAAACAGCTACACAGACACCAGTTCCAACACCAACAGAACCAGTAGCAACTAATACACCAGAGGCAACACCAACAAATCCACAAGCTACACCAAATAATAACGGAACATCAAATGGATTACCAAGAACTGGAGATAACTTGTATATTTCAATTGCAATCAGTTTAATTGCTTTGACTGGTTTATATGTTTCTTTGAATAAGAAAGAAGACTAATCTATGAACGCAAAAGTGTTAATTCACTTTGCGTTCGTACATAAGGAGGAGGAACAGTTTTGAAGAAAAAATATATTTTCATAAGTATATTATTTTTACTAATATCAATTGGACTATTTGTATATTTCAAGGCAACGGCATCTACAAAGCAAGAAGGAATAGATAGTTTTCCAGAAAGTTATAAACCATACTTAAGAGAACTTTCAAAAAAGCATCCCAATTGGAAATTTATAGCTATGTATACCAATTTAGATTGGGAGTATGTTATAAATCAAGAAAGTATATTTGGTAAAAACTTAGTGCCAAAAAACTATGGAGATGCATGGAAAAATAGAACGCCAGGCCAATATAATGTAGAAGTAGATTTGGGCTGGGTAGATAGCTCTAGACAAGCAGTAGAATTTTGCATGGATCCTAGAAATTTCTTAAATGAAGAACGATTTTTTCAATTTGAAGGTCTTTCTTTTGATGAAAATACTAATAATATAGAAGCAATTGAAAAAATCTTATATGGTACAGAATTTTATAATACTAAAGTTTCATACATTGATGTAAACGGAAATAACATCAATATGAATGAAAGATATTCAGATTTAATTTTAAGAGGTGGACAAATATCACGTGTTAGTCCATATCATTTAGCATCACGAATAAAGCAAGAAGTAGGACCATTTTTATCACATAATTCTATTAGTGGAAGAGTAGAGGGATTTGAAGCGTTATATAATTTCTATAATATTGGAGCGACAAGTTCGGTAGAAACAATGGGAGCTATAAAAAATGGGCTTCGATATGCAAGAGATGGAAAAGGAGCAAATCAAGCTACAAAAGACAAATATTTAATTCCTTGGAATACAAAAGAGAAAGCGATAACAGGAGGAGGAATTTTTATAGGTTCTAGTTATATAAATGTAGGACAAAACACAATATATTTGCAAAAATTTGATGTAAATGATGATAGAAGTAACAATCTATTTTCACATCAATACATGACAAATGTCCTAGCTCCATATAGTGAATCAAGCTCAATTTATAAAGGATATAAAAAGAGCGGATTGCTAGAATTGCCAAGGACTTTTATAATACCAGTTTATAATAATATGCCAAACCTTGCAACAGACAACCCAAATATCAATAAAAACGAATTCATAGAAGAGAATAAGAGAGTATATTGTAATGGAAATAATGTAAATGTTAGAACAGGACCATCTACATCATACGAAATTATAACAACTGTAAATAGTCAAGATAAAATGACACGAATTTTAAAAGGAACACAAAATGGTGATAAATGGGATAAGGTAATATTAGAAAATGGAATTGTACGGATATATTTATCAAACTTATGTTACAGAAGCCCCAGAAGTTAAAATTGAAAAAATAGATATATCTATTGATAATACTACTTTGCAAAAAGGAGATACAAAACAGCTACAAGTTATAATTCAACCAAAAGAGGCTGAAAATCACAAAGTAGAGTATATATCAAGCAATCCAAATGTTGTAACGGTTGATGAAAAAGGAAATTTGAGAGCTATACGCTCTGGAAATAGCACAATTACAGTAAAAGCAGTGGAGAACAATGTACAAAATCAAATAGAAATTAGTGTATATAGCAAAGTAACAGAGATTGTTGTAGACCAAGAGAATATATATATGCAAGTAGGAGATGTTTTCCAAATAAATGCTTATGCTAAACCAGATGATGCAAATGATCCAACACTTATATATCAAAGCAATAATCAGGATATAGCAGAAGTACAGCAAAAAGGAGTTATTACAGCAAAACAAATAGGTGAGACGGAAATTACGGTTTTTGCTAATGAAAATCCAGAAATAAAAGCAAGTATCAAAGTAATTGTAGTAAGAAAAATGGAGGATTCAGAAATCCACTTTGATAGTTCTTTATCAGTGAACAGTTTAGAGATAAGTGGTATTGATTATAAAGAAAATACAGTAGCAGATATAAAAGATAAGATTACAACAAATTTGCAAATTGAAATTGTAAACTATGAAAATAAGGTTTTGCAAGATACAGATTTAGTTGGAACAGGTAGTAAAATATATGTTAAAGAAGATGATAAAATATTAAGAGAATATAAAATAATTATTTATGGTGATGCAAATGGCGATGGCAGGATTAATAGTGTTGACTTACTTGTTTTGCAAAGACATATATTAGAAATAGAAAAAATAGAACCTATATTTAGAAAAGCTTGCAATATAGGGAAAAATGGTAAAAAGCCAACATCAGTAGATTTATTATTGATACAAAGGCATATCTTACAATTGCAAATTATAGAACAATAATTTTGAGGGATATTCACAGCTTTACAGTTATGTCTGTCCTGCAAACGAGTAGTTATTAATAATTTCAAGAAAACCTCGAAACGTAAAGAAAATGTAATGAGCAAAGCTCAAACATTTTCTAGAGTGTAGGAGTAATCTCGAAAATTATTAATAGAACTACTCTGCGCGGACTTCTAGCTTATTTAGCTGTGAATATAACAAAATAGGAGGAGTATATGATAAAGAAAAAAGTTTTGATTATTTTTATTTGTGTGGTTAGTTTGGTTTCTTTTTCGAGCTTAACTTATGCAAAAAGCGATGGAAAAGTCTATTTAACAAGTAAAATGCAAGAGGTAGAAAAGGGAGAAGAACTAGAGATAATAGTAAATCTAGAGAACAACAAAACAGCAGCATGTAATTTTGATATTTATTTTGACACATCAAAAGTCAGTTTTATTTCTAATATGGAAAATACTAATTTAATCTCAGATAGAATTAGTTATGTTTGGTTTGACACACTTGGAGGAGAAGGAGCCAAAAAAGGAGAGATAGAAAGGTTTAAGTTTAGAGCAAAAGAAAATGGTGTGGCTACTTTTACAATAGAAGGGGAGTTTTATAATGAAAAAGGACAAATGATTGAAACAACATTTAAAGAAACCAAAGTTCAAATTGGGAAAGTGGAAAATAGCTTGGAAGAGGACAGGCAAGAAGTTAAAGATGAGGTTTCAAAAAATACGAATTTAGAAGTTTTGGCAATTGAAAATATTCTATTAAATCCACCTTTTGAAGCATCTAATACAGATTATACAATAGAAGTACCTTACCAAACAGAAGAACTTAATATATTTGCTGTGCCAGAAGATGAAGAAGCAGAGGTACAAATTATAGGACAAGAAGGTTTAAAAGGAAATAGTAAAGCTACAATTCAAGTGAAAGTTAAAAATGGTTATGCAGAAAAAATATATACAATAAATGTAAATAAAAGAACTAAGGAAGAAGAGAAGCAATTTGAGGAGGAACAGGCAAAGCAAAAGGAAAGATTAGAAGAAGCATATAAGATAGAAAAGACTTCTACTAAGGTAAACATTGATAATGAGCAGTTTTCTAATAAACGTGATACAGAGAGGCAAAATCATATAAAGTGGACTATGTTAGTTACAGGTGTAATAATTGCTATGTTTGTATAAAGTTTAGGCTACTAAAATTCACAGCTTTAAATTTCGTTTGTCCCGCTAACATGGTAGTTCTATATAATTTTTTCTAACACCTTGGTGTCGTAACCTCCGGAATGTACGCTACTACGTAGCTTATAATGTCGGTTACTCCATTTCGCACTTGCAAAGCTCGTTTGGTCGCTTACGCAGTGTTACTCAAAAATTATATAGAACTACCATGCGCGGACTTTTGGTTTATTTAGCTGTGAATTTACAGAATTGCAACAGTATCAACAATTTATACAAAATTACTTGCAATTATTAAAAAAATGTAGTACAATAGTAAAGTATTAGAAAAATCTACCTTTTTCTTGGCTTAAGGTTATAACACCACTTAGGCTCAGAAATAGGCAAATTAAAGAATATGGAGGTGTATTAAAATGACAAAAGAGAGAAAACAAGAATTAATTGAAACTTATAAAAGAGATGAAAAAGACACTGGTTCTCCAGAAGTTCAAATTTCTCTTTTAACAGAAAGAATTAACGAACTTACTGAACACTTAAAAATCCACACAAAGGATAACCATTCTAGACGTGGACTTTTAAAAATGGTTGGTAAAAGAAGAAATCTTTTAAACTACTTAGCTAAAAAAGACGAAGAAAGATATAAAACTATCGTTGAGAAATTAAATTTAAGAAAATAATTGTTTAGGGGGCGTTTGTTTTTAGCAAATGTCTCCTTATCAATATAAATAATTATAGCATTTAAGTAGCTTGAATAATGTTTTAGCAAAATTAACTAAAATATTATTGAAGTTACTGCTAATACTTATAATTATTTATATTTAGGAAAGATTAATTATAAGAAAAGAGGTAAAAATTATGTTTAAAACATTTGAAACAGAACTTGCAGGAAGAAAATTAGTAATTGAAAATGGCAAGATAGCAGAACTTGCTAACGGAAGTGTTATGGTAAGATATGGTGAAACAGTTGTAATGGTAAATGCTACAGCTTCAAAAGAGCCAAAAGAAGGAATAGACTTTTTCCCATTATCAGTAGATTATGAAGAAAAATTATATTCAGTTCGGAAAAATCCCAGGTGGATATACAAAAAGAGAGGGAAAACCAGCAGACAAAGCAATACTTACATCAAGAGCAATAGATAGACCAATACGTCCATTATTTCCAAAGGACTTTAGAAATGATGTATGTGTAGTAGCAACAGTTTTATCAGTAGAGCCAGATAACTCACCAGAGGTTGCAGCAATGATAGGTGCATCTTGTGCACTTGCAATATCGGATATTCCATTTGGTGGACCAACAGCAGCAGTTAATGTTGGATATGTAGATGGAAAAATCGTAATAAATCCTACATTAGAGCAAAGAGAAAAAACAGAGTTAGTTTTAACAGTTGCAGGAACAATGGATAAAGTAACAATGATAGAAGCAGGAGCAAAGGAAATTCCAGATGAGATTATGCTTCAAGCAATAAAAGAAGGACATGCAGAAATAATCAAAATTTGTAAATTTATTGCTGATATACAAAAAGAAATTGGAAAACCTAAATTCGAATACAAATCTTTTGAAGTATCAAAAGAACTATACGAAGAAATAGAAAACGCATACAAAGATAGAATGTATCAAGATGTACAAGCTACAGATAAAGAAGTAAGAGATGCAAATATAGATAAGCTAACAGAAGATATTACAGCATATATTACAGAAAAATATGGTGAAGATTTTGCAGAAGAAAATAAACAAGAAATCGGAGAAATTATATACAAATTAGAGAAAAAGTATGTTAGAACAATGATATATGAAGAACACAAACGTCCAGATGGAAGAGCAATAGATGAAATAAGACCATTATCATGTGAAGTAGGCATTTTACCAAGAGTACATGGAAGTGCTATATTTACAAGAGGACAAACACAAGTTATGTCTATTGCAACACTTGGAATGCTTTCAGAAGCACAAAGTTTAGATGGAATAGATGAAGATACAAAAAAACGTTATATGCATCAATATAACTTCCCTGCATATAGTGTAGGAGAAGCAAGAACATCAAGAGGTCCTGGAAGACGTGAAATAGGACATGGAGCACTTGCAGAAAAAGCACTAGTTCCAGTATTACCTTCAGAAGAAGAATTCCCTTATGCGATAAGAGTTGTATCAGAGGTACTAAGCTCAAATGGTTCTACATCACAAGGAAGTATATGTGGAAGCACTTTAGCTCTAATGGATGCAGGTGTTCCAATAAAAGCACCAGTTGCAGGTATCTCAACAGGATTAGTTACAGATAGCGAAGATCAATCAAAATATATAATGCTTACAGATATACAAGGAATAGAGGATTTCTTTGGAGATATGGACTTTAAAGTAGGTGGAACTAAAAAAGGAATTACTGCTATACAAGTAGATATAAAAATCGATGGTTTAACATATAATATCATAGAAGAGGCTTTTGCAAGAACAAAAAAGGCAAGAGAATATATTTTAGATGAAATTATGTTAAAACAAATAGATAAGCCAAGAGAAGAACTTTCAAAATATGCACCAAAAATAACTCAAATAAAAATATCAGTAGATAAAATTAAAGATGTAATAGGTCCTGGTGGAAAAATGATAAACAAAATCATTGATGAAACAGGTGTAAAAATTGACATTCAAGAAGATGGAAATGTATTTATATATTCAGAAGGCAGTGAAGCAGGAAAAAGAGCGCTTGAAATGATAGAAGAAATTGCAAGAGAAATAGAAGTAAATGGAATATATAATGGAAAAGTAGTAAGAATAATGAATTTTGGAGCATTTGTTGATATTGGAGGAGGAAAAGAAGGATTACTTCATATTTCAAAAATATCAGAAAAGAGAATTAACAAAGTAGAGGATGTTCTAAAGATAGGCGATACTGTTAAGGTTAAAGTTTATGAAATAGATGACCAAGGAAGAATAAATCTAACAGCAAAGAATATTGATTAATTTATTAATGTTTACTCTACATTCGCGAACTACACTTAAATTTTCATTTATATATTCTTTTGGATTAATTGTAAATAAGTAATACTAATTTCTTAAAAATAAATTAATTTGCAGGAAAAATTTGCTTTTTTTGAGACATTGTAGTATAATTAAAAATGTTAGGGGTATAAGCCTTTAAGAATAAATAACAAGAGAGGTTTGAAATGGAATATTTATATATATTACAACAAGCAATAATATGGATAATAACAGTATTTTGGTTATATCAGTTGCTTATTAGTATATGTTCATTTGTAAAACTTAAAGATAAACCAATGCTAATTAACAAAAATCATAAATTTATGGCTATCATACCAGCACACAATGAGGAAGCCGTTATAGCTAATCTAGTAGAAAGCTTAAAGAAACAGGATTACCCAAAAGAACTATTTGATATTTATGTAATAGCTGACAATTGCACAGATAAAACAAAGGTAATGGCAGAAAATGCAGGTGCGATTGTATATGAGAGAGAAGACAGCGTTCGGAAGAACAAAAGGGCATGCACTTCAATGGTTCTTAGCTCAAAAAATAGAGGAAAATGCAGATTATGATGCATTTTGTGTATTTGATGCAGATAACATTGTAGATAAAGACTTTATAAAAAATATGAATAAAAAACTATGCCAAGGAGAAGAAGTTGTCCAAGGATATAGAGATATAAAAAATCCTACTGATAGCTGGATAGCATCAGGATATGCAATATTCTATTGGATGATGAATAGATTTTATCACTTAGCTAGGTACAATTTAGGATTGTCAACATTGATAAATGGAACAGGATTTATGGTTAAATTCGATGTTGTAAAACCAAATGGTTGGAAAACTTATACTTTAACAGAAGATATAGAGTTTTCTCTTCAAAGAATAATAGCAGGTAAAAAATTAGGTTGGGCAACAGATGCAATTGTATATGATGAACAACCAGTTGGATTTAAACAAAGTTGGTCACAACGTTCAAGATGGACAGTAGGACATATACAATGTATGGAAAGATACACTAAGAAGCTTGGAAGTTCAGTAAAAGATAAAAAGACTTTAGTTACTCTAGATGGGCTTTTATATATAGTTGGAAGTATACCAATGTTTGTAGTCACATTACTTTTGTTAGTAGTAAATGCAGGATTATATATAGGAGAATCAATGACAAAGGCTGATTTAATATACAGTTATGCAATGTATATTTTGCCAACATTTTTCCTACCAATTCTTACAGGTATGCTAATAATGATATTAGACAAAAGACCAATAAAACCTATGATAAAAGGACTACTATTTTATCCTTTATTCTTGGGAAGCTGGTTACTAATCAATTTTAAATGCTTGTTCAAGAGAGAGACTAACTGGGAGAAAATCGAACATGTTAGAGATATAAAAATAAATGAAGTATATTAAAATAAAGAGCAGTAAATCAAAACTGCTCTTTTAAATTTCAATAATAGATTATAAATAGTTTCAATTTACAGCTATTGAAGTTTAAAGTCCGCGCAGGGTAGTTCCATCTAAGATTTTTAAATAACACCGCGTAAGCGATCAAACGAGCAACCGCGAGTGCGAAATGGAGTAACCGGCATTGTAAGCTACGCCGTCACGTACAGATTAGAGGTTACGACACCAAGGTGTTATGAAAAAATCATAGATAACTACCCGTTTGCAGGACAAACAATATTTAAAGCTGTAAATTGAAACTATTTTTTCTTAAACTTCCTAATCTGAATACTTGCAATTGGTATCAAAATCACTATGTATGGAATTATATATCTTGACTTAGCTTCCCACAAAATATGGAATAAAAAGCCTCCTATAAATATTGTGAGCAAGAATATTATATCAAGAGATATGTTCTTTCTGTTTTGAATA
>JAAVZQ010000072.1 GCA_022791735.1 Clostridia bacterium
AATGCTAGAATTTTTAAAAGAATATGATGTACTAATATGGGGCAGAAAAACTTGGGAAAATGTATTGTCATGGGGAGATCACTATATAAATGACTTAAAAAACATAAATATAATTATTTTAAGTGAAACAAGTAAACAAACAAATGAATTTTCAAATGTTACATATTGTAAGTCAATAGATAGTTGTTTAAAAGTATGTGAAAAAATGCAATATAAGAAATTATTTGTTTCAGGTGGTGCAACTATAAATAATGCTTTTATGGAAAAAGGAATAGTAGATAATATTATTTTAAATTATAATCCGTTTGTGTTAAGTAAGGGAATACCACTTTTTAAAGGTAATTATTTTGAAAACAGATTAAGACTTGAAAAAATTGTAAGAGAAAAGGAAGCTATAGTACAAGTTCATTATAGTGTTATAAACTAAAAACAAAAAGATTATGAATTAACACAATATGCTTGCTATTGGATAGCACAAAAAGGAGAATGATTTTATGGAATTATGGGAAGTATTAGATGATAATGGGAATGCAACAGGTGAGATAGTGGAAAAATATGATCAAAAAGTTTTTGATAGAGGTTTTTATCATTTAGGAGCAGATGTATGGATAATAAATAGTGATAATAAGATACTAATTCAAAAAAGAGCAAAACAAAAAAGGCTAGAACCTAATGTATGGGCTATGACTGGTGGTTCTGTTATATTAGGAGAAAATTCAATAAATACTATTGTTAGAGAAGCAAAAGAAGAATTAAATATCGATATTAATGCTGATGATTTGAAATTGATTACAAAGTTTAAAACAGGAAATGTTTGGATAGATACATATAGTTTAAGATGTGATTATGATATATCTAAAATGAAATTTCAAGAAGATGAAGTTTCAGATGTAAAATGGGCAACTTGGACGGAAATTAACGATTTAGTAAGTAGTGGTCAGTTTATAAAACATAGATGGGAATTTGTTAGCAAATTTCTTAAAGAAGAAATAGAATTGTAGTAACAAGATGTGGAATTAAAGGAGAAAAGGGATTTTAAGAGTGATAGAAATTTTGATAAATACAAATTAAATCCAGATTATTCGAAAGCACAAATAATCTGGATTTTGAGATAATCTCTCATTAATGCTGGATGAAAAGGCCAAAAATTTTAGATACTGTAGCCTAACACCAAAAATCATATGGGTTGTTAGGTTCTATCAATTCTCCCCAATAGTCAAAGCAATATACTGTCCATTTTTTAGATTTCGGATCCATATAAAGGCAATAAACTTCCTTCAATTCTCCCTTAAGGAATAAGTTGGGATTTTTGCCATCTTTTCTCGGAAAATAAGATTGTAGTCTTCCAAAAGATACCACATTTTCATGAATTTGTAATTCCAAACGAATTGTATTCTTACCATTTTGTAAATTCTGAATAATCTTGTATTCATCTTTGAGAACGATTGAAGCATTCAGAGGATTTCCTTCATAGAAAGACGTAAAAAACTTGAAATTACCATCACGATTGACATCTATGATTGTTCCAACTTCCCGCTTATTCTCTGAGTCATATAGCATGTAAGTACGAGATTTACTGTAGTAATGGACTTCAACTTCGATACATAATCGTACTTGGATGGGGTAAAACTGATTTTTAGATGTTAACATTATAATGAACCTCTTCCTTTCCTGCACAATACACAACAATGTATTGTTTTTTGTGATTATTTTTATTATAACAAATTTATATCAAAAAGTCAATCTACATAAATGGTTGACAATTTGTACATCTTACAAAAGCTCGATTAAGTCTTTCCAATACTTTTTAGGCATATACTGCATTTGTAATCTACTGTTTGTTCTTTCTTTAATGGCAATAGTTTGGAAAAACGTTTTCCATAACTTTTGGAATTCTACTTCTTCTTCGGAAAAAGAAGGAATTTTGAGATTATTAGGTAGTTGTATAATTTCATAATCATTTCGATTTTGAGAGTTATATATAAAAGCTAAATTCCTATTTTTATCATGCAAAATTATATCTTGACAAGGAAAACGTTTCATCAAAAAGTGTCCTACTTGCTCTAATACGTTATTGTCTGGATGAATAGGAGCATACCACAAATTATTTTTAATTTCTGATAATCTAACTAACCCTTTTAAACGGTGAGCTTCACCTATAACATTTTTGCGTAACTTCACAACATCAATAACATAGGGTACAGATAATTGGTTAGTAATACGAGAACCGACCAAAAATCCGTGTAGCAAATACTCGAGTATAAGCATTTCTTTTCCCTTTTTACATGACAAAAAAGCATAATAACAATCATGAAGAGCAGTATAAGAAATAGAGTTATAAACTCCATTCCATATACGTTTTGCTTTTTCTTCATTTGTGGCAATAAATTGCACAGGATCTAAGAAATTTGGTAAATAATCTCCTTCGAAAACTATGTTACTTGGTATAGTTTTTTGCATATAACATTCAAAAACAATAGTAAGTAGACCATAAAATGTACCGTCATATAAGTAGACTATATGCTTCCTGTTAAACATTTTATTCTATCCTCCTTTGTAGGTTCTAATTTATCAAACAAAGATGTTTGTATATAATTAGGAAGAGGCAAGCCGTTTCCTTTCTAAATAAATCAAATTTTCAGAGATAAAACTATCATTAAATTTTGTTACAGCATCATAGTATTTGCCATCACAAGTTATGAAATAACGAGCGCGTTTTAACACAATTCCTAATTTTTTAAGATGTTCTAATTTCAAATGACCTTCTTTTCTAGCACGTACAATTCTTCTAGCAGAGATAACGCCAATTCCGGGAACTCTTAGTAAAGTACCATAATCAGCAGTATTAATTTCAACGGGAAAATGTTCTAAATGTCTTAAAGCCCAGTCACATTTTGGATCTAATAAAGTATTGAAGTTCGGGTTTTGCTCATCTAGCAATTCATCAGCACTAAAACCATAGAAGCGAAGTAGCCAATCAGCTTGGTAAATTCTATTTTCTCGTAATAAAGGCGGTTTTTCTAAAGTAGGAAGTAGAGAATCTTCGTTTACTGATATATAGGCAGAATAGTATACTCTTTTTAAATGAAATCTTTTATAAAGGCTTTCAGATAGTTTAATTATTTTTAAATCACTTTCAGGTGTTGCTCCAACAATTAGTTGAGTTGTTTGACCAGCAGGAACAAAATTTCTAAGTTTTGGCTTAGAAAGATTAGCACTTGGCAAAAGAGCATTAGGAGTGAAGGACCAATTCTTTTTATTAGGTAATAGTCTTTGTGCACTAGCACTTAACTGGCTTGAGATGTAGCTCATTGGTTTTACGATATTGTCTTTGGATTTATCAGGAGCTAATAGTTGCAAGCTACTTTGGGAAGGAAGCTCTATATTAATGCTCATACGGTCAACTAAAACACCAAGTTTATCAATTAGTTCTTGACTACAACCTGGAATAGTTTTTGCATGAATATATCCGACCAAAATGATATTCATTTCGTAAAATGGAAATGGCTTGTATCATCTGTTCCATAGTATAATTCGGAGATTTTATAACAGCAGAACTTAAGAAAAGCCCTTCAATATAATTTCTTTTATAAAATCCAATTGTTAAATCTGCAATTTCTTTTGGAGTAAAAGTTGCTCTTTTTCTACTATTACTACAACGGTTAATACAGTATTTGCAGTCATA
Source organism: Clostridia bacterium (assembly GCA_022791735.1). Taxonomy (GTDB): domain Bacteria; phylum Bacillota; class Clostridia; order TANB77; family CAG-508; genus JAAWPK01. The sequence goes on from JAAVZQ010000072.1 coordinate 3,686, forward strand.
TATGCAACTATTTGTCATTAAGATTTTTAGGAGCGAAATACACCTACCATCGGCACCCCAACTATGACAAATTCCAGAAATGTCGATACTACCAATTCCACCCGTATTCTTTCTATGCTTACCTCCAGAGGAACTACATGAAGCATCATATTTAGCAGAGTCAGCTAGAATTTGTAATTTTTCTTCTATATCCATTTTTAATCACATTCCTTTTTAAAACTATGTCAAACCCAATTATTTTTGGGATACAATACAAGTGTTTGTATATATTATAATATATAATTTGACAGATGTCAAACAAAAGTTTTACGAATTTTATTTCGATAATAAAAAGATAGTTTAAAGTATTGAAAAGCTATTACAAAAGAGGTATAATAACATTTCAGGTATTCAAGAATATATTTTTTGAAAGGAAGTGTTCTTATGGCTGATAGTTTTTTGGCAAATGGGATGAGGATAACTATTCTTTCTCCTCGGCAAGTGCAGAAACGCTATCTAAGCAGTAAACTCAATGGAACGCATATGTCAAAGTGGGCATTAGAAGCATTAGAAAATGGATGGAAAGTCACGTGTGTATACCGCAAAGGGTTGAATAATAGTGTATCCCACAAGCTTGACAATCTTAATCTTGCATGTTCGGCGCTTACTCGTTACCTGAATAATTACATGGTAGATATAACGTGTGTTGACATGTCTCATCGGGATGCATTCTATCTTGCCTACAAAGAACGATAAATAGATATCATATATCTGTTTAGAAAAACTAAAGCAAACAAGCAAGCCATGCTTGTTTGCTTTAGTTTGCCTAAAATTATTGTATTTTGCTTGATTTTGTGATATATATAAGAAAACGTACAAAGATATTAGAAAGGGAAATAGAATGATAAAAAGATATAAAGAAGATGAAATAGATGAATTAGTACAGATACTCATAAATGACGGTGTAATCAGTGTTCCAACAGATACAGTTTATGGATTATGTGCTAGGATAAATTCTAATGAAGCATATAATAATTTAATGCATGTTAAAAATAGACCAGACACTAAGTTATTTCCTATCATGTGTGCAGATAAAGAGCAAATAAAAGATATAGCTATTGTGGATGAAAAAGTAGAAAAATTAATTGATAGATTGATGCCAGGGCCAATTACAATAGTTTTAAAAAAAAGATTAGAAGTGTTTGATTTTGTTAATAATGGAGGAGCAACTATTGCAGTTAGGATGGCTACTTCAAAAGTATTGGAGGATATAATACGAAAAGTAGGATGCCCAATTTTTATGACAAGTGCTAATCAAAGTGGACAACCAGTATTAAACAATCCAGATGAGATAGAAAAAGAATGTCCTCTTATAAATGGAATACTAGAAGGAGAGGTATCTTTTGGAGAAGCAAGTACAATAGTGGATTGTACTTTAGAGGAATTTAAAATTTTACGCACAGGACCAATCACAATAGAAAAAATTAAAGAGATAATAGAAGAATAAAAAGGGAAAGTAGTGTAATGAAAATAAATGCTAATATAGAATTAGAAGATATAAAAAAGTTTTCTAAAGAGTATAACAAAAATATGGATAACAAGAAGATAGAAAAGGAAATAAACCAATATGGTTTAGATAAAGTATGCTTAAATAGGAAGGTTATTGAAGAAAATCCGCCTATTTTTAATATTGAGCTTTCTGAGACTAAAAGATATGACCAAAAAAACAGCCTAAGATGCTGGGCATTTGCTGGGATTAATGTAATTAAACGTAATATGGCAAATAATTTAAATATTGATATTATGGATTTTGAATTATCTGATAATTTTATTGCATTTTTTCACAGATTGGAAAAAGCAAATACTAATTATGAAAGGATAATTTCTAGAAAAACAACAGATTTAAGTAAAATTACTAAAAAGGAATTAATTAAAGAACCAGTAGAAGAAATTGGTAATTGGGACAATTTTGTTTCTATTGTGAGAAAGTATGGACTTGTACCGATGAAAGTTATGCCTATCACAATAGAAGGAGAAGATGCAACTAAAGTAAATAGGCTATTTTCAGAAATTGTAAAAAAGAATATTGTAGTTTTAACAGAACTAAAAAGACAAAATAATAATATGCAAGATATAAGAAAAGCAAAAGCTAAAATGCTAGAGGAAGATTATGAATTTTTATCAAAAGTTTATGGAGAACCAGTGAATAGATTTGACTATAAATATACAGATAAAAATGGAAAGGAAATAAGCATTAAGGATATAACTCCAAATGAATTTGTAAAAAGGTTTTTAAGTATTGATATTGAAAATTTTATATTTATATCTAATGTACCAAATGGAATTAAAAAATATGGACAAAAATTCAAAGATCCTAGATATATTAATGTATATAAAAATAAATATGTAGAATATTTGCATATTTCTTCAAATGAGTTAAAAGAACTAGCAGTTAAACAATTAAAGGAAAATATTCCAGTTATGGTAGGTATCTACATTAGAAAATTTGCAGACAAAGAGACAGGGGTATTAGATACAAGGTTATATAATTATGAAAAACTAGTAAATTACAAAAAATTAGATAAAGCAAATAGAATATTATTAGGAGATATCGAACTTCATCATTGGATGACCATTACAGGAGTACAAATTGAAGATGAAATACCAAAGAGGTGGAAAGTAGAAGACAGTTATGGAAATAAAGAAAAAGTAAATGGATACTATATTATGAATGATAATTATTTTGATGAGTATGTGTTTACAATTATTGTTCATAAAAAATATTTGACAGAAAAGCAACTAAAACTATATAACGAAAAAAGTATTATGGAATAAAACGATTGAATATTATGTTAAATTATGGTAAAATAGAAAAGCATCCATAGAAATGGAAAGTAAGAAATGTGAAAGAAAGGGAAGATGTATGAGCCGGAGACTTAAGGTAGGCGACCATTTTGAAATGGTTGTCCAAAAAGGCAAAAACGTAATCATTCAGCAAATAAGTGGAAGGAGAGATGCAAGGAGAGTTATCATCATTGGAAATGGACATTCCATTGAACTTGATGACAAAGACAACGTTATCTGGGCGGATCCTGGAATGAGGAGGTTTACTCCGAAGTTCAAGCAAAAAGATGTTGCGATTTATACTTTCTACTTTGTGAGAAAGGTTGCAAATCTTGAGGATTCTACCAAAGAGCTTGCAGACTTCGTAAGCTCTATTTCGGGAAGTCAGGAAGTGATTTTGGTAGGACACTCTAAATCAGGCATCTGTGTAGAGCGTGTATGTGGTTATTCCAGACGGAGAGTAGATGTGTGCATAGCAGTATCTGCACCTCATAAGGGAACAATTGCTGCATCAGACTTTGCCTTTTCAAGGGCTCTTGGAGATGGCTTGATTGCCAAGATTTACCGCAAAGCCTTTAGCGACCACCAAGTAGACAGAGATATTTTGCCGTTCAACATGGTGGGCAAAAATACGGAAAGACCTGTTAACTGCATAAAGCACATTAATGTGGTGTCAGTCCTTGACGCACGGAAATCTGTTCATCCTGTTGATTTAGGTTCAATGATTTTGGACAATATGGCAAGTACAGAAGGAGACGGCATCGTTTCCGAAAAGTCACAGCGAGTAAGATGGACAGACAAGGAAGTAAGGCTGTATGCATCCCATGCAAGGAGCTTGAACAAGGCTTTAAAGTATGTAGAAGCAAACCTGCTCTAAGATAACATTATCCTATCTAAGCATGCGCCCTCTAGGTATTATCTAGGGGGCGGTTAAAAATAATTTGATTTTTAATTAAGAGAAGTGTATAATATAAATGTGACAATAAAGATATATGTTTGTCGCAAAAGAAGGAGAAATATATATGAGTAATTTTAGTAAAATATTATGGGGAATATTTTTTGTAGCTTTAGGAGTTGTAATAGGCTTAAATGCATTAAATATAACAAGTATAGACCTTTTATTTAAAGGCTGGTGGACTTTATTTATAATAATTCCATCAGTGATAGGGCTATTTGATAGCAGAGAAACTAACAAAACAGGCAACTTAGTTCGGAATAATCATTGGTGTTGCTTTACTACTTGCAGTAAGAGGAATAATTGATTTTAGATTAATATGGAAAATGATAATACCACTTATATTTGTTGCAATTGGACTTTCAATGATATTTAATGAAGCTATAAAAGGTAAAATATCAAAAAAGATAAAAGAAGTAAGTGCAGATGGGCTAGAAAATATAACAGCTACATTTGCAGGACAAAATGTTAATAAGGACAAAGAAGATTTTAAAGGGGCAAATCTAGATGCAGTTTTTGGAGGAGTAAAGCTAGACTTAAGGGGAGCAAATATTGATAAAGAAGCAGTGATTAAGGCAAGTAGTATTTTTGGCGGAATAGAGATATTTGTACCAACAAATGTTAATGTAAAAGTAAAAGCTACTCCTATATTTGGTGGAGTTTCAGATAAGAGTTTGTCTAATAAGGAAAATGAGAAAACAATATATGTTGATGCTTTCTGTATGTTTGGAGGTGTTGATATAAAGTGAATGGAATTCAAAAGGTTATAAAAGTTTTTGCAATTTGTTTGGCAATAGTTTTAATAGTAAATATATTTGGCTGGATTGTATTTGGGATTTCTTGTTTTGTAGGAATTAGTGAATTTATTGGAACAGAGAATAGTGAAAGCAATGTTAGTGTATCAGATGAAAAAGATAATTATGTTTATACAGAGGATGTATATAAGAATATTGAAAAGATAAATATTGATATAGCATATTCAGAGTTAAATATAATAACTGGAGGAGATTTACTAACAGTTCAAATGGATAAGTCGGGTAGGAAAGTGAAAGTAGATGTAAAGACAGATACTTTAAGGATAAGAGAAGATGATGATTGGTTTTGGAGAGACAATCGTCATGTTGTTATTGATTTAACTATACCAAAGGATATGGATGTACGTGATTTCAATTTAGATTCAGGTGCAGGAAAAATTAAGATTGATGGGATAGATGTTGATAGAGCAAATATAGACCATAGTGCAGGAAAACTAGAAATTTTAAATTCAAATTTTGATAAGGTAAATCTAAATGGAGGAGCAGGAGCAATATACATTTCATCTTCTGTCTTAAATGATTTAAAGTTTGATGCAGGTGTTGGAAAAGTCGATATAAGTGCAGATATCACAGGAGATAGCAAAATAGAATGCGGTGTTGGGGGTATGGATATAACTCTTTTAGGAAATGAAGATAATTATAAAATATTAGGAGAAACAGGAATACGGAAGCTTTAAAATAAATGGGGCTTCACAAGGTAAAGACATAGTTTATGGAAGCGGTAAAGATGTAATTAGAATAGAAGGCGGAATTGGAAGCGTAAATGTAAATTTTGGGAAGTAAAGCACGGAGCATTTTGACCACGCATTTTGTTGCTATTGAGAACGGAGTGTTTTAGCGGAAATTACTATATTACAATTGTGTTACAAACAAACAAATTTGTTGAAAAAGACAATTTAGTGTGGTATCATTTCAATAAGTAGATAAAATTTGAAAGAGGTATTTTAATGGATTATAATAAAGATAGAAAAAAAGTAGAAGAGGCAGTCAAACAAGTAAAGAGAGATTTTGCTAAAAAATATGGCCAAATACAAAAATCAGAATTATCAGCTGAAGAAAAACAAGAGCAAATAAATGAATTATATGCAAACACAAAAAGTACGATTGAGATATTATGGAATACAAATAGTTTAGAACAGTTATCTAGTGAAGAGATGGAGGAACTAGGAATACATGATGAAAGTCAAGATGTAAAAGTAGACACAAATGTTGTGGATGCTTTGGTTTCAATTTTCGCCCAAAGGGTTAAAGTTCCAAGCGATAATGGAGTAAGTATATTAGATAGAATAACACTAGAAGATGGTCAACAATTAAAAGATATAGATACAAGTGCTTTTGAGGCAGAACTAAGAAGCTATTTTACAGAACATTATTACGATTTACTCAGTGATGGGTACAATAATTTCGTTTCGAATATAACACAAGTAAAAGGGGATATGCATGAAAATAATGGCGAATTAACAGAAATTGCAATAAAGCATGGTATAGACCCTATGAAATTTCACTGCTTTGGATATCAGCTTACTGTGCAAGATGGATTAGTTGTAGAGGAGGACAAAAATCTAAGTAGGACTAATGTGTTTTATGCTTCTCCAGAAGCTATAAATACTAGAATAGATGATATATATAGTGATATGTTATATTCTGAGCAAAGTGGAGATAATTATTCTACAAATAAGGGAAGAGAGTTAAAAAACAAATATATTACTTATGCAGAACAGAATGGAATAGAAGTGCAAAATAAAGACGCACTAGAAGAAATACCAGTAGATATGGCTAAGGTGCAAGGAATTGCAAGTTATATAAATAGAGTTTTAAATAAAGAAGGAAAAATTTCAGGTGATATGACTCAAAGCTTTGCTGCTGAAATAGCAAAAAATTATTCAAAAATAATGCAGTTAGACTATTATGGCTTTTCAGATTTAGAAGCAGTTAAAAATTTGACAAATGGTGAATATATAACTGGATTACACTTGAAAATAGAAGAAGATGCAATTGTAAATACAGAAGACTTACGTCCAGGTATTGCGTATGCTACACCAGAATATGCAAGAGATGAGTACAGAATTACAATGGGAGAAATTAGAGGATTAGCTAATACTGATGCGTTTTTAGGAAATTATTTTGATGTCATTAAGGCAAATAGAAAAAAGGATGAGTTAAAAAGATATATTGCCGAAAATGGAATAGAAGGAATAGACACATCTATACCAGAAGCGGAAGTAGACCATGAAAGAACTGCTATGATAGCAGATGCTATTCTAGAGCAATATGGAGAAGACTATGAAGATAAAGAAGGCATGAGAGCAAGAATTCTTGCAAAAGTTGAAGCAAGATACCCAGAGCTTATAACAGAAAGACAAGTAGTGAGCCTAAAAGAGTTAATAGGAGATGAACTCGTAGAATTGGGAAGGCATTATTCCCTTGACAATTTATATGTTCAAGAAAATTTCGTATTTGTTGGTGATGCGATGGGAGGTAGAGGTACTGTTGTATATGCAACTCCTGAAGATATTTTAGACAAAGTAGAAGTATTAAATGATAGAATAGCAACAAGGGATATAGCATTTGATGATGAGGACAAGAAAAAATTACTTGAGGATTATGCTAAAGAACACAACTTAGGTATTGAAATACCAAGTGTACAAAGTGCTAGAGAAAGAAGAGAAGCAGAAAGAAATATGTTTTCTAATAGCCCTATATTTAGTCGATTTGAAAGAGATATGCTTCCAGATGACCCAACAGCTAGACCTAAGATAGAACTAAATGACACAGGGATTGACATGATGGTTAAGATGGCTGAAGGATTACCAGGTGCAATTGTTGGAATGAAGGCAATAATGGAGGCAGACGAGAATGGACTTATGCTTTTACTTGGATTAGATGATATGAATATAAGAGGTTCACAGATTTGGCAAGCATATAAATATTTATATAATGAAGATGGTAAGGCTTTTGTAGAGGGTATTAAAAATAGAAGCCAAGAAATAGTTGATTTTGTCAACGAGAACTTAGCAAGTGTTGGAGGAGAAAAAGCAGTTACAGGAGGAGCATCATTTGATAGAAATAAAAAGCCAAATAAATATAGATTTACTGAAGAGGAAGTAGAAGAATTAAAGGCAAATAAAGAAGCAAGAATAGAAAGGCAGAATGAAGAATTAAAAGAAAGACTTGCTAAGAGAACAGGAAAGAAGAAGAGTGTAGGACAAAAACATAGAGAAGCAAGAGAAGCTAAGAAAAAGGCATATAGAGAGGCTTTACTTGCAAAGGGAAAAAGAAGTATTGCGGAATTAGACGAGGAATTAACAGAATTGCAAGAAAAAGAGCAGGATGCAAAAGCTTTATGCGAGGAATATGAGGCACAGCTTCCTAATAAGCCTGACCAAGAAGAATTGTAGGAGGGAAAAAGATGCTAGATAGAATAAAAGAGTTTTTTAGAAATGCATTTGGAGGTAACGAGCAAAAATATATAGAAGCACCAAAAGTAAATCATATAAAAGAGCAAGAAAATACAAATTTTAAAGAGAATTTGTTTATATCCAATGAAGAGGAGCAAAGAATTCTAAAGCTACAAAGAGATTTTAAAGCAGGAATAATAGAGGAGGAAGATTTATCTGAAACAGACTTTGAGGCGTTAAGTGCATTATATGAAAAGCAAATTATGAAGACCAAAGCCTCTATACAAAATTATAAAAATAGAATTATGGAGATAAAGCAAAGCTTGGCTTAGTTTAAAAAATATCAGTAGGAAATGAGAGTTTTTCTACTGGTATTTTTTTGTAATTCACAGCTTTGAATATCGTTTGTCCTGCCACGGGTATTATATATAAATTAATCGTTCAACCTTACTGGGGCAGACTTTGAAATCATTTAATGAAGTCTGCCCCATTCGCCGTCGCTTTCAGCTCCGTTAGTCGCTGCGCGGTTTTCACTCTTAATTTACATATGAACACCCTGCGCGGACTTTAAGTTTATTTTGCTGTGAATTATTAAAAATTCCTTAATGTCACTTAGTTGTCACTTTGGATTTTGTATAATAGAGTTAAAGATAGAGAAGGGAGAATTTAATATGGAAATATTAAAGGTAGAGAATTTAAATAAAGTTTATGGAGAGGGAGGTACAAAGGTTATTGCACTTAATGATGTTTCTTTTTCAGTAAATAAAGGAGAATTTGTTGCAATAGTTGGAGCATCTGGAAGTGGAAAGTCTACTCTTTTACATTTGATTGGTGGAGTGGATAGACCAAGTTCACGGAAAAGTTTATATTGATGGGAAAGATATTTATAAATTTTCTGATGACGAGCTTGCAATATTTAGAAGAAGGCAAGTAGGACTTATTTATCAGTTTTATAATTTAATTCCAATTTTAAATGTTGAGGAAAATATTTTGTTACCATTAGATTTGGATAATAGAGAAGTTAATAAGAAGGTATTAGATGATTTGATTAAGCTTTTAGGTTTAAGCGATAGAAGAAAGCATTTGCCAAGTGAGTTGTCACGGAGGACAACAACAAAGAACTTCTATTGGAAGGGCAATGATAACTAATCCAAGTATTATACTTGCAGATGAACCGACAGGAAATCTAGATACGAAGTCAAGTGAAGAGATAGTTGAACTTCTTAAGAAGTCAAATAGGGATTATAAGCAAACAATTATTATGATTACTCATAATATGGAAATTGCAAAACAAGCAGATAGGATTATAAAACTTGAGGACGGAAAAATAACGAGCAAACAATAATCAGCAATCTGCGTTGTTGTTCTTCGGATAAATTATTTCAAACAGGCATGAGCCTAGTTTTCAATAATTTACCTTGAACGCCTAGCATCTTACTAATTCTTGTTTGCTCGGAAAAAATTGAGGAATGGAGATAGAAAACTATGAATGTTTTGAAACGCTTAGCGCTTAAAAACTTGAAAATGAATAAAAAAAGAACTATTAGTACAATAATTGGGATAGTGCTTTCGACTGCACTAATTTGTGGAACTGCAACACTTATTTCTAGTGTTCAAAAGACTTTAATACAAAATGCAATTAATGAAACAGGATATTATCATTTATCATTAGGAGATATTAGAGAAAATGAGTTAAAGGATATAAAAGCTAATAGAGATATTGATAATATTTTTGAAGTAGAAAGAGTTGGATATGGTAAATTAGATGGATTGCAAAATGAAGGAAAGCCATATTTGAAGTTATATTCTATGAGTAATGAAGGTTTGCAAAATCTTCACTTCAAGTTAACACAGGGAAGATTTGCAATGAATAAGAATGAGATAGTCATAAGTAAGCATATAAAGGACAATGGAGGCTTAGAGCTAAAGATTGGTGATAAAATTAATATAGATATAGGAAAAAGGCAAACTTTAGATGGGTACGAACTTAGACGGAAGCAACCCATATAATGGGGAGGAAGCGCCAGAAAAGATTGCAGATGCTAAACCATATGAGTTTACAGTGGTTCGGAATAATAGAAAGACCTAGCTATTCTTTTGAAGGATATTCTGATCCAGGATATACGGTTATTACGACAGGGTTACAATCTGATGCAAAAGATTTATATGTATCTTTAAAAAATCCAAGTAATTACAAAGAGAGCATAACAAATTTGCTACGGTGCAAGTAGTTATATGGGTGTAAAAAATCATGAGGCAGATACAAAATATGATTATCAGTTAAATACAGAACTTTTGAGATGGGAGGCTTTTGCTTTTTCAGATAATACAGTTAGTACATTCATTTCAGTTGGGGGAGTAATAATTTTTGTAATTATGTTTACAAGTGTATTTTGTATAAGAAATTCTTTTGCAATATCAATAACAGAAAAAATGAGAATGTATGGAGAACTTGCATCAATAGGCGCAACAAGAAAACAAATTAAAAAAAGTGTAATTTATGAAGCTATGCTACTTGGTATAATTGGTGTACCACTTGGAGTTGCATCTGGAATATTTGCAATATTTGTTCTATTAAAAATAGTAGGTGCAATGCTTGGAGAATACTTGTTTGAAGGGATAAATGGAATACTACTTGGTGTAAATATATGGAGTATAATTATATCTACAGTTTTAGGCTTTGTGACAATATATTTATCTGCGTTCATTTCTGCTAAGAAAGCAAGTAAGGTAAATCCTATACAATTACTTAGAAATGCAGAAGATGTAAAGTTAAAAGCAAAAAAGTTGAAAACACCCAAAATAATTCAAAAGGTTTTTAAAACAGGAGGAGTTTTGGCATATAAAAACCTAAAAAGGAGCAAGAAAAAGTATAAGACTACTGTTATATCAATAGCTGTAAGTATTTGTATATTTATAACAATGAATGCTTTTATAAATAATATGTTTAGTTTTACTTCAGGTTATTATGAAGACTATGACTATAATGTATGGCTTATGCCAAATACAGATGATGTAAGCCAAATAGCAGCGCTTGAAGAGGTAGATGAATACTATTTGTTATATGAAACCGAAAATCATGAATATCTTAGAATATATGATAAAAGTAGGATTAAAAGCACAGATTATGCAATAGATGGTGATGAGGATGATCAATATCTAGGACTTTCATTAATTGGTCTTGATGATGTAACTTATAGAAAGTATGTAAAAAAGATTGGAGAGAACTATGACAAAGTAAAAGACACAGGTATTTTGATAGATGAATATAACGGTATACAAGAGATAAATGGAAAAGTAGAAACTATAAAAGAAAGAGTATATAATTATAAAGAAGGAGATACGATAAAGGGAAGATATGGTATATCAGAAACAACAAAAGTAGGAGATAAATATAAGACAACATATGAAAATGATAAAGAAATTAGTATAAAAGTTGGCGCTATATCAAAGATAAAACCTTATGGTAGAGAAAGAAATTTCTATTATGGTGGATATTTAGTTGTAAATATTGATAGATTTAAGGATGCTCAATTTAAATTAGCTGAAATGTCAATCCAGTCTGGAAATGCAGATAAATTAGAAGAAAATATAGAGAAGATAAATCAAAATGCTGTAATTAGAAATTTTGCAAAAGAGGCGAAACAGGAAAAAACAATGGTTTTAGTTATAAAGATATTCTTATATGGATTTATTGGAGTAATAACATTAATTGGTGTTACTAATATATTTAATACGATTACATCAAATATGGAGCTTAGACAAAAGGAATTTGCGATGCTTAAAAGTATTGGTATGACAAAAAAAGAGTTTAACAGGATGATTAATCTGGAGACGATATTTTATGGTACTAAATCTCTTCTATATGGAATTATGTTAGGGCTCCTTGGAACTTTGGCTTTATATAAAGCTTTTGGGGGCGAAAGCTCAGACTTTTTCTTCCCAAGTACAGCGATAATCATTTCAATATTTGCGGTGTTTATATTGATATTTATGATTATGAAGTATAGTGTGGGTAAGATTAATAGGCAAAATACGATTGAGACTATAAGGAAGGACAATATTTAAAGGAACAATCACAGCCTAAAATGTCGTTTGTCCTGCAACGGGGATTAATTAATAATTTTTCGAAAATCTCCCCCCTTAAGAAAATGTAATGAGCAAAGCTCAAACATTTTCTTAAGCGTAAGAATCATCGAAGAAATTATTAATTGAAATCCCCTATGCGGACTTTAAGTTGTTTTAGCTGTTAGTATAGTATACATATCTAAAATGGGGGCTAGATTTGCCTTCATTTTTGTTGTATAATATAGTTCAATAAAAGGGAGGAAATTTATGCAAATATTACTAGTAGAAGATAATTTAAGTATTGCGAAGGGGCTTATGTATTCTTTAGAGCAAAAGGAATACAAGGTTTTGCATGCAGAAAATGTGAAGTGTACAATAGAGATAATGGATAAAGAGAAGATAGATTTAGTAATTCTTGATGTGTCTCTTCCAGATGGGAACGGGTTTGATTTGTATAAAAGTGATATAATTAAAAAGAAAATCCCTACAATATTTTTAACTGCAAGGGATGATGAAAATGATATAGTAAAGGGATTAGAACTTGGTGCAGAGGATTATATAACTAAACCGTTTTCTACTAAGGAATTAATTGCAAGAATTAATAAAGTTTTGTCTAGGGGAAAAAATCAAATAATACATGTTAAAGATATAGAGTTTGATATGGATAAAATGCAAGTGTATAAGGCTAAGAAGGCTGTAGAATTAAGTAATATAGAGCTTAAGATATTACATTTGTTATTTTTAAATTTGAATAAAGTTGTAACAAGAGATGAGATTATAGAAAAGATATGGGATTGGACAGGAAATGATGTAAATAATAATACGGTCACAGTGTATATGAAAAGGATTAGAGAGAAGTTAGAGGAAGATATAATAGTTACTATAAAAGGGATTGGGTATAGGATAGATGGAGAATAAAATAGATTTAAAAAAGGCAATAGTTTTAGGGTTAATTGTTTGTTTAGTTATAAGTGCTGTTTTCTTGTTTATTAATTATAAAGAGTATAGAAAATATACTGAGACATTTAATTTAAAATTAAATAAAATGGTAGGAAGTATAAAAGAGGTTTATCCAGATGTTAAAATAGCTGAGATTGCAGAATTATTAAATTATACTGATAGAGAAGAAAATGAATTAAGGGAATATGGTATTGATTTATCTAAGGATTCTGTTATTGCTGAAAATGATATTCATTTTAAACGATTTTTGAGAATAGAGGGTATGATATTTGGTATACTATTCATTTCTTTAAGTGCAATTTTCTTAGGTTATAATTATAAAAAGGATAAAAAATTAAAAGAGATAACACAGTATATTGAAGAAATAAATAGAGGAAATTATGCATTAGATATCGAGGATAATACAGAAGATGAATTATCTATTTTAAAAAATGAGGTTTATAAGACAACGGTTATGTTAAAGGAAGTTGCTGAGAATTCTATGGAAGACAAAGTTAAGCTAAAGGATTCCTTGTCTGATATATCGCATCAGTTAAAAACCCCTTTGACATCTATTACTATAATGCTAGATAACATGAAAGAAGATAAGGATATGGATGTTAAGACTAGAGAGGGATTTATAAAAGATATAAAAAGGGAAATTATTAATCTTAATTTTTTGGTTAATTCTCTTCTTAAGCTTTCAAAGTTTGATGCAAATACAATAAGTTTTATAAATAAAGATGAGAAGGTAGTAGATATTTTAAGAGAAGCTATAAAAAATGTAGCAGGTTTGTGTGATTTGAAAGATGTTGAGATAAATCTATCTGGTAATGAAGCGGAAAAGATAAATTGTGATTTTAAATGGCAAGTCGAGGCAATAACAAATATTTTGAAAAATTGTGTGGAGCATTCTTATGACGGTTCTAAAATTGATATAGATTATGAGCAAAATAATATATATACTAAAATAGAGATTAAAGATTATGGCATAGGGATAGATGAAAAGGATTTGCCTCATATATTTGAAAGATTTTATAAAGGAAAAAATTCATCAAATGATAGTGTAGGAATAGGGCTTGCACTTGCAAAGTCAATTATAAAGGAAAATAATGGACATGTAGATGTGGTATCTAAGAAGCGGAGATGGAACAACTTTTGTAATAAAGTATTATAATTAGAGTTTGTTTGATATGAAGTCAAGAAATTATTAAAAAAACAAATTGTTAACCTTGACAAACAAATTGAAAGGTAATATAATTAAAATTGTTAACTTTGGATAACATTGATAAAAAGGGGAATAACTAATATGATTTCAAAATCACTAGAAGAATATTTGAAAACAATGTATGTTTTAAAAAGGCAATATGGAAATATAAGGGTTACAGATGTAGCTAATAAAATGAATTGTACTAAGCCAAGTGTAAATAAGGCAATATATAATTTAAAGGATAATGGTTTTTTGAATTATGAATCTTATGGAACAATAGAACTAACAGAGAAACGGAGAGAATTTGGCAAAAAAGATACTAGAGGCATATGATATTGTTTATTTGTTCCTAAAGGACGTGCTTAATCTAGATGAAGATATTGCAGCAAGCGAAGCGGAAAAGATAAAGCTTGCAATAAGTGATGGGACAATCAATAATCTTGCAAAGTATGTGCATAAGGTTTTGGATTTAAATGATTTAGATTGTGATTATGATGTGAGCAAGGAGAAGTGTAGGTCTTGCAAAAGGAGAACAGAAAGGAATTTATTATGAGTAACATATTAGAAATAAATGATTTATATGTAAATGCGGAAGATAAAGAGATTTTAAAGGGAATAAATCTAAAAATAAATAAGGGAGAAATCCATGTAATAATGGGACCAAATGGTTCTCGGAAAGACAACAACTGCAAATGCAATACTTAACAATCCTGAATATATGAAAAAGGCTGGAAACATTATTTTTGATGGTGAAGATATAACTAATGTAAATACAGACGAGATTGCAAGAAAAGGTGTTTTTATGTCTTTTCAACTTCCAGAAGAAATACCAGGAATCAGTGTAACAAATTTTTTGAAATATGCAAAAGGTAAAGTTACAGGAAAGCCTGTTAAAATATTTGAGTTTAAAGCTGAACTAAAAAAGTATATGGAAGAATTAAATATAAATCCGAAATATCAAGAAAGAAGCTTGAATGTAGGGTTTTCTGGTGGAGAAAAGAAGAAAAATGAGATTTTGCAAATGCTAGTTTTAAATCCTAAGCTTGCAATTTTGGATGAAACAGATTCAGGACTTGATGTAGATGCGATAAAGACTGTTTCAAAAGGTATTGAAATGTTTAAAAATGATGAGAATGCAGTTCTTATAATAACTCACAATACTAAGATTTTGCACAGTCTAAAAGTAGATTATGTGCATGTTTTGGTAGATGGAAAAATTATAACAACAGGAGGAGAAGAACTTGCAAAACAAATTGAGGAGAACGGCTACAAGGAGTTTAAGGGAATAAAATAAGGAACAGCCACCCTATAGATGGGTGACCGTTCTGGATACTCACTTTTTGGTGTTACTTCTTTTTTTTCGAGATATCGTCAGCGCCAAATCCCCATAATACGGAAGTAATGCAAAGGCAAATGGCAGCGTCGCCAGGGAGTTGATGTGTTATATTCAGCAATGCGAGAATACAACATATCCCAGCTGCAAGAAGTTTGTACATAAGAAAGCCTCCTTATAAATTGTTGTAATTATATTATACTACGAATTTACATAAAAGTCAAAATGAAAGGACAGAAACAATGAGTAAAACTAATCTAGAAGAAATAAATAGAAATATTTATGACATAAAGAATAAAGATGAATATGATTTTAAGATAAAAAAGGGCCTAACGCCTGACATAATAGAAGAAATCTCAAAACAAAAAAATGATCCAGACTGGATGAGAGAGTTTAGGCTAAAGGCATTAGATGTGTATAATAGTTTAGAACTTCCAACATGGGGACCTGATTTATCTGAACTTGATATGAGTGAAATTGCAACTTATGTAAGACCTAAGACTAAACTAAATAGTTCTTGGGAAGATGTTCCAGAGGACATCAAAAATACTTTTGACAAATTAGGTATCCCAGATGCAGAAAAAAATAGTTTAGCAGGAGTTGGAGCACAATATGATTCAGAGGTTGTATATCACAGTATGAAAGAAGAATTAATCAAACAGGGTGTTATATATACAGACATGGAAACTGCTGTTAGAGAGTATCCTGAGCTTGTAAAAGCACATTTTATGAAATGTGTTCCAGTAAATGACCATAAATTTGTTGCACTTCATGGAGCAGTTTGGTCTGGTGGTTCTTTTGTATATGTACCTAAAAACGTAAAAGTAGATATACCACTTCAATCATACTTTAGGCTAAATTCTCCAGAATCTGGACAGTTTGAACATACTTTGATTATAGTTGATGAAGGTGCAAGTTTGCATTTTATAGAAGGATGTTCTGCACCAAAATACAATAAAGTAAATTTACATGCTGGTTGTGTGGAGCTTTTTGTTAAAGATAATAGCTATTTAAGATATTCTACAATAGAAAATTGGTCAAAAAATATGCTAAATCTAAATACAAAAAAGGCAATTGTAGGGAGAAATGCAGAAGTGGATTGGGTGTCTGGTTCGTTTGGCTCAAAGATTTCTATGCTTTATCCAATGAGTATTTTGAACGGAGAAGGTGCAAAAACAGAATTTACAGGGATTTCTTTTGCAGGCGGAGGACAAAACCTTGATAATGGTTTTAAAGCAGTGCATAATGCAGAAAATACCTCAAGTTTGGTAAATGCAAAGTCTATTTCAAAAAATGGAGGAAAGTGCACATATAGGTCACTTATTAGAATAAATGAAAATGCAAAAGGTTCTAAATCGTCAGTTTCGTGTGAATCGCTTATGCTAGATGATATTTCAATTTCAGATACTATCCCAGTAAATGATATTAGAACAGATGAAGTGGAATTTTCACACGAAGCCAAGATTGGTAAGATAAGTGATAAAGCAATATTTTATTTGATGAGCCGTGGGCTTTCAGAAGAAGATGCAAAAGCTATGATTGTGAGAGGGTTTGCATATCCGATTTCAAAGGAACTGCCTGTTGAATATGCGGTTGAGATGAATAATCTTATCAATTTAGAGTTAGAAGGGAGTATAGGTTGACAAAATAATCAGCATACTGCGTCGTTGTTGCTCAGGTAAGGTCACTATCTGCGTACCAACGTACGCCTCCGTGACTCTTACCTTTGCACGCCTAGCATTATACTAATTCTTTTGCCAACAGAGAATATATTATAAAAAGGAGTAAATTCATGTTAAAACTAAATGAAACGCCTGTGAGGACTGCTAGAAATTTTAATATAAATAATATTAAGATTGATGAAGCAGATGTTATATATAAAAATCAAGGGTTTGATAATATTGAGATTAATGGAATTGATATAGATTATGTAAGTGATGATGTAAGTAAATGCGATTTAGTCTATGGAGTGAGTGAGAGTTTGCTAGAAGAGATAGAAAATAATGCAAATCATAGATTGAAACTTATGCTTTCTAGTAATTCTAATGTAGAGATATTAAATACTTTTGATGAGGATAATATTAGCTTAATTGACAATATTGAAATTGTTGCAAACGAAAATACTACATCAAGTATTTTAATAAAATATCAAACAGAAGAGGACTTAAAGTATTATCATAATGGAGTGATAAGGGTTCATGCAAATAATAATGCAAAAGTGAATGTGACTATTGTAAACTTTTTAAATGGTAAGTCTAGCAATTTTTTGAGCATTGAAAATGATATACAAGATAATGCAAATGTAAATTATATAATAGTAGATTTCGGAGGAAAAAATAGTATAACAAATTATTATTCTAATAACTTTCGGTAAATCATCGAAAAATACTTTAAATACTATATATCTTGGAAAAGATGAACAGCTTTTTGATTTGAATTATATAGGAGAATTAAGAGGGGAAAAGTCAGAAATTGAAATAGAAGTACAAGGTGCTTTAAAAGACAAGGCTAAGAAACATTTTAAAGGTACAATTGATTTTAAGAAGGGTAGCAAGAAAGCAAAGGGTAATGAAAATGAATTCTGTATGTTACTTTCAGATACTGCAAGGGCTATTTCACTTCCAATGTTACTTTGCAAAGAAGAGGATGTAGAAGGAAATCACAGTTCAGCAGCAGGCAAGATAGGAAATAAAGAGCTATTTTATATTATGAGCCGTGGTTTTGATAAGAAGGAAGCTATGAAGCTTATGGTGAGGGCAAGGTTTAATGCAATTATACAAAGAATTGAGAATGAGGATTTAAAATCAGAAATTTTAAATGAGATTGATGCTAGATTAAACTAAGCAATTTAAAATTCACAGCTTAAGATATCGTCTGTCCTGCCACGAGAAGTAATATTTATTTTTCTCTTGTTCCTTGCTGTCGGGCTCCTTCGGCCCCTCCATTCGCAACGGGGCGCTTCTATTCGGGGAGCTTCCCTGCGCGTCACTACGAAAAAAAGAAATATTACTTCTCTGCGCGGACTTTAAGTTTAGTTTGCTGTGAATAATTAAAATGGTTTATAGGCAACCAGTTAAAAACCTAAATATTTATACAAGGAACGGATAAGATGAATGAATTAAAAAATGA
Organism: Clostridia bacterium; assembly: GCA_022791735.1. Classification (GTDB taxonomy): domain Bacteria; phylum Bacillota; class Clostridia; order TANB77; family CAG-508; genus JAAWPK01. The sequence goes on from JAAVZQ010000072.1 coordinate 22,356, forward strand.
TTTTCCATTATTAAAAAATAAGGATATTGCATATTTAGATAGTGGAGCTACAACTCAAAAACCAATTCAGGTTATAAATGCTGTAAAGGAATTTTATGAAAAGTATAATGCAAACCCACATAGAGGAGCATATTCTTTAAGTATGGAAGCAACAGAAGTTTACGAAAATACACGTGATAAAATACAAAAGTTTATAAATGCAAAACATAGAGAAGAGATAATATTTTCTAAAAATGCAACAGAGAGTTTGAATTTGCTTGCATATTCTTATGGTTTAGATAACTTAAAAGAAAATGATAGTGTTGTAATTTCGATAATGGAACATCATTCGAATTTGGTTCCATGGCAAAAAATATGTAAAATGACTAAGTCAAAGCTAAACTATATGTATATAAATGATGATTTTGAAATAGAAGATGAAGAAATAGAAAAAAAGATTACAGATAAGACAAAAATAGTTGGTATTGCTCATGTTTCAAATGTTTTAGGAACTGTAAATAATATAGAGAAGATTATTAAAATTGCACATAAAAAAGGTGCGATTGTGATTATAGATGCGTCTCAAAGTATACCACATATGAAAATTGATGTACAAAAATTAGATGCGGATTTTCTAGTTTTTTCAGGACACAAAATGCTTGCTCCTCTTGGAATAGGAGTACTATATGGAAAAAAAGAGCTTTTAAAAGATATGAACCCATTTTTGATGGGTGGAGATATGATAGAGTATGTACATGAGCAAGATACAACTTATGCGCCTCTTCCAAATAAGTTTGAAGCAGGAACGCAAAATGTAGAAGGTGTGATTGGGCTTGGTGCTGCAATTGATTATATAGAAAATTTAGGATATGAAAAGATAGAAGAGATAGAAAAAGAACTACTTGGTTATGCAAGGGAGAAACTTTCAAAACTTGACTATTTGACATTATATATAACACCAAATGAGGAAAATCATTCTGGAGTTATTTCGTTTAATATAAAAGGGGTTCATCCGCACGATGTGTCAAGTATTTTGGATTCTAAGGGTGTATGTGTAAGGTCTGGTAATCACTGCGCACAACCTCTTATGAGATATTTAGGTTTGGATTCTACTTGTCGTGCAAGTTTTTACTTTTATAATTCTAAAGAAGATGTGGACAGGCTTGTGGATGCGCTTCAAGAAGCGTATAATATGTTTAAAAAGTATATAAAATAATCAATTTATAGCTTTAAAGTATGGTGATGTCCTCCTGTCGCGGACTTTGAGTTTTATTAGCTATAAATTATTTAACATAGAAAGGATTAATTTTATGGAAGATGTTTATAATGACTTAATTATGGAGCATAGTATGAATTCGTATAATAAGAAAAAGCTAGACAATGCGGATTTTGAGGAAATGGGACATAATCCAAATTGTGGTGATGAAATAAGTTTGGAGCTAAAGCTAAATGGAGATATAATTGAAGATATGGCATTTACTGGACACGGGTGTGCGATTTCTCAAGCGTCTACTTCTATTATGATTGATACTTTAAAGGGAAAAGACATAGAGAAGGCAAAAGAGATTATAGAGACTTTTATTGCTATGATTAAAAGGGAAGAGACTGATGAACAGAATTTAAGAAAATTAGAAGATGCAATTGCATTTCAAAATGTATCTAATATGCCAGCTAGGGTGAAGTGTGCACTTCTTGCGTGGCATACGGTAGAAGATATGTTAGATAAAAAGTTTGAAAAATAATCAGCATATTGCGTCGTTGTTGTTCGGTAAATTTCCCAGCTCTGCATACTGACGCTGTAACAGGCAAAGCCTTAACAGCATCAGCAATCTACGTACCTTTGTACGCCTCAGGGAATATTTATCTCACACGCCTAGCACTATACTAATTCTTTTCCAAACTTGGTTTGTGCATTGTGAAAGGAATGAAAATAAAATGAAAAAAGTATTATTAGGTATGAGTGGAGGGGTTGATAGTAGCGTTTCAGCACTTCTTCTTAAAGAACAAGGCTATGAAGTAATACGGTACGACTTTAGAATTATTTGTAGGAAGTAGCTGTTGTAATAAAGACACATATTTAGATGCAAAAAATGTATGCGCATCTCTTGGTATTCCTCATTTTACATATAATTATAAGGAAGAATTTAGAAAACATGTTATAGATGATTTTATAGATTGTTATGCAAATTGTAAAACTCCAAATCCATGTATAGAGTGCAATAAATATATGAAGTTTGGAGTTATGTATGAAAAGGCGAAAGAACTTGATTGCAAGTATATTGCAACTGGTCATTATGCAAAAACAGAGTATAGTGAAAAGTATGGTAGATGGGTTTTGAAAAAATCAAATGCAGGAAGTAAAGATCAAAGCTATGTTTTATGGAATATTCCAAAAGAATTATTACAATATATTGTGTTTCCACTTGCAGATTTTGCAAATAAAGAAGAAATTAGAAAGATTGCAAGAGAAAATAAGTTAGATGTTGCAAATAAACCAGATAGTGAGGATATTTGTTTTATTCCTGATGGAAATTATAAAAAATTTTTAGAGAATAATTCAAACTTAAAACCAAAGAGTGGAAATATTGTAAATAGCAGTGGAGAAGTCTTAGGAAGGCATACAGGATTATATAACTATACAATAGGGCAGAGGAAAGGGCTTGGTATTTCGTATAAAGTTCCACTATTTGTGCTTGGATTTAATAAAGAAAAAAATGAGGTTATAGTAGGGGAGGAAAAAGAGCTATATAAAAAAGAAATTGAAGTTTCAGATATAAATTTGCTTCTTGTAGATGAAATAAAAGAAGAAATAGAGGTAGAAGTAAAGACTAGATATTCTGCAAAGTCCGCAAAAGCAAAGATAAGAGAAGAAGAGGGAAAGATAAAAGTTGTTTTTGATGAACCACAAAGGGCAATAACTCCAGGACAGTCTGCTGTATTTTATGTAGGCGATATTGTTTTTGGTGGGGGAAAGATTTGTTACAACTCACAGCTTTAAATCTATTTAACTGCGAATTGTAACAAAGATTGTATAAAACAACACAAAAGATAGGGCGACTAATAATCGCCCTTAAAACATGTATAAAAGCAAAGAAAAAAGAGATAATAAATACAAACAATTTTTAGTATCGTTTGTCCTGTTCTTTGAGTTTTATATGCATTGGTTAAGAACTACATGGTAAATCATGTAAAATTTAACAAATTAATTAAAAATTTATTGACATTCATTTAAACGAATGCTAAAATCAAAAATAGAACAAAATGTTTTAATATAACGTTTCAAAGATTAGAATAAAAAACGGTATCATACTGATGCTTGTAAATTCAAAGGCTAGACTTAAAAATGAAAAATACAAAGGAGATAGGAAAAGATGAATAAAAAGAAAAAACTAAATCTAAAACAAGAAAAACGGTATCACACTAGTAGCTTTAATAATTACGATAATAGTGCTAGTGATACTAGCAGCAGTGACAATAAATGCAGCATTTAATAGTGGAATAATAGATACAGCAGTAAATGGAGCAGTAAATTATGCAGATGCACAGAAAAAAGAACAAATTACATTTGAAGATTTAGATAAGGATATACAAGATATAGTAAATAAAATAGAAAGCTATGATATAGGAGGAAGCAATCCAACACCAGATACACCAAATCCAACGCCAGACACGACAGCAAATTGGGATAAAACAAAAGTAGAGCCAGTTGAAAGTGCAGATAATGTAGTAGTACCAGTGCCAAAAGGATTTGTAGCATCAAAAGCAACTGGAGAAAATACAGTAGAAGATGGATTTGTAATATATCAAGGGGCAGATGAAGTAAATGATAGCAATGTAGATACAGCTATGACTACAAGAAATCAATTTGTATGGGTACCAGTACCAGATCCAAGTAAGATGTTTACGACACATGATGGGAAAACTGTAGGACAGTTGTATAATTTTGATATAACCAAAAAAGAATATACAGAAATAGCATGGAGTGCTACAGGATATCGTGAGCCAGATGTAATAACAGGTGATAATGGTTCAGAATATGATGCAGTTGCAAGTAATTATAGCAGTGCAGGAATAACAGGAATAACGAATGCAGACCAGTTTAAAGCACAATTAGAAGCAGAGTTTGCAAAAATGGAGGCGAGTATTGAAAAGTACCACGGATTTTATATAGGAAGATATGAAACAGGAGCAGTATCAACAGCAAAAGCAGTAACAGTAAAAGGAAATGCAGATATAGCAAATCAAACATGGTATAAGTTATATCAAATGAATAAAGATATGATAAATGAAAATGGAATAAAGAGTAGTATGATATGGGGAAGTCAGTGGGACCAAACAATGATATGGTTTGATACACAAGGAGGAGCAAAAAAGGACTATGTATATAACAGTACAGGAAAAGGACATTATGGCACAAATAGCACAACAACTACAGGTTCAAGTACAGTTTATGCAGTAAATAATATCTATGATATGGCTGGAAATGGATATGATTTGACGCTTGAAACATATAGTACTATTGTTCGTGTTGTGCGTGGACGGTGATATCTATGGTTCTGGCAGTAGCTGTCCATCTTCCCTCAGAACTAACAGCTATCCGTCTGGTAGCAGCGAGGTTCGTAATTGTTCTCGTTCTACTTTGGTCATCTAGAAATTTATATAGTCAATGATGGTCAAATGTTATTCAAGTACGCCATTTTAACTACATCACATAAAAATAGCAATATTGGAGTATTTCATCCAGTATTGCTATTTTAGATATTTAACAAATTTTCACATTATAGCACCAAGTTGTTTTTTTTATTCTTTATGTCGAACGATTTTCCTTGACATATTTAGCAAAGCGTTATATAAATAATACATAATTAAAATCAAATTTTTAAAATTACAGCTTTAGTACTTGCAAAATTTATCTTTGGGAATTCTCCCAAATAAAAAATCAAATTTAAATAATTAATTATAGTAACAACTAAAAATTATTAATTAAAATGCATTGCTTTTTGATAGCTTTTAGGATATAATATAAGGAGTGATAAAAATGTACACTGTTGAATTGTACAAGGATAAGCATGGTAAAAGTGAGGTTCATGAATATATACAGAAATTAAATAAGAATAATAGCAAAGAAAATAGACAAAGAAGTAAGAAGATAAGTGCATATATAGATTTATTAGCGGAATCTGGATTAACGCTTAAAGAACCATATATAAAGAAAATTGCTAAAGAAATATGGGAACTTAGACCACTAAGAGATAGAATACTATTTGCAAGTTATTATAATAGTAAATTTGTATTACTAAGTATATTCACAAAGAAAACACAGAAAACACCTAAATTAGAAATTGAAAAGGCAAAAAGATTATTAGAAGATTACAAAAAAAGGAGTGTAGATAAATGAGCGAATTTGAAAACTGGGAAGAAGTGAGAAAAGAGTTTAATTTTACACCAGAAGAAGAGGCAGAAATAGAACTTGAAAAGGAGCTTATAAAATCAGCTATTGCAGTAAGGAAAAAGTCTAATTTAACACAAAGAGAATTAAGCAAGAAAAGTGGTATTATACAACCGTCTATTGCAAGGATAGAAAAATTTGCTCGTTCACCACAAACTTCAACGTTGATTAAATTATTATATCCTATGGGATATACAATAAAGATTGTTCCATTAAAGAAAACAAAGAATAAAAAGTAAAACTTGGTATAAAGTATGATTTGCATAAACTTATAACTGTATGTTATTAGAAAAAATTAAAGATTGTCAACACCAACCAAAATTGTATTTTAATTCGTCTAAATATTAGAAAGGTAAAAGGGTGATACAAATGAACAAAAAACTGATAATAGTAATACTTATATCAATTTTAGTGATAATAGGAATTTGTTTTATACCTAGATTAATGGAGCTAGGAGATGTAGGTATAGGAAAATGGAAAGGGCAAAATCCAAGTCAAACAGAGGGAATAAATATAGCACTTACATTAGAAGATAAGGTTCAAGAAAATACAATTTGGTGTGGAACTTTCCAACTTATTTGGAATGATTTGAAAAATGATTTAGCAAAACAAGACATAGTGTTTGAGCCACAATTAGAAGTTGTAGAGAACTTAAACAAAGGGACTTTTAAGGAGAGTGATATATCAGACAAGTATTACTATAAAGTATATGGATATCCATCATTGGAGCTAAAAAAAGAGATAGAGAAGGCTATAAAAGACAAGTTTAATGAAACTAGTGATATATTGGATGATTTTGATTGGAATGATAGGAATGCAGGAGACTATTTCTTATATACAATGCTAAGGAAAAATTTTGAATTTGTTACAACATTTCAGGATTTGGCAGAAGGAAAGTTTGGAAATAGTGCAAAAAATGTAAAATATTTTGGATTTGATAATGCAAATGAGACAGAATTAAGAAAGTATAATGAACAAATTCAGGT